>CBFGSA010000051.1:0-18728 GCA_965651365.1 uncultured Rhodanobacteraceae bacterium | reverse complement strand
TCTACCTGGCCAGTTCGCGCGTCAATCTGCAATTGACCGAGGAGCGCTGGCCGGATATCCGCTTCAAGGCCACGCGGGAGTTGGCGCTGGCGTGAACTCGGGACTCGGGGTGAGCCGGACCGAACTGCCAGTGGCAGTTCGCAGTCGGCGAACGCCCGGCAGGGAGCCGGGCCGGACGATGCCCACCAAGGATGGTTGCTTGCGTGAAACAAACAGGACTCGGAACTCGGGACTCGGAATTCGCGACCAAGGGTCGGGCGACCGGGGACCGGGGGCCGGGGACCGGGGGCCGGGAACCCGGATTTTGGGCCGTGCGTTGGCCTTGTCCCAAGCCGCCTTGCAACCAAACGCAAAGAGTCTGTCATGAAATCATTGACAAAAGCCGATCTGGTCGGCGTCTGGAAGCTGGAGCGCTTCATCGTTCACCGGGACAACGGCGAGGCTTTCGAATGGCCGGGTGCGCAGAACGGCACGCTCATCTACACGGACGACGGCTATGTCAGTGTGGCGCAAAATCGGGACCCACTGCCCAATCCGAGCGAAGCCGATAAAGCGCGTACCGCCAATTTCTACACTGGCACCTATCGCACGGAACTCGAACAGGGCCGGGTTATCCACACGCCACTGCAATCCAGCGTCCCGGCCATCATCGGCATCCCCGCCGAACGGACGGTGGAACTGGATACGAGCGGGCGGCTGTGGCTGTCCGGCACCGGGTTGAAAGAACGAGTGACACTGGTCTGGCACAGGGCCGACCCGCAGTAGCCGCAAGCCAGCAACGTCACGATGGTGCGCTTCACTGCGTTCAGCAGCACCCTGCATTGCCATTGCAGCTTGGGCCGAGCACGGCGAATCCCGAAATGGCGCGGAGCGGGAAGAATCCGTGGGAGTGCGCCTTCGACCTACCTCAACCGGCACCGACTCCCGACTCCCGAGTCCCGAGTCCCGAGTCCCGAGTCTCGAGTCTCGAGTCTCGAGTCTCGCAGCGAGCCTACGACGACTTGTGCTTGAAGTCGGCGCGGAAGATGCTGTCGCCCCGGATCTCGGCCGGATTGGAGGCCAGGCGCTGGCCGTCCATGCTGCTGTCAAAGATGGTGTCGGGTTTGTTGACCGTTGCGGCGGGTTGCACGCTGGCCGTGGCGGCCTGCTGGCGAAGGTCAAAATGCTGCCAGCCCCAAACGCCAGCGACTGCGACCAGCACAGCGGCAGCAGCGCCCATCCAGCGTGCGCGGCGGTGATGCCCGGCACGGCGAACGGCATGGCGCGGCGCAGCGTGGCGCACCTGACGGTGAGCGGCTGGCTGGGTCTGGACAGCCAGCGCTTGCGCAAGTACTTCGGCGTGCGGTGCCAGGCCAACCAGGCTCTGGTGGATTGCGGCCAGCGCCGGCGAGGCATCAACCAGGCGCTGCACGCGGCGCGCCAGCGCCGGTGACAGATTGCCGGCAGCGTGGGCGACCAGCACATCGGCATCCAGCCATGCGGGAAGCTCCGGGTCGCCGAGCTGCTGGTACAGCCGCGCCAAGGCTTCGTTATCGATTTGGCGATGTTCAGTTGTCATCGACATCCACTCCCAATTTCTTCAGCTCCGCGCGCAGGGTCTTCATGCCGCGCGAGACCAGTTTTCTTGCCGCTTCCTCGGAAACCTCGATCATCTCGCCGATTTCGCGGAAGCTGTGGCCCTCCAGGTGCAGACTGATCGGCAGTCGGCGCCGGGAAGGCAGTTCGTCCATGCAGCGCGCCAGAATCTGCACGCGCTGCTCGTCGCTGGCGCTCTCGTCAGGCTGGGCGGTGTCGGCATCCAGCCGGTCCATGCCCAACTCGTCGTCCTCCGCCCCCGGCTCGGATGGCCGAACGCGGGCGCGGCGCATGGCATCAATGGCCACGCTGGCAACGATCCTCTGGATGTAGGACGCACCAAAGGCGCCGGACCGGTCACGCTGGATCGCCTTCCACAGCCGGATGCGCACCTGCTGCTCGACTTCCTCCGGATCGATGCCGTGCTGCGGCAGGCGGTAGCGCAGCATCGCCATGCGCACCCGCTCGGCGTGCTCGGCCAGCAGGGCTTCCAGGCGTGCGTGATCGGCGTTGTGGCCACCTGGCGCCATGCATGGGGGTTCCGTTCAGTGAACCCCTATCGTCGGTCACCCCCGATTCAGATTCAAGCGGCCTTGCGTTTTTTCCCCTTCGGCCTGGCCTGGCCGGATTTCCCATCGAGGATCGCCTGACTCTTGTCGCGGACCACGGCAGCGCGCATCTCGTCGGTGCTGAAGTCGTCGACGGCGATGAACTCCGCGCCGCGCTCGCGCACCCGCGTCAGCAAGGCGTGCTCGTCGGTGCTGATCACGCCCAGTTCCAGCGCCTGGTCGAGCTGCGCGGCTTCGCCGTGCACGTCAATCTGTCCGGTCTTGATGGCCTTGAGCACCTGACGTTCGACCGGCTCGGCCGCGATCACCTCGGGCAGCAGTGCGTTGAGCCGGCCGATGGCATTGTTGTCGGTTGGCGTCAGACAGACCCATTCGGTGAGCCGGTCGCGGGTGTCGCTGGGCGCCATCAGGAGAGCCGCCACGCGGTGGCCCAGGCGATCGGACGGCGGCACCTCGCGGCGACCGAAGGGGAACACCAGCGCCCGCATCAGCCAGCCGATCGGACGCACGGGGAAGTTGCGGACCACGCCGTCCAGCGCCATCTGCATCTCCCACACGCTGTTGTGGAAGGCCCAGGCCAGCAGCGGCCGGTCGCTTTCCGGCCGGCCCTGGTCCTCGTAGCGCTTGAGCATGGCGCTGGCGGTGAACAGGTGGCTGAGCACGTCGCCGAGGCGCGCCGACAGCTTTTCCTTGAACTTCAGCTTGCCGCCCAAAACGCCCATCGCAATGTCCGAGCACAGCGCCAGCGCCGCGGAGTAGCGGTTGAGCTTGCGGTAGTAGCGCTTGGTGTAGTCGTCGCCGGGCACCTGGCCGATCTTCGAGAACGTCAGGCCCATCACGAAGGCACGCACGGCATTGGAGATGCCGAAGCCGACGTGGGCGAACAGCAGCCTGTCGAACTCGCGCAGACGTTCGTCCTTGTCCTCGATGTCGAGCACGTGCATTTCCTTGAGCACATAGGGATGGCAGCGGATCGCGCCCTGGCCGAAGATCATCAGGCTGCGGGTCATGATGTTGGCGCCCTCGACCGTGATGCCGATCGGCACGCCCTGCCAGCCGCGTGCCGCGTAGTTTCCGGGGCCGATCTGCACGCCCTTGCCGCCATGCACGTCCATCGCGTCGCGGGCCACCATGCGGCCCCATTCGGTGGCGTGGTATTTGGCGATGGCCGAGGAAACGGCCGGCTTTTCGCCGCGGTCGACCGCGGCCGCGGTGGCGCGCGACAGTGCCGAGGCAGCGTAGGTGTGGCCACCAATCCGGGCCAGCGCTTCCTGCACACCCTCGAAGCGGCCAATCGCAAGACCAAACTGGCGCCGCAGGCGCGCGTAGGCCCCGGTCGCCGCGGCTGCGGCCTTGGCGCCACCGGCACCGTTGGAGGGCAGCGAGATCGCGCGGCCCACGGACAGGCACTCGACCAGCATGCGCCAGCCCTGGCCGGCCATTTCCGGGCCACCGATCAGCACCGACAGCGGCACGAACACGTCGTTGCCGCGCACCGGGCCGTTCTGGAACGGGATGTTGAGCGGGAAATGGCGGCGGCCGATCTCCAGGCCTTCGGTGTCGCGCGGCAGCAGTGCCAGGGTGATGCCGAGATCGTCCTCGTCGCCCAGCAGGTGATCGGGGTCGTACATGCGGAAGGCCAGGCCCACCAGGGTCGCCACCGGCGCCAGGGTGATGTAGCGCTTGTCGAAGCTCAGGCGCAAGCCCAGCACGTTGGCACCCTGATACTCGCCCTTGCAGACCACGCCGTAATCGGTCAGCGAGGTGGCGTCGGACCCGGCATTCGGCGCGGTCAGCGCAAAACAGGGAATCTCGCGCCCGTCGGCCAGGCGCGGCAGCAGCTCGGCCTTCTGCTCGTCGGTGCCGTAGTGCAGCAGCAGCTCGGCCGGGCCCAGCGAGTTGGGCACCGCCACCGTGGAGGCGGCGGTCATCGACAAGCTGGCAATCTTCTGCAGCACGGCCGAATGCGCCAGCGCCGAAAACCCGAGGCCGCCGTGCTCTTCGGGAATGATCATGCCGAAGAACTTGTTGACTTTCAGAAACGCCCACACCTCCGGCGGCAGGTCGGCCAGCTCATGGGTGATCTGCCAGTCGTCGAGCATGGCGCACAGTTCTTCCACCGGCCCGTCCATGAAGGCCTGCTCCTCGTCGCTCAGGCGCGGCACCGGCTGCGCCAGCAATTCCGACCAGTCCGGCTTGCCGGCGAACAGCGCGCCCTCGAAGCCGACCGTGCCCGCTTCCAGCGCCGTGCGCTCGGTATCGGACAGGCTGGGTGTGACCTTGGCGAACAGCTCCAGCAGGGGCTTGCTCAGGTACTCGCGGCGGACCTGGTCGAGGTTGAGCGGCAGCGCGATCACGGCAAACACGATCAGGGTGACCCACAGCGCCACCGGCGCGGCAAAAATCAGGCCGGCCAGCACGATGCCGACGGTCGTGGCGACGGTCCAGGTGCGCAGGCCGGTTCGCATCCAGGCGCACACGCCGGAAACGATCAGGGCAAGGACAAGGGGAGCAATGGCAGACATGGGTCAATACCTCATCGATGATTCATTGCAGAAGCCTGACCAGCGGCTGCCGGCAAGCTGTCCAGAAAACGTTCCACTTCGCGGGCAAAGGCGTCGTTGTCGTCACCCGCCAGGGTGTGGGTGGCACGGGGCAGTTCGACGTGCGTGGCGTGCGGTACCAGACGACGAAACTCCTCCACCGTCTCACTGGATACCACATCACTGCGACCGCCGGACAGCAGCAGCGTCGGCAGCTTGATGCGCCCCGCCGCCGCCATCAGGCGCGGCTGGTAGTCAGCATGCCGCTCGGCGACTGAATCGAGCATGGCCGGATCCCAATGCCAGCGCCAGCGGCCATCGGCGCTCTGGCGCAACAGCGCCTTGAGCTGGCCTTCACTCTTGCGCCGGGCACGCTGCGGCAGATAGGCCGCGACGGCCGACGCGGCATCGTCCAGACTGGCAAAGCCATGCGGAAAGGCGCGCATGAAGCCCAGAATGCGATCCACCCCGGCCGTTTCCCAGCGCGGCGTGATGTCCACCAGCACCAGGGCGCGGCAGGGAGGTAGCGCTTGCTCCCCCAGCGCCACCATGTTGACCAGCCCGCCCATGGAGGCACCGACCAGGACCGGCGGGGATGGTTGCGTCCGCACTACCGCCGCCAGATCAGCCACCAGGTCATCCAGCACATAGTCACCATCAGCCTGGCGACCGCTGTCGCCGTGGCCGCGTGCATCAAACAGGGTCGAGCGCCAGCCATGCATCGCCAGGCGCCCGGCCGTGGCCCACCAGCTACCGCGGGTCTGGCCGAAACCATGCGAAAACACCAGGCACGGCCCGTCGGCCGGCCCGTGGATTTCCATGGCCAGCGGCAAGCCGTCGATTGAAGGCAGCTTGTCCTGCACCACCGGCATTCGCACACATGCTTCCATACTTTAGAGTATGGTAAGGAAAGGCCCGCTTGTCAATACCTTGGCGTATGTGCCATCACACTGATTTGAAAACATGTTTTGGCGGAACCGGGAAATAACGGTATCATCCTCCGATGCAACAGCCTGCAAACACCTCGCGTGAACGCCTGAGTGCCGACGACTGGGTCGATGCCGCCCTGCAACTGGTCGCCGAAGAAGGCCTGAGCAAGCTCGCGATCGAGCCGCTGGCGCAGCGCCTGGGCGTAACCAAGGGCAGCTTCTACTGGCATTTCCGCAGCCGCAACGCCCTGATCGATGCCGTGCTCGAACGTTGGCGCCAGCATGGCGAGCAGGATTTGCTGGAATCCCTGGGCTCGATTGCCGACCCGCGCGAGCGCCTGCGCCAGTTGTTCCAGCGCGTCGCCGCCGAGGTGCAGTCGCACCGCGTGCACGCGGCCCTGCTCAAGGCGCTGGATCTGCCACGTGTGCGCGATGCGGTCGAACGCGCCGCCCAGCGCCACCTGGCCCTGCTGGGCGAAGCCTACGGCCAGATCGGCCAAAGCCCGATCGAGGCCAGAAACAGCGCCCGCCTGGCCTACGCCGCCTACCTCGGCTTCATGCAGATGAACCTGGTCTTCGGCCGCGAACGCATCAGCCACGAGGACTACGACGAATACGTCGGGCACCTGATTGCCACGTTGGTGCCTTGAGAGCCGGGATTCGGGGTGAGCCGGACCGAGCTGCCGGGGGCGGTTCGCAGTCGGCGAACGACCGGCCACGATGGCCGGGCCGGACACTGCCCACCCTGGATGGTTGCTTGCCACTGACTTCAGTATCCGCGCCGGGGCTCGGTGCGCAGAGCGCGGGCGTGGTGTGTTGCTGAACGCAGCCGAGCGAGTCGCGAGATTCTATTGGACCTGGCAGGCACCGCCAGACACGCCTTCCCGTGGCTTGTCCCTGAAATACTTCGCGTACATCTGCTCTGCCCATTGATCCAGGTAGGCGACATCCTGCTGTGACAGGCCCGCACGGGCGGCGATCTCCACAAGCCTGGACTGGATCTCGCTGGCTTCGTCTCCGGTCGCGCCCATTAGCTCCAGCCGGTTCAATCCGTACAACACCTTCGGATCATTGCCAAGCAAGGGCAGCACCCAGGACGACGCGAAACGACTCTTCTCGTCGGCGGCATGCGTAAGCAGATGCAGCATGCGCCAGTTGCCGCGTGCGAGGGACGCGCGGATGATCTGCCCGGCAACCCGGCGGTATTCCGGTTTGAATGCCTGGCCTTCCGGAGACTGGCTGTAGCCAAACAGTTGCCCTGACACGTAGCAGGTTCCCGCGCCCGGAACACCAAGCACCGCGGCATTCTCCAGAACGCGGGGCAAGGCCTGCTTCAGCGTCGAAGAGTCGGTTGATTTGCACATCGCAGTCAACTGCCTTGCATCTTCTGACAGCCGATCGAGTCTGGATGCATAGGCCGCCGCTGCGGCACTGGATGACGCGCCCGGGACCTGGAAGCTCGCCGTTTCGCCGGTGATGATCGTCGGCAGCGCATGATACTTCAGACAACGGCAGGTATCCTCATACAACCGCCTGGCCGCGGCCACACTGCCGTCCTTTGCCAGCGGTTCAAGCAGCCTGTAAGTCGCGGCCCACGGTTTGTCTGCGGGAGGGTTCGGAACCTTGGTACCCGCCTTTGCTGGAGAATGCCGAGCAGAGCGGGCAGGAGTGCCGGGCCAGAGGCTGGACAAGGCCAGACTACTGGCCGCAATCGGCGACTGGACATCTCCAGCGGCCAGCCGCCGCTCGGTGGATTGGGTTCTGGCGTGTTGCTGGTCCGGCAACAGCGAGTCCGGCAGGCCCGACTCGGCCACAACAAACACCGCAGCCACAGCAACCACGCACAACAGTCCTGCCACCATTCCTGCCCGTCCGAAGCGTTTCATTGCCTGCGCCAGAAGACTCCGCTTGACTGCGGCACAGTTTAGCCGACCCCGACTTCCCACTCCCGCCTCGCTGGCAAAACTTGCAAAGCCCCTGCCCGCCGACTACCTTCGCCCTCATCCCCGCCTTTGCACAGGACAACGCAGTGAGCAGCAAGCTGGATTCTCTCAATCAGTGGGTCGATGAGGCCGCCCGCCTGACCCAAGCCGGGCGCATCCACTGGTGCGATGGCTCGAAGGCCGAATACGAGGCGCTGGTCGAGTTGATGCTGGACTCGGGCGATTTGATCCAGCTCAATCCGGCGACGCACCCGGACTGCTATCTGCATCGCTCCGATCCGAAGGACGTGGCGCGGGTCGAAAAGCTCACCCTGGTCTGCCACCCCGAGCGCGAGGACGCCGGGCCCAACAATCACTGGATGGCGCCCGAGGAGGCGCACGAGAAGATCGACGCGCTGTTTGCCGGCTGCATGGCCGGCCGCACGATGTACGTGATTCCCTATTGCATGGGTCCGATCGACTCGCCGCTGTCGCGTTGCGGGGTGGAGATCACCGACAGCCCCTACGTGGCCGCCAACATGGCGCTGATGACGCGCATGGGCGCGCCGGCACTGGAGCGGATCGAGCGCGAGGGCCACTTCGTCCGTGGTCTGCACTCGACCGGCGAGCTCGATCCCGAGCGGCGCTGGATCATGCATTTCCCGGCCGAGCGCCTGATCAAGTCCTACGGTTCGGGTTACGGCGGCAATGCGCTGCTGGGCAAGAAATGCCATGCCCTGCGCATCGCCAGCAACCAGGCCCGCGACGAGGGCTGGCTGGCCGAGCACATGCTGATCGTCGGCATCCAAAACCCGCAAGGCAACACGCACTACATCGCCGCCGCCTTCCCCTCGGCCTGCGGCAAGACCAATCTGTCGATGCTGATTCCGCCCGAAGGCTACCGTCGCGACGGCTGGAAGGTGTGGACCGTGGGCGACGACATCTGCTGGATGACGCCGGGCGAGGATGGACGCCTGTGGGCGATCAACCCCGAGGCCGGCTATTTCGGTGTCGCGCCCGGCACCAGCGAAAAGACCAATCCCAACGCCCTGGCCATGCTTGGCCACGACGCGATCTTCACCAATGTCGCCGTCACCGCCGACAACCAGCCCTGGTGGGAAGGCATGAGCGAAGGCAAGCCGGTCAAGGACTGGCAGGGCCGCGACTATGCGCCTGGCAACGGTCCGGCGGCGCACCCCAATTCGCGCTTCACCGTGCGCGCCAGCCAGTGCCCGAGCTGGTCGGAAAAGGCCGAGGCCACGCAAGGCGTGCCGATCTCGGCGATCGTGTTCGGCGGGCGCCGTTCCGCGCTGGTGCCGCTGGTGGTGGAAGCGCGCGACTGGACGCACGGCGTGCTGATGGGCGCCTCGATGGCCTCCGAGGCCACCGCTGCCGCCACCGACGTGGGCACCCATATCCGCCGCGATCCGATGGCGATGAAGCCGTTCTGCGGCTACAACTACGGCGACTATTTTGCGCACTGGCTGAGCTTCGATCGGCCCGATCTGAAGTTGCCGAAAATCTTCCACGTCAACTGGTTCCGCAAGGACGACAACGGCAGGTTCATCTGGCCCGGCTTCGGCGACAACCTGCGCGTGCTGGAGTGGATGATCAAGCGCATCGAGGGCGATGCCGAAGGCCGCCAGACCCCCGTCGGCATCGTGCCGAAGGCCGCCGAAATCAATTCCGAAGGCCTGGCCATTGGCCCTGACACCATCGAAACCCTGCTGGATGTCGATCGCGACGGCTGGTGCCAGGAACTTGAC
Source organism: uncultured Rhodanobacteraceae bacterium (assembly GCA_965651365.1). Classification (GTDB taxonomy): domain Bacteria; phylum Pseudomonadota; class Gammaproteobacteria; order Xanthomonadales; family Rhodanobacteraceae; genus DASSBG01. Next base: position 9,424 of record CBFGSA010000051.1, on the reverse strand, counting down.
GACATCGGCAAATACCTGGAGAGCTACGGCGAGCGCCTGCCTGGCCGCCTGCGCGCCGAGCGGAACCGCGTTGCCGCGGAGCTGGCCAATGGCTGAGCGGCAGAAGTAGGGCGGGAGCAGCGAAGCAAATCCCGCCGTTGTCAGTCGCATGCCTGTGGCGGAATACGCAACTGCGCGCTCCTCCCGCCCTACGCGAATCCCGAATCCCGATTCCCGATTCTCGGCCACCACCGTTCAAACCCATTCGTCGCAACAGGCATCCAAGCTGGCAAGATGGACGCCTGCCTCGCTACCGCCGATTCGACAATGCCCGTTGCGCTGAACAGCGACCCGGATGACGCCGAGCTGGTGCGCCTTGCCCGCCGCGGCGACAGCGCCAGTTTCGAGCACTTGTACCGACGCCATGTCGGGCGCGTGCACGGCGTGATCCTGCGCCTGGTCGGTTTCGACCACGCACGCGCCGAGGATCTTGTGCAGGACGCCTTCGTGCAGGCCTGGCGCAAACTGGACAGCTTTCGCCAGCAGGCCAGCTTCGGAACCTGGCTGTACCGACTGGCGGTGAACTGCGCCCTGTTCGCCTTACGCGCCGGCAAGTCCGATCCACTGGGCCAGCCACTGGAACTGGAACCGGAAGCCGAGGGCCAGACACCATTCTGCGCCGCCGAACGCGCCGAACTGGAAGCCGCCATCGCGCAACTGCCGCCCCGTGCACGTGCCGTATTGGTCCTGCACGACGTGGAAGGCTGGCGCCACCAGGACATCAGCCGCGAGCTGGACACGGCGATCGGCACATCCAAGGCACAACTGCACCGCGCCCGCAAACTGCTGCGCGAGGCGCTTGAACACCCGAGTAAAAGCCCATGAACCAAATCGACTATCTGCGACAGATGCGCGCCTTGCGTGATGATACCGAGCCGGCACACGAACTCTGGCCCGGCATTGCCGCACAACTGCAAGGCGCACCAGGCCAGCGCGCACCGCACCCGGCCTGGACCATTGCGGCGGCCATCGTCCTGGCCGCAGGTCTGTTGTTGTGTCAGCAGCACACGCTCAAGTCACGACCCGGACCCGCCTCGATGGCCCGCATCTGGAAACCGCAGGATCCGCGCCTGAGTGGCGCCGCGATCGATCTTGCCGCCGCCCGCCAGCAACTCAACCTGGCGCTGGCCGAGACTCCGAGAGCCCAATACCTGCACACGCTGCTGGACCGTACCGAGCGCCAGCAACAGCGCCTGCAACAACTGGCGCAGCTATGAAACCAACCACGTCAACCGAATGGAATGCGAGGAATCTGCCATGAAATACCCGATACTTTTTCCCATATTGCTTTTGTCCGGCGTTGGCCTGGTCCAGGCCGGCACGCCGATCAAGCTCAATCACGCACTCGATGCGAACGGCCAGATCTCGATCAGCAATGTGTCTGGCGAGGTCACGGTGACCGGCTGGGATCGCCCCGAAGTGAAGGTGACGGGCAGCCTGGGCGAGGGCGCGAAACCACTGAAGTTCGAGGGCGACAGCCACAAGCTCAGTCTCAAGGTGGAGGCCAGCAAAAAGTCCGGCGGCTGGTTCAGCTGGGGCAATGACACCCACATGAAGGCCACCACACTGCACGTCATGGTGCCCTCGGCTGCGGCCGTGGATGTCGACGTGGTGAGCGCCAACGCGCGACTGACCGAGCTCAAGGGCGGCAAGATCTCGGTCGATTCGGTCAGCGGCCGGATCGAGATCACCGTCGACAGTCCCGCGGTCGATGTCGATACTGTCAGCGGTGATGTGCGCCTGGCCGGCAACATGACACGCATCGACGTCGACTCCGTCAGTGGCGACGTGCAGGCCGGACGGATCGGCGACCACGGCAAGCTGGAGAGCGTATCCGGCGACATCCGCGTGGCCGGCGGCCCATTCGAGCGCCTCAATGCCAGCACCGTGTCCGGCGACCTGGACATTCGCGGCGGCGTCACGGCGTCAGGCAAGATCAGCGTCGACAGCATGAGCGGCGATGTCAATCTGACGCTGCCGAGATCGGTGGCAGCCCGCATCAATGCGAGTACCTTCAGCGGCGACATCAACAGCGACGTGGGCAAGACCTCCGGGCACGAACACCGTTCCGGCAACGAGCTGTCCACTCAAATCGGCGATGGCGGCGGCAGCATCCACCTCGAAACCTTCAGCGGCGACCTGCGCATCCGCGTGGGTTCATCTGCGAGCGACTGAGCGTCAGGCACGCTTGTTCGTGAGCCGGGCCGCTGCTGGACCTGCCCGGCTCATGACGCCTGTGCCGGGTTCGATCAGGGGCTCCCCAAGCGGATCGCTTGCCGACCAAGGCGGAAAACCTGGCAACCTGCTCGCGGCCATAAATGGGGATGCCGTACTGCTGACCTTTCGCAAACGGGCGGCCGGACGAGAAGCCCAGAGCCTTGAGAAGCTCGCGAATGTGCACGACCTCTGCCTCCGACTTGGCCATGAGACGGACCTCGCTACCCTTTTTGTAGCGTTGTGACCCTTCAGCTGACAAGCGCTGGCTATTTTGCCGTCGGAAGTAACCGTTTCGCTCAAATAGTGCGGCAAGTTCCTGCTTGGGAGATTTCGTCATGACGGAAAACCGTGTTCAGGGGCACAGCCATGACTCCGCAACTTCGTTGCCAACACCGCCCAGTGCAGCATGACAGGTGATCGAGCTGAGAGGGAAGCGGCAAGCCTTGATCCCCATCCTCGGGCTGGTCAGAGTTCCTGGTGGTACTGGATGTAGGGGATGCGGCTTTGCGCCGAATCCCGATCCGGATTCGGCAACTTGTTCCGATCCCCGGATGACCACAGATTTTGTGCGCCCAAACTGATTTCGCCTTCCCACGGCAAGCGAACCGTGATGCCCAGATCGACGGCGCTCCATTGCTGCATCAGGCCCGTATTGGCCCGGCCGGGACCTTCTGGCTGCATCACGCGACCGACAATGCTGCCGCTGATCGCACCCCGACCGACCCCGATGCTGAGCGATTTCTGGTCGATGCTGTCCATGCCCGGCGAATAGCCGGAAAACAGTTGCAGACCATCGCCACCCGGAAGGCGTGAGTGACCGGGCAACAAGCGCACGCGGCCGACGCTGGCGCCCATGTCCAGATGGGTGCCGCTGTCGCCCAATTGCAGGCTGCCGCTGGCGCGGATGCGGTTGAGCGAGTCGATCCATTGTGACGGAATGCCCATCAGGCTGGCGTTTTCGGTATTGGGCACCACCAGCAGCAGACCGCCATCACGCGGGTCATGCTGCATCCAGTCCATGCCCAGATCGATCAGCAGGCCGTTGCCGCGATAGCCACCCGACAGTGCGCCACCGCGCCAGGTCTGATGCTGGCCACGCAGGCAGGCGGGCCGCGGCGATGCCAGCCCCTGGCAGGATTGCGTGCTGGCAGCGGGACCGGTAACGCTGTTGATGCGCACGCTTGAATACAGGCGCGACCCGGCGCCAAGCACAAGACCGGCAGAAGTCTGGTTGCCGTCCAGGCTCAGTAACTTGTCGGCATGATCAGCCGGTTCGTTGGCAACCACGCGCAAGGGCGATTGCAGCCAGCCTCCGTCGTCCGGGAGGGCCGCCATCAAATGACCGTTGCTGGCCTGCCACACGGGCACCACCCACGCCGTCTGCGTCGCGGCTGTTTGCGCCGCCTGGCCCGCCTGCAGCGGAGGCGCAAGACGCTGTGCGGACGCCAGGCTTGGCGACAGCAGAACGGCTAGCAAAATGGCAAAGGCGCAACGCATTGATTCTCCAGTGACTCCGGCTCAAACGATTCGACTGCGCACGGGGAGCAAAAGTTCCTGTCAAAACCCGAGCTTGCATGATCAAAGCGTCTGCGCGGAACTGCAGGTTGATGGTACTCCTTTTTACGGAAAAACAACAGCGTGTGAACAATTTTGCGAATGTCCCACTGAAAGCTGTCAAAATCAGACGAAATTCGGCGAAAACAACCTCTTGTGCAGCCAAATGCAGAATGATCAAGCGCCAGGCAACGCCTCCTGACCCGATGCATGACTTGCGGGGATTGTATGAACCGGCCCGATAGCGCAGACTTGGCAGTCTGACCGCACCCGCGGAGGGGCTTTGCGCAAGCGATCCAAATCTGCCGCGGAGACTCCAGCCAACGGAGCCTCCCTGCTGCCGCTGGACCACGCCTTCGAAAAGGCGTTGGTCGAGCTGCTCGAAAGTCGTGATCGCAGCACCCTGGTCCTGGCCGGGCGTCAACTTCTGCACGTGCTCGCGCCCGGCGCTCGCATCGCGGTCACGCAAACCGACAAGAACGGCGCCGCCATGGGCGAGCAGCCCGCCGGCAGCATGGTTCTGTCCCTGGGTGACAAGTCGCGCAACGCGCTTCTGGTGCAACTGCCCGAGCGCATGAACCCCTCCGAGTTCGAGCGTCGCCTGGGACTGGTCGCCCGGCTGCTCGGTGCCCGCGACGATCAACTGCGGGCCATGCGCCATCTGGCCGACTCGGTGCACCGGCTGGAACGGGCCGAGCGCCTGCAGCGCGCCTTGTACACGATCGCGGAGCTGGCCAGCAGCAGCCGCGACATGCACTCGGTCCTGAGCGCCATGCACCACACCATCGGCAGTCTGATGTATGCCGACAACTTCTACCTGGTGTTCACTTCGGCCGACCGCAAGTCGGTCAGCTTTCCCTATTTTGTCGATGTCGCCGACGACGATCCGCCCGAGCCGGAGCGGGACTATCCGCTGGAAAGCTACCAACATTCGCCCACCTGGTATGTCATTCGTGACGCTCAGGCGCTCATGGGTTCGCCGGCCGAGCTGGCCGAACAGGTTTCAGGGCCGCTGCAAGGCGCCGGCCCCGACTGTGTCGACTGGCTGGGCGTGCCGCTGATGCACGGTGACGAGGCGGTCGGGGCACTGGTGGTGCAAAGCTATCGTGAGGACGCCCGCTACCACCGCGAGGACAAGTCCCTGCTGACCTACGTCGCCCAGCACGTTCGCACCACCCTGGAGCGGCACCAGGCCCACATCGAGCTGGGCAAGCGCGTGGCCGAGCGCACCCGCGCGCTGGAGCAGGCCAATCGCGTGCTCAAGCAGCAGGTGCTGGAGCGCCAGCGCGGTGAGCGCCTGCAGGCAGCTCTGTTTCGCATTGCCGAACTGGCCGGCAGCAACAGCGGCCTGGACGTGTTCTACCGCGCCGTGCACGAAGTGGTCGGCGGCCTGCTGTATGCGCGCAACTTCTACATCGCCTTGTTGAGCAGCGATGGTGAGCGGCTCGAGTTTCCGTATTCGGTGGACGAATTCGACCCTGAGCGGGCCAGTCGCAAACGCGGTCAGGGCCTGACCGAATATGTGCTGCACACGGGCAAGGCATTGCTGTCCGACAGCGACAATACCCTGCGCCTGCAGCACGAAGGCAAGATCGTGTCCAGCGGCACCACCTCGGTCTGCTGGCTGGGCGTGCCTCTGGCCATCGACGGCGAGCCGATTGGCGTATTGGCGGTACAAAGCTACTCGGCCGAGCATCGTTACGACGAGCGCGATCAGGACGTGCTGAGCTTTGTCGGTTATCACATCGGCAACGCGCTGGAACGCAAGCGCAACGCCGATTCGCTCAAGCGGGCCAATGCCGAACTGGAACAGCGCGTCAACAACCGCACCCAGGCACTGGCCGAAGCCAATCATCATCTGCGCCAGCAGATTCTCAAGAGCGAGCGAATCGAGCAGCGCCTGAAATACCAGACCATGCACGACAGCCTGACCGGGCTGCCCAACCGCAGCATGCTGCTGCGCCGCATGGGCGCGGCGCTGGAGGTGTACACGCAAGATCCCTCACGCCAGTTTGCGGTGCTGTTCCTTGACCTGGACCGGTTCAAGGTCATCAACGACTCGGTCGGGCACATGGTCGGTGACGATCTGCTGTTCCAGGCCGGTGGCCGCATCCGCAGTTGCCTCAAGGGCCAGGACGTGGTGGCGCGACTGGGCGGGGACGAATTCGGCGTGCTGCTGGAAAACGTGTCCAGCGGCGCCGAAGCCTGCCGTGTTGCCGATCGCATCATCGACGCCCTCAACCGCCCGTTCCGACTCGGCATCAAGGAACTCTACACCACCTCCTCGATAGGCATTGCGATGGCCGCGCCGCACTATCGGCGTGCCGAGGAACTGTTGCGCGACGCCGATACGGCCATGTACCGCGCCAAGGCAGAGGGACGTCAGCGCTACGCCCTGTTCGACGAGCAGATGCGCAAGCAGGCCACCGACCTGCAGGAAATCGAGAACGATCTGCGCCGTGCCATGACGCGCAATGAGTTTGTGCCGTTCTTCCAGCCCATCGTGCGCCTGTCTGACGGTGACATCATCGGCTACGAAGCGCTGCTGCGCTGGAATCACCCCACCCGTGGCCGACTGTCGCCGGAAATGTTTCTTCAGGTTGCCGAAGACAGTGGCTCGGAAGAGCAGATCGACTGGCACATGTTTGACCTGGTGCTGGGGGTCACGCCCAAACTGGCGCGCCAGGGACGCTTTGTGGCCATCAATCTCTCCGCAAGGCACTTCCGCTCGTCGCGCCTGGTCGAGCAGGTGATGGCGCAGCTTGCGCGCCACAATGTCCCGCCTGAAGCCATCCGCATCGAAATAACCGAGCGCGTTCTGCTCGACAACCCGCAGCAGGTGCGCAAGACGCTGCAGGCCCTGCGCAAATCGGGCATCGGCATTTCACTCGACGACTTCGGTACCGGCTATTCGTCGCTGAGCTACCTGCACCAGTTCCCCATCGACACTCTGAAGATCGACCGTTCATTTGTAACCAATCTGCGCGCCGACGACCGTGGCAGCACGCCCGTCGTGCGAGCCATCAAGGCGCTGGCCGACTCGCAAAACATGCAGGTTATTGCCGAGGGTATCGAGACCGTACAACAGGCCGACACGCTGCAAAAACTGGATTGCCGGTTCGGCCAGGGCTTTCTGTATTCCGAACCGCAACCGGCCAAGGCCTGGTTGTCGGATACGCAAACCGCGTGATGCGGGCACGCAGGCTGCGCAGGCCGACTCCGCGAGCCCATGCCGGCAAGCGACAGCGACCGGAGGCCCGGCATGCCTGTGCTGCAGTCACGCCAGTACACTGGCCGGGCATGAATAATCCGGGCTAGTTACATGGCCAAACGACGCAAACGACACGCCGCGCGCAAGCGCAGCCTTAAATGGCGGCTGCTGCGGCCTTTCTTGTGGTTGACCGCGGCGCTGATTGTGCTGAGCTGGCTGCCGGTGCTGATTTTCCGCTTTGTGCCGCCACCGACCAGCGCCTTCATGCTGGAGCAGCGCATTGCCGCGCAGCATGATGGCGATCGCAACTTCAAGCTGCATTACCACTGGCTGCCCTGGGCGCAGATCAATCCCGAGGTTCCGCTGGCGATGGTGGCCTCGGAAGACCAGAAATTTCCCTTTCATCACGGCTTTGACGTATCCGCGATCCAGGACGCCATTGCCGATGCCGACCAGGGCGAACGCCTGCGCGGAGCCAGCACCATCAGCCAACAAACGGCCAAGAACCTGTTTCTGTGGGGCGGACGCAGCTTCGTGCGCAAGGGTCTGGAAGCCTGGTTCACTGTGCTGATCGAGGCCACCTGGCCCAAGCGGCGCATTCTGGAGGTGTATGTCAATATTGCCGAACTGGGCGACGGCATCTATGGTGTCGGCGCCGCCGCACCGCGCTACTTCGACGTGCCTGCAAGCCAGGTCAACGCCCATCAGGCAGCGCTGCTGGCGGCGGTATTGCCCAACCCACGGCGGATGCACGCCAATCGCCCCTCCGACTACGTTCAACGTCGGGCACAATGGATTGAACAGCAGATGCGTCAACTGGGCGGCACATCCTACGTAACCTCGCCGCATCCGCGGCATCCACGCACCGGCAGGCCATGACTACCGAGCATACGCAAAAACTGACCATCGTGGTGCCCGCCTACAACGAGGCGGCCGTACTGGAGAGCTTCCATCTGCGCCTAATGGCCGTGCTGAACGCCCTCGATCTCGACTGCTCGGTACTGTACGTTGACGACGGCAGCAGCGACGACACCTGGCGGCTGATGTGCGAACTGAGCTCCCGGGATCCGTGCATTGACGGCGTGCGTCTGTCGCGCAATTTCGGCAAGGAGGCCGCGCTCAGCGCCGGACTCGACCAGGTAGCCAGCGATGCCGACGCGGTCGTGGTCATCGACGCCGACCTGCAGGATCCACCCGAACTGATCGCTGAACTGGTGGCGCAGTGGCGCCAGGGCAGCGATGTGGTGTACGCAGTACGCGAATCACGCGCCGGCGAAACCCGTTTCAAACGCTTCACCGCGGCCGCCTTCTACCGCGCCATGGGCCGTCTGTCGGCCACGCCCATACCGCGCGACACCGGCGATTTCCGTCTGTTGTCACGGCGCGCCCTGGACGCCCTGCAGCGCCTGCCGGAGCGTCAGCGTTTCATGAAGGGCCTGTTCGCCTGGATCGGCTTCGAGCAGACCGGGCTGCGCTACCAGCGTGATCCCCGCCACAGTGGCCACAGCAAGTGGAACTACTGGCGGCTGTGGAACCTCGCGGTTGAAGGCATCACATCCTTCTCCACCCTGCCCCTGCGTATCGCCACCTGGGCCGGTTTGCTGACCTCGCTGACGGCTTTCGGTTTCGGTATCTGGGTGATTCTGAAAGCCCTGATCTGGAGCGATCCGGTACGCGGCTACCCGTCGCTGATGACGGTGATTCTGTTCCTGGGTGGCGTACAGCTTCTGGCCCTGGGCGTGATCGGCGAGTACCTCGGCCGCATCTACGCCGAGACCAAGCAGCGACCGCTGTACCTGATCCGCGAACACATGCGAAGCAACAAGCCGACGGTCAGCATGAACTGATTGCTCGGCTGCACTGTTGCCGACAGCAGCAACCGGCTACACTCGGAACGCAACGGGTTTTCGCCAATCGGAGGATTCGCATGCGCCAGGTCAAGCACCTTCTCGAGAGCAAGGGCAGTGACGTTATTACCGCCAAGCCTTCGGAAACAGTACTGGACGCCCTCAGGCGCATGGCCGAGCACGGCATCGGCGCGCTGGTGGTGATGGACGGCGACACGCTCGCCGGCCTGATGTCGGAACGCGACTACGCGCGCAAGGTGATCCTCAAGAGCCGCCACTCGGCCGACACGCCCGTGGCCGAAATCATGACCGGGCCCGTGATCACCGTCAGCCCCGAAGCCAGCGTGGCCGAATGCATGGAACTGTGCACCAGCAAGCGCATGCGCCACCTGCCCGTACTCGAAAACCAGCGCCTGATCGGCCTGGTCTCGATCGGCGACCTGGTCAAGGCCGTGATCGACGAGCAGAGCGAGGAAATCGAGCACTTGCAGAACTATATTTCTGGGTGAGCCGGACCGAACTGCCAGTGGCAGTTCGCAGCCGGCGAACGCCCGGC
>CBFGSA010000050.1:0-18743 GCA_965651365.1 uncultured Rhodanobacteraceae bacterium | reverse complement strand
CCAGTGCCAGGGTCTCGCCGCCCAGCACGATCTTGAAGCCGTTGTAGTCGGGCGGGTTGTGGCTGCCGGTCACCGCCACGCCGCTGCCGGTGTTGAGCTGGTAGCAGGCAAAGTAGACCACCGGCGTCGGCACCTGGCCAATGTCGATGACGTCGATGCCGGTCGAGCGGATGCCCTCGATCAGGGCTGACGACAGCATTGGCCCGGAGTGGCGCCCGTCCCGGCCGACCACGATTTCATCCTGGCCGCGATCTTTCGCTTCGCTGCCAATCGCCTGGCCCAGCAGACGGGCCACACCGGCATCCAGGGTCTTGTCGAGCACGCCGCGGATGTCGTAGGCACGGAAGATGCTGCGCTCGACCGGTACACTGCCCGGGTCGATGGCTGTGCTGGTCGGCTGAGCTGCAGCCCCGTTGGACGGCTCGGCCACCGCCGACTCATCGGCGCCGCTTTTCAGTACCTGGGCAAAGGTGGGCTCATCAACCCGCTTGCCACGGCCGGGCATTTTTTCGCGCACGCGCTGCAAACGTTCGCCCCAACTGATGACACCGGCGCCGAACAGGGCCAGCAGTGAAAGCACCCACAATGGTGCCACCGGAATGCTGTCGGGGAACCAGGCGCGGCGCGAGGCGCGGGTGCCGGTGACCCAGATGTCCGTGCCGTTCAGTTGCTCGGCCACATCGACGGCCTTGCGATCCGCTTCCCCGCGCTGCATCAGCGGCGCGGAATCCTCATCCGGGCCCAGACGCAGGTCGAGCCGGCCACTGGGCAGAAAGACATCGCTGTGGAATGTCCGGTTGAGCGCATTGAATGGCAATGCAATGGCCGCATACGCCACGATATTTTCGCCATCCTTCACCGGTTGCACGATACTCAGCCGATGGGTCTTGCCCACGCTGCCGCTGACACCCACCTGTCGGGTGCCCTGACTTTGCGCTCGGGCCAATTCCGCGGCACGCAAATAGCCCAGGGCGTCCTTGCCGGTTCTGAGCAGGGCATCGGGGCTGGTCGAAAACACCGTCACGTCGGTGGCACCGGGCAGCAACTGCTTCAGCCATTCCGCCGCCTGCAGACGGGCCTGGTCACTGTCGGTGACAAGCGCGGCCAGAAGTTCCGGCGCGGCCACGGCCTTGGCAACCTTGTCCAGATCAGACTGCAGGGGCCTGTTCAGGTACGGCACGGCCGCGCTCACCGCTTGCTGCATCGATTGTGTTGAGGTCTGGTCCTGGCGCAGCAACCAGGCCTGCCAGGCCAGAAACACGCCCAGCACCAGCAAGGCGACGCTGGCCAGTGACCGCCACAAACGGCGTGCGTCACGCAGCAAGGCCAGAGTGCGGTCAAGCGCTGCTGCAGCCTGAGCACCGGTCGCAGGCTTGGCTTTTCCCTTGCCGGAGACGGCCTCCGGCGCTGGTTCGGTGCGGCTCATGTCTGAATCGGAATCCTGTGCCACTTGCGCGAATCCTTGATGTTAACCCGGATTATCCATGCTCGTCCGGGCCGACAGCTCATTTGCTGCCCGTGGAGCCGAAGCCGCCCAGACCGCGGCGGCTGGTGCGCGCAAATGCCTCGACGATACGGAAATCGGGCCGCGCCACCGGCACGAACAGCATCTGGGCGATGCGGTCGCCCGGCTCGATCACGATGGCCTCGCCATCCGGATTGCGGTTCCAGACACTGACGAAAATCTGCGCCATGTAATCGGCATCGATCACGCCGGTGCCGTTGCCCAGCACCAGACCGCGCTTGTGGCCGAGCCCCGAGCGCGCCAGGATCAGGGCACACAATGCATCGTGGTCCATGTGCATGGCAAGGCCCGTGGGTACCAGTTGCGCCGCTGCCTGGGGCGCGACCGGCAGCGGCTGGTCGAGGCAGGCGATCAGGTCGATGCCGGCCGCCTGCTCGCTTTGGTAGTCTGGCAGGCCCCACTGGTGCAGGCGCTGGTCAAGCACCTTGAGTTCAACACTCGGACGCTCGCTCATGTGGCCGCACCCGGTGTGCTTGCCGCATGCCGGTAGCGCTGCGCGATCAATGCCAGCAATTTGCGGGCGAGCATCTGTTTGGACTGCTGCGGCAAATCTTCGCCGCCGCCTTGCCAGTACACGCTCAAGGCGTTGTCGGCGCGATCAAATCCCAGATCCCGACCCACCCGATTGGCGGCAATCATGTCGATTCCCTTGCGCTCGAGCTTGCCGCGTGCATGCGCTTCAAGCTGCGAGGTCTCGGCGGCAAACCCCACCAGGAAGGGCCGCGGTCGGCGCCCCGACAACTCGGCCAGAATATCCGGGTTCTCGACCAGGACGAGTTCCAGCCCGGATTCGCCGGGCTGCTTCTTGTGTTTTTCATTCAGCGCCTGTCGCGGGCGGTAGTCGGCCACGGCGGCCGCGGCAATCACGATATCGGCTCCGTTCGCCGCCTCGCGCATGGCTGCCAGCATCTGCCCGGCGCTGCGCACATTAACACGCCGAGCCACACTTGGCGGCGTGTCCAGATGAACCGGACCTGCGACCAGGGTGACTCCCGCGCCGGCCTGCGCTGCGGCCTCGGCCACGGCAAAACCCATGCGCCCCGAACTGCGGTTGCCGATGAAGCGGACCGGGTCGATGTCCTCGTAGGTCGGACCGGCACTGACCACCACGCGAAGCCCCTGCAGATTTTGCTCGTCCCCGGACGCGGGCTCCAGTGCGGCCACGATCCGGTCCGGTTCCAGCATCCGGCCGGGACCCATATCGCCACAGGCCTGCTCGCCTTCTGCCGGCCCCAGAAACTGCACGCCGCGCGAGTGCAGCAGATCGACATTGGCGCGGGTGGCCGCGTGCGCCCACATCTGCTGGTTCATCGCCGGCGCCACGACAAGCGGCGCGGCAGACGCCAGGCACAAAGTGGTCAGCAGATCGTCCGAGCGACCGTGTGCGAGACGCGCCAAAACGTCGGCCGTGGCCGGGGCGATCAGGATCGTGTCGGCCCAGCGGGCCAGTTCGATATGGCCCATGGCCGCTTCGGCCGCCTCGTCCCACAGGCTCGTACGCACCGGCTGACCGCTCAGCGCCTGCAGCGTGGCGCGACCGACAAATCGCTCGGCATTGGCCGTCATCACCACGCGCACCTCGTATCCGGCCGCGCGCAAGTGGCGGCACAACTCGCAGCTCTTGTAGGCAGCAATGCCGCCCGTGATCCCCAGCAGGATTCGGCTCATGTCAGGCCCGGACTACACGATGACAGCCTGTTAGCTTACCCGAATCGGCGGCGAGCGCGGATCGCGGCCGAACGGACAAGCTTGCAAACTGGACGTCCCACCATCAAGGACGCGGCAAGCATGAGTATCCGTGAATGGCCCAGCACCGAACGCCCGCGCGAGCGCCTGCTCAAGCACGGCGCCGCCGCGCTCAGTGATGCCGAGCTGCTGGCCGTGCTCCTGGGTAGCGGCACACGCGGCAAGAGCGCCGTGGAAATGGCACGCGAGCTGCTGACCGCAGCCGGCAGCCTGGCGCCGCTGTTGGGCGCCGAGATCGCCCCGGTGACCGGCATCGGGCCGGCCAAGCGGGCGCGCCTGATCGCCAGCCTGGAACTGGCCCGGCGCTGCCTGTGTGAAGAGCTCAAGAGCCTGCCCGCCCTCAACAGCCCCGATGACAGCGCCCGCTTCATCAAGTCGCGCCTGGCGCACCTGCCCTACGAAGTGTTTGCCTGCCTGTATCTGGACAACCGGCATCGCGTACTGGAGTTCGAGGAACTGTTCCGCGGCACCATCGACGGCGCCAGCGTGCACCCGCGCGAAGTGGTGCGCGCCTGCCTCAAGCACAATGCGGCCGCGGTGATCTTCGCCCACAACCATCCTTCAGGCGTGGCCGAGCCCAGCGCCGCCGACCGTGCCATCACCCGCGAGCTGCGCGAGGCCCTGGCCCTGGTCGGTATCCGCGTGCTCGATCACCTGGTCGTCGGCACCGGCCACCCCACCTCGATGGCTGCGCGTGGGCTGATTTGACGTTGCCGGACGGAACCGTGTCCTGAAACTTGACGGCCGAACGAACCTGACCAGGCGCGCGATAAAACCGGACATGGCATTGGGCTCGACTCCCTGCTCCCGACTCCCCGCAACGATGGTGCGCTTCACTGCGTTCAGCAACACCCTACAGCGAGTCATTCGGGCTCAGCAGCCTGTCGGACTTGGCGCGGCGAACAGGGTGTCGATGTCTTCTTCGCTGAAGCTGAGACGGTCGCGGGTGCCGCCGCCGGCGAGGATGGCGTCGGCCAGTTCGGCCTTGCGTGCCTTCAAGGCCTCGATGCGTTCCTCGACGCTGTCGGCGCAGATCAGGCGGTAGACGAACACGGGCTTGTCCTGGCCGATGCGGTGGGCGCGGTCGCTGGCCTGGGCTTCGGCGGCCGGATTCCACCACGGGTCGTAGTGGATCACGGTGTCGGCGGCGGTGAGGTTGAGGCCGACGCCGCCCGCCTTGAGGCTGAGCAGGAACAGCGGGGTTTCGCCCTGCTGGAATTGCTCGACGGGCGTGGCGCGGTCGCGGGTCTCGCCGGTCAGCGTGGTATAGCGGATCTTGCGCTTGTCGAGCTCGGCGGCGATCAGGCCCAGCATTTCGGTGAACTGGCTGAACAGCAGGATGTGCCGGCCCTCGGCAATCAGCTCGGGCAGCATTTCCATCAGCAGCTCGAACTTGGCCGACTGGGTGATCCGGCGTGCACTGTCGTGCTTGACCAGACGCGGATCGCAGCACACTTGGCGCAGCTTGAGCAAGGCATCCAGCACCACGATGCCGCTGCTCTCGATGCCGCGCTCTGCAATCACCTCGCGCAGCTCTTCCGCCAGACGGGTGCGCAAATTGTCGTACAGGCGGCGCTGACGCCCCTCCAGCACCACACGACGGGTGATTTCGGTCTTGGGTGGCAGCTCGCGCGCTACCTCGCCCTTGCTGCGGCGCAGGATGAATGGGGCAATGCGTCGATTGAGGCGCGCCTGTCGCTCGGCATCAGCGTGTTTCTCGATCGGGATCCGGTATTGGCTGCGAAAATGGCGCTCGTCGCCGAGCAAGCCGGGCACGGCCAGATCGAGCTGCGACCACAGCTCGCCCAGGTGATTTTCCAGCGGCGTCCCGGTCAGGCACACACGGCGTGCGGCGCGCAGCACGCAGGCGGCGCGGCGCGCCTGGGTGCGCGGGTTCTTGACTTGCTGCGCCTCGTCCAGCACCAGCAGGGCAAACCTGTGCCGCTTGTAGGCTTTCAGGTCACGCGGCAGCAGGGCATAGCTGGTCAGGATCAGGTCATGGCCGTCCAGTTGTGCGAGTTGTTCGGCGCGCTGCGGACCGTGCACGGTGAGGGTGCGCAAGGACGGCGTGTAGCGGGTAATTTCCGCTTCCCAGTTGGGCAGCAGGCTGGTCGGAGCTACCACTAGCACGGGGTGGTCCAGTTCGCCGGCATCTTTCAGTGCCAGCACATGCACCAATGTTTGCACGGTCTTGCCCAGGCCCATGTCGTCGGCCAGCACCCCGCCCAGCCCGGCTGCGGCCAGCGCATTGAGCCAGCGCAGGCCTTCGAGCTGGTAGTGGCGCAGCGTGCCGACAAATCCTTCGGGTACCCTGGCTTCGGCCTTGCGCGCTGCCGTGCGCAGACGGCTGGCCAGACTCTTCAGGCGCGCCGGCGCGTCCATCAGTCCGTCTACGGGCAAGGCCGCAGCCAACTCTTCCAGGCGACCGGCCTGGCCCCAGGGCAGGCGCAGCGAGTCAACCGGTCGTTCGAGGTGCTCGGCCACCGGCTTGAGCAGGGCGCGCAGTTCCGACAGCGCAACCGGAATGCGGCGGCGCTCGTCGACCGGCGCGTACCAGCAGGCGTCGTCGGCTTCGGACTCGGCCGCCATCAGGTCGAACTGGTGCTCGCCCAGGGCCTGGCTGGCCGCGGGCAGCAGGTTGACCCGCGCATCGTCTATTTCAAGCCCGATTTCCAGCACGTAGTTGCGACGGCGGCGATCGGGAACGGCGCGCACATACCAGCGCGGTTTTGCATCCAGCACCTCGAACGGGAAACTGGGCGCGTAGTCGATGTCGAAGCCTTCGGACTCCAGCCGTGGGCGCATCGACAGCCAGCGCGCCGGCGTGTTCACTTCCAGCGCGCCGGTATAGCCGGTGCCGGGAAACAGCCAGGCGTGCTCGGGCAGCACCTCGGTCAGCTCCCAGGGCAGGCCTTCGCAATCGACCGCGGGCACCAGACCGAGTGATTCCAGCCGCTCCAGCGCAGCCAGTTCCTCGGCGCGGTGGCGCGTGATCCTGAGCAGGCGCTTGCCCTGCACGCGGCACGGTTGCGCCTCGCTCTCATGCCCGGTCAGGCGCACGCCGACGTAATCGAACGCCAGGCCCACGTAGGCCAGCGGCGGTGTGCCCGCGGCCAGACGCGCGTGCCGGGTCAGCGCGTGCAGGGTCAGCTGGGTATGCGGGGCACGATCCACCTCGCGCGGGGGATCGAACACGGTGGGCAGCGGGATACGGTCTGCCAGGGCTGAACCGGCCATCCCGTTCGCCAGCACTGCGGCCTGGTCGGGATTGAGGGCCGGGGCATCGAGCACTCCGGCATTGACCAGCGCATCCTCGATCGGACCGAGGGACGAGCTTTCCGGATCGACATACCACAGGTGGCCAATGCGCAGCGCATGCTGGCCCGGCGGCAGGCGCGGCAGGAGTTTCTGGCTGCCATCGGCATGCACATGCCAGGCCCAGCCGGTATGGCGCGGCGGCCCGCGGCGCAACCAGAAACCGGCAATACCGCCCAGAAAGCAGCGCGCCCCGGCCAGCATGGCGGCCAGCAGGGCATCTGCGTCGGGGCCGGCAACGTGGGCATAGAAGCGCCCCTTGCGCGGCACATGGTCCAGTGCCAGCACGCGCTCAAGCAAGGCCGCCTCGGCACCGGACAAGTCACACCCGGGTGTTTGTGCCGGATCAATCGCATCGGCCTGCAGCACTTCGCCATCGGGGCCGCGCCGCAACAGCACCGGCGCCGCTTCAAGTTCGGCCAACTGGCCCTGCTCGTGGCTGAAGTCGAAGTAGAACCCGAGAATGCCCTCGGCCATCTCCTCCGGTGGCCCAATGGCGCTCGGCGCAGACTGGGACGCTTTCACCGCCAGGATGCGTTGCCACTCGACGGGCAGCGCGCCCGTGGCGTGTCCGGTGCCGGGTGCCTGGTCGCGGGTACTGCGGGCGGGAGCATTCTGCATGGGCTGAACGGTCGCTGTGCAGCGTGGGCAAATGACCAGCTTAGCAGGCCGGGACCAACACGTTGCAAGGGCACCCCGCCCGCAGTGGGCTCAGAACAAGCGGTGATCCGGATATTCGGGCTTTTGCTCGCGCGCCATGATGGCCTTGAGCGCTTCGTCCGGCGTCATGTCGCCATGCAGCACCTTGTGCACGTGGGTGGCAATCGGCAGATCCAGCGCGTGGCGCTCGGCCAGACGCACGACTTCGTGGGCGGTCACCGTGCTTTCCACAACCTGGCCGATGTCGGTCAGGGCCTGGTTCAGCGATACACCGCGGCCCAGCGCCAGACCGAGGCGCCGGTTGCGCGACAGATCACCGGTGCAGGTCAGCACCAGATCGCCCAGGCCCGACAGGCCCATCAGGGTTTCCACGCGCGCGCCCA
The DNA here is from genome assembly GCA_965651365.1 of uncultured Rhodanobacteraceae bacterium. Lineage (GTDB taxonomy): Bacteria > Pseudomonadota > Gammaproteobacteria > Xanthomonadales > Rhodanobacteraceae > DASSBG01. Next base: position 11,114 of record CBFGSA010000050.1, on the reverse strand, counting down.
GCGCCAGCCCCAGGCGCAGCATCTCGTTCATGCCGCGGGTGATCAGGCCGGCGCGTGCATTGAGTCCCAGCTCCATGCCGTCGGCCACACCGGTGGCGACCGCCAGCACGTTCTTCATCGCACCGCCCAGCTCGGCGCCAAGCATGTCGGTGCCGGTGTAGGCGCGAAAGGTGGGCGAATGCAATGCCTCGGCGATGGTCTGGGCGAATGCGGCATCGCTGGAATTGACCGTGATTGCGGTCGGCTGATTGCGCGCCACCTCGCGCGCAAACGACGGCCCGGTCACCACGGCCGGGGCCGTCTGCGGCAGCCGTTCGACCACCAGCTCGTGCAGAAAGCGCCCGGTCCCCGGTTCGAAACCCTTGGTCGCCCAGGCCAGTCCTGCGGCCGACGGCAAGTGTTGCGCCACGGCCTCGAGCTGACCCACGAAAGCCTCGCTGGGCACCGCGATCAGTGCCCAGTCGACGCCATCGAGCGCCTGCGCCAGATCCGGCTGAAACTGCAGCGATTCGGGCAGCGGGCAGCCTGGCAGGTAGCGACGGTTGACGCGGCTTTCGGCCATGTCGGCCAGCATCGTCGCGTCACGCGCCCACAGGCGAACCTGCGCGCCGTTGCGCGCCAGCAGGGTGGCCAGCGCGGTCCCCCAGGAACCGGCGCCGAGTACTGCAACCACGGAAGCTGCAGTCATCGTCGATTCGCTCAGGCGTTTCCGACCGGCGTTTCCTCGCCGTCGCTACCCGCTTCGGCCTGGCGGCGCTGCTGCTCGGCATACAGCGCGTCAAAGTTGATCGGCTGCAGCAGGAACGGCGGGAAACCGCCATTTTGCACCAGGTCAGACAGGATCTGGCGAGCATACGGGAACAGCACGTTGGGGCAATAGCTGCCCAGCACCGCATCCAGGCCTGATTCGTCAAAACCGTTGACACCGAAGATGCCGGCCTGGTGCACTTCGGCCAGGTAGGCCGTCGAGTCGTTCATGGTGCAGGTAATGGTGAGCGTCAGCACCACTTCGTGTACGCCTTCGGCCAGCTTGGCGTGCTTCTGGCCCAGGTTCAGCTGCACCTGCGGCTGGCCCTGCTCCTGGAACACCTGCGGCGCGTTCGGAACTTCAAAAGAGGCGTCCTTGATGTAGACCTTCTGCAGGTTCAGCTGGGCCTGCTGCGTCGGATCATTGCCGGACGCGGCCTGGCCGTTGGTGGCGGGTGTGTTGTCTGCCATGAATAGGTTCTCTTCAGCGTGTTGATGGGAAAAGACGGTAATTGTCTCATACAACGGGCCGACGGTGTAGCTTTGCCGGCCCTGCCAAGCGCAAAATCGTTGTTGTCTGCAGGAAAGTCTGCTATAAAGTGCGGCTGGCCTGATCCATCCGGTGTCGCCGGATGTCTCCGCGACGCGATGCGGGACCCGGGATCGGCCACTTTCCAGTATCGCGTGGCGGATCGCCGCCGCTGGGCCGTTGCTGTTCTGGCCAAAGAGCAGCCCAATTCAACGCTGAAGGAACCGACCATGGCTCGTGTATGCCAAGTCACCGGAAAACGCGTGCAGACCGGCAACAACGTCTCGCACGCCAACAACACCACCCGCCGCCGCTGGCTGCCCAACCTGCATGAACGCCGCTTCTGGGTTCCCAGCGAAAAGCGCTGGATCAAGCTGCGCGTTTCCAACCATGCCCTGCGCACCATCGACAAGAACGGCATCGAGTCCGTGCTGGCCGACATGCGTGCCCGCGGCGAAAAGATCTGAAGGAGAGCTGAGACATGGCTACCAAACGCGACAAGATCCGCCTGATTTCCTCCGCCGGCACCGGTCACTTCTACACCACCAACAAGAACAAGAAGAACACGCCGGAAAAGATGGCCATCAAGAAGTACGACCCCGTCGTACGCAAGCACGTCATCTACAAGGAAGGCAAAATCAAGTGACGCACTGACGCGGCTGCGCAAAGCGCAGTCGCCTTTGTCGGTGCGTCATCCCGGGGCTGGCGAGGCCAGAACCCGGGATCCACTTTCTTGCCGAAGAGCCCCGTCATTGCGGCGGGCCTTTTTCCTGTCAACGCCGCGCAAAGCGCAGTCGCCTTTGTCAGTGCGTCATCCTGGACAGCGCAAAGCGCTGATCCAGACGCCGAGGCAGGATTGCCGAAGGCGAACATCGGCGCAGCCGATGGCCCGGAGGGTGAGCGCCAGGAAGGCGCGAATAATCCACTTGCTTGCCTGAAGCCCGCTACCTGGCGGGCTTTTTGCTACCACCAGCGCGCAGCACGTTGACGTCAGAGCGTCATCCCGGACAGCGCACCGCGCAGCCGCTTCGCCCGAAGCCAATGGCACCACCCGGAAACCGGGGTGCTACACCTGGCCGTTGCGAACTCCCCTGAGTCGCATCAGGAATACGCCCAGTACCAGCAGCAGCCCGAACGCCAACATTCCCCACAGACTCAAGGATGGAACCACCATCGCCGCTGGCAATGCTGCCGCGCAACTGGCGGTGAGCGTCACGTCTCCGGAAGCCGAATCAAAATAAAACCCGACGCCTTCAGCGCTCGGCGGTGGAGCACTGTTGAATGTGTAGGTCAGTGTCCCGGGGACCGAAGTCGGGCCAGCGTAAGTAATGGTTCCACCGGCGTCCCCAACCAGCCGAAAGGTACCTGTCCCGGGTCCACTAATACTTATAGTGTAGGTCTCTCCGACAGCCGGAACGCCGATGTAGCCATTCGTAGCGCCAGCACCCACTGTACCGGTAAAAGATATCGTCGAAAAATTGCTGCAAACGTCACTGGCTGTCATGGCCTGGGCGTTGTTCGGCAATTGCCACTGACCGCTGCCCGCCAGGACCACCCCGGAGAAAAGAACCGCGATCAGACCAGCGAATCCAAATCTTGCTGCACGTTTCATGACATCCCCTCTCTGAAAAAGCACCCGGAATTCTGCCGCAGCCATTCTGCATCCCGCTGCGCACTCGCCGAGAGCAAATCATCTGCCATCGAAGCAGCATTTTCAAGTTGCGCCGGGACAATGGCGACCGCATGTCCAGCTACGACACGCCGCCGTCCGGCCCCACCCGCACCACCAGCTTGCCGAAGTTGCTGCCTTGCAGCATGCCGATGAATGCCTCGGGCGCCTTCTCCAGACCATCGACCACGTCCTCGCGATAGTGCATTTTGCCGTCGGCGACCCACTCGCCCATGGCTTTGGCAAACTCGCCGTAGCGATCACCGTAGTCGTCGAAGATGATGAAGCCCTGCATGCGGATGCGCTTTTTCAGCAAGGTGCCCATCAGCAGCGGCAGGCGGTCGGGACCGGAGGGCAGTTCGGTGGCGTTGTAGCTGGCCACCAGACCGCACAGCGGAATCCGCGCTTTGCTATTGAGCAGCGGCAGCACCGCATCGAACACGGCGCCGCCCACGCTTTCAAAGTACACGTCAATGCCATCGGGGCAGGCCGCTGCAAGTCGCTCGTCCAGACCGTCCTGGTGATGGTCCAGGCAGGAATCGAAACCCAGCGTGTCGGTCACGTAGTCGCATTTCTTTTCACCGCCGGCGATACCGACAATGCGGCAGCCCTTGAGTTTGGCAATCTGCCCCACCACCGAGCCGACCGCTCCGGAGGCGGCCGCCACCACCACGGTCTCGCCCTTCTGCGGCTGGCCGATGTCGAGCAGGCCCATGTAGGCGGTGAAGCCCGGCATGCCCAGAATGCCCAGCGCCCACGACGGATTGGCCAGATCGTTGAGCTTGTTCAGTCCCTTGCCGTCGGACAGCGCATAGTCCTGCCAGCCGGAATAGCCCAGAACCCAGTCACCGCGCTGGAACTTCGGGTGTTTCGACTCCACCACCCGACACACCGTACCGCCGACCATGACCTGATCAATCGCCACCGGATCGGCGTAGGAGGGCGCATCGCTCATGCGCCCGCGCATGTACGGATCGAGCGACAGGAACACCGTGCGCAGCAGCACCTGGCCCTCGTCCGGAACCGGCACAGCCCGTTTCTCCAGCCGGAAATGGTCTGCCGTTGGCGCGCCCTCGGGTCGCGAGGCCAGCACGAAGCGGCGGTTGGTGTCCGATGTCTGGCTCATGTCGGAACCCCTTTTGTTCTGCAGAATTATCATCCACTGTACAGATCGGCACATGAATCCGGCTTGATTCACTGGGTTTCAAATAAAGGGCAGACGAGCAAAAACCCTCTCCTTCAAGGGGAGAGTCGGGAGGGGATGGGTTTGCTGGCTCTCACCGCAGCCATGCACCGCGCTGCGAAATACGCCAGCTCATCCATGCCATCAGGCCGCCGCGCAGGGCGGTGAAGCCGAGGAAGGCCAGCCACAGGCCGTGATTGCCCAGCGGGCGCAGCAGCCAGGCCAGCGCGGCGAAGCCGGTCGCCGACAGCAGCATTGCATTGCGCATTTCGCGGGCGCGGGTGGCGCCGACGAACAGGCCATCGAACAGATAACCCCACAGCGCCAGCAGCGGCAGCACGGCCAGATAGGGCAGGAACGGATAGGCCGTGGCGCGCACGCTGTCGATGCTCGATTGCAGATCCACGAACAGTTTGCCGCCAAGCGCGAACAGCAGAGCAAAGGCCACGCCACCAATCAGCGACCAGCCACCGGTAACCACCACGGCGCGGCGCAAGGCGTTGCGGTCCCCGGCACCGATGGCGTGGCCGGCCAGCGCCTCGATCGCATTGGCCAGGCCGTCGAGCGCAAACGAGGCCAGCAGCAGGCCGTTGAGCAGCAGTGCATTGGCCGCCACCACGTTGTCACCCAGACGCGAGCCGAGCGTTGTGATGGCGAAGAATACGCCCTGCAGGGCAATGCTGCGCAGCATGATGTCGCGATTGACCCCCAGCAGCGCGCTCCAGCTGTGCCAGCGCCGCAAGCGCGCCAGATGCACCGCGCCCGGCCAGCGCGCCAGCATCACGGGGATGGCAGCCAGTCCGCTGGCAAGGCCAATCCATTCGCCCAGCACCGAGGCCAGCGCGATTCCCGGCACGCCCCAGCCGAGGCCGGGCACGAACAGCAGGTTGAGTGCGATATTGACCAGGTTGGTGGTGATCAGGATCCGCATCGGCACGCGCGCATTCTGCGTCCCGAGGAACCAGCCCATCAGGGCGGCATTGCCCAGCGCCGCGGGCAGACCGAACAGGCGAATGTGCAGATAGCCGCGGGCAAAATCCTGCAGATCGGCCGAGGGCTGCATCAGCGCAAGAATCGGCTGCATGAAGATCGCCAGCACTGCCATGCTGGCCAGCGCCAGCGCGGCAGCCAGCAGCAGCGCCTGCAAGGCAATGCCGCGCAAGGCGTCGCCGTCACCCCGCCCGGCCGCCTGCGAAGCGAAGCCCACCGTGCCCATGCGCAGAAAGCCGAACACCCACACCGGTACCTGGTAGATGATGCCGCCTACCGCGACCGCCGCCAGTTGTGCCGCATGCGGCAGATGCCCGGCTACCGTGCTGTCGACCAGGGTCACCAGCGGGACGGTGACATTCGAGGCAATCATCGGCAGCGCCAGCGCCCACACCCGCCGCTGGGTCGGTCGATGGCGCCAGTCGGCAAGCACGTTGCTCATGAATTTTCCCCTGTCAATCGGCCATTCCAGGCGTCAGGCAAATGGCGGCAAGGATGTGGGCGCGGCTTCATCCCCTTGAAAAGGGTGCCAGTCCGGGCGGTCCGCATCATGCGTCCGCACTTCGCAAGCCAACCCCATCATTCGATACTTATGCTTGACAATACTATTGCCAAACATTATTTTCCGCACATGATACGGACGTTCGCGAGCAAGGACGCAAAGGCCCTTTTCGACGGCAAGCGAGTTCGCCGTTGGAGCCATATCGAAACCGTCGCAATGCGCAAGCTGGCCATGCTGCACCGGGCAGGCAAGCTTTCTGACCTGCGCATTCCTCCGGCCAACCGGCTGAAGGCTTTGCACGGCGATCGACAGGGTCAGTACAGCATCCGCATCAACGACCAGTACCGTATCTGTTTCTGCTGGAAAAATGGCGATGCCTGCGACGTGGAGATCGTCGACTACCACTGATGGAAATGAACATGCGCGAAGTCCCCTATCCGACACCCGGCGAGATCCTGCTCGAAGAATTTCTCAAGCCCATGTGCATCACCCAGTATCGCCTGGCCAAGGAAATTGGCGTTCCACAAATTCGCATCAGCGAAATTGTTGCCGGCAAGCGCAGCGTGACAGCAAATACCGGCCTGCGCTTGTCGCGCTTTTTCGGCACGTCCGAGGGATTCTGGACCGGCTTGCAGGATGACTACAACCGCGCCATCGCGAAAGACGAGCTGAACAACACCCTGGCCAACATCAAACCACTGCAACAAAGTCGCGTGGCGTAAGGCCGGATTCAGATCAGCGCGCGGCGACGGCGTAGCCCTTGAGACGCTGGGCAAAGTCGTGCAGGGCGCGGATGCCGCTTTGCTCGGCTTCGCGGATCCACTGCTGCAGGCCCTTGAGGGCGACATCGGGACGGCGCAGTTCCATCAGGTCCAGCAAGCGGGCGCGGTAGTCGCACACGGTCTGCAGTTGTGGTCGGCGCGCAACCAGCCGCGCGAGGCGCTCTCGGCCTTCGGTATCCAGCCAGCGGCCACCGCTGGCCAGGGCGCGGCGCATACGACGCGGCATGTCCTTGAGACCGTGCTCGGAATGTTCGGCTTCCTGGCGCAGCGTGGGCTTGATCACGCCACGCGAGAAGTCCTTCATCACCTTGTAGCGATGGGTCAGCACGGCTTTCAGTGTTTCACTGTCGGGCAGGCTGACATTGGCGCGCACATCAAGACTCGGCGCCACCCGCAGCACCCGGGCCAGACGCAGTTTCTGCAAGCCGCGGATCACCACCCAGCCGATGTCGAACTCGAACTTGCGCAAGGCAAACTTGGCCGAGCTCGGGAAGGCATGGTGGTTGTTGTGCAGTTCCTCACCGCCAATCCAGAAACCCCACGGCGTGAGATTGCGCGCCTGATCGGCGGTCTCGAAGTTGCGGTAGCCCCACCAGTGACCCAGACCGTTAACCACGCCGGCGGCCCAGAACGGAATCCACAGCATCTGGATGCCCCAGATGGCCAGACCGGCGACACCGAACAGGGCCAGGTTGATGATCATCATCAGGGCTGGACCGGTGTAGGGATGCGCACCGTAAACGTGCCGCTCCAGCCAGTCATCCGGGCAGCCGCGACCGTATTTTTCCAGCATCGGCTTGTCGTGCGAAGCGGTTCGGTACAGCTCCACGCCCTGCCAGAACACCGTGTTGATGCCTTCCACGTGCGGGCTGTGCGGATCTTCGGCGGTTTCGCAGTGCGCGTGATGCTTGCGGTGAATGGCGACCCATTCGCGGGTCACCATGCCGGTCGAAAGCCAGCTCCAGAAACGGAACAAGTGCGCCAGCACCGGATGGAAATCCACGCCGCGATGGGTCTGGCTGCGGTGCAGGTACAAGGTCACCGTGAAAATGGTCAGCTGGGTAACCACCAGCAGGTACAGGGCCATGCCGCCCAGGCCGAAGCCGCTCAGGCCGTTGGCGGCAAAATCAAGCAGAAATTCAAACATGTGCGATACATTGGGTCGTCGAACGATCCATTCTACTCTCTTTGCCCCGGCCGTGTGGGCAGCCGCTCACCCTTGCGCCGCACCGACCGGGCCAGCGACAATCAGCGCGATGACGAGCGAGACGCCAGCCCCGGCGCCCCTTCTGGAACTGGATCAGGTCAGTCGCCGCCGCGGTGGCCGGCCCGCCGTGCAAGGCCTGACACTGCAGGTCGATCGCGGCGAGGTGCTGGGCCTTTTGGGCGTCAACGGCGCCGGCAAGTCGACCACGCTGGCGATGATGGTCGGCGCGCTGGCCCCGGATTCCGGCCAGGTGCGTCTCGACGGCCATGACCTCATCGAACATCCGAAGTTGCCGGGTCGCCTGGCCGGCTGGCTGCCCGAGCACGCGCCGCTGTATCCGGAACTTGCGGTCAGCGAACATCTGGATGCCGTCGGGCACCTGCACGGCCTTCGCGGCACCGCATTGGCGGCGCGCCGCGAGGCCATGCTCGAGTCGCTGCAACTGGAGCCCATGGCAAAGCGCCTGATCCGCCAGTTGTCGCAAGGTCAGCGCCAGCGCGTGGGCCTGGCCTGCGCGCTGCTGCACGATCCGCCGTTGCTGGTGCTGGACGAACCGGCCAACGGCCTCGACCCGGTGCAGATCGAGCACTGGCGCCGCCTGGTGCAAAGCCTGGCACGCGACCACGCGGTGGTGATCTCGACCCATGTGCTGGATGACGTGACCGCAAGCTGCACGCGCATCGCGATCCTGCACGAGGGCCACCTGCGCCATTGCGGCCCGGTGGACGGCAACACCCGCGAGTTGCAGGAGCGTTTCATGACGATCGCCACCGGCCAGCCGCGCGAGGCTGCGGCATGAGTCTGGCGCGGCTGGAATGGCAGCGCCTGCGTGTCAGCGCCCTGCCCTGGGTGCTGCTGGCACTGAGCGTGGCCTTGCTGGCCTGGGTCTATTTGCAGGCGCTGAACGGTTTTCTCGGCGCGCAGAGCAAGCTCGCCGCATTGCCCTCGGCACCCGGCTTCACCGATCTGGTGGCGGTGCCGCTGCTGTCGCAACTGGCCCAGATCAGCCTGCTGCTGGCGCCGCTGATCGTGATGTCGGCGCTGGCCGGCGAGCGCCGACACGGCACGCTGCCGGTTCTGTTCGCAGCCGGGCTGTCGCCCTTGCGCATTGTTTGCGGCAAGTTCGTGGTGGCCTGGCTGTGGCTGCTGGTGCTGCTGGCGCTGACCGTGATGATGCCGCTGCTGCTGGCCGCTGCGACCCAGCTCGATTACGGCAAGCTGGCCGCGGCCACGCTGGGCGTGGCGCTGCTGATGGGCGCACTGACGGCCATCGGCCTGGCCTGTTCGGCCTGCACCCGGCATCCGGCGCTGGCGGCCGGCGCCGCCTGGCTGCTGAGCCTTGGCCTGTGGCTGATCAATACCGGCGTGCGTGCAGTCGGCGAGCGCGGTGGCGTGCTGGACTGGCTGGCGCTGCCGACCCATTTGCAGCCGATGCTGCGCGGGCTGGTGGCCAGTGAGGATGTGGCCTACTTCCTGCTGTTGATCGTGCTGGCGCTGGCCATTGCCATCGTGCGCCTGGGCCGCGAACGGATGGCCGGCTGATGCGCGCGCGCCTCGGCCTGTGGCTGAACCTTGCGTTGATCGTAGCCGCGCTCGGCTGCATGGCCTGGCTGTCGACCCAATGGCGCGTCGTCAGCGACTGGAGCGCCGGTGCCCGCGCCAGCCTGCCGGCCGCCAGCCGCGACCTGCTGAAAAAATTGCCCGGCCCGATCGCGGTCACCAGCTATGCCCGGCCGGGCACCCGCGTGCGCCCGGCCGTGGCCGCGTTCATCGCCCGCTACCAGCGCTTCAAGCCGGACCTGTCGCTTGACTTCGTCGATCCGGAAGCCGACCCGGCCGCGATGCGCAAGGTCGGTATCCAGGTCGATGGCGAGGTCACGATCCGCTGGCACGAGCAGACCCTGCACCTGACCCAGTTGACCGACCAGGATTTCGGCAATGCGCTGGCGCGGCTGGCGCGCGGCAGCGAGCGCATCGTGGCCTTCGTCACCGGCGATGGCGAGCGCAATGCGGCCGGCAAGGCCAATGCCGACCTGGGCCAGTTCATGGCCAGTCTGGAGCAGCAGGGCCTGCGCGCGGTACCGCTCAACTTCGCGCAAGTCGGCCAGGTGCCGGCGAATGCCGATCTGGTGGTGCTGGCAAGCCCCCTGGCCCCCGTGGCGAGTGGCGCCGTGCGTGCGCTGACGGACTATCTTGCGCGCGGCGGCAACCTGCTGTGGCTGACCGAACCGGACAGCGATCACCTGGGGCTGGCTCCACTGGCCAGGGCGCTGGATATCCAGGTGCTGCCCGGCATGCTGGTCGACGGTGCCGGCGCGGCGCTGAATCTGGATGATCCGCGCGTGGTGGTGGTCGGCACCTACCCGCCGCAGGCCATCACCGACGGTTTTGGCCAGACCACGCTGTTCCCGCAGGTGGTCGCGCTGGCCAAGGTCACGGCACAAGGCTGGGACATCCGCCCGATCCTGAGCTCCGGGCCGCAAAGCTGGAACGAGCGGCAAGCCATCGACAACACGAACAAGTCCACCATCCGCTACGACGCCGACAAGGGCGAGATCAAGGGGCCACTGGATTTCGGTTTTGCCCTGTCGCGCCTGTCGCCCAGTCCGGACAAAAAAGAACAGCGTGTGGTGGTGATCGGCGACGGCGATTTTCTGTCCAACAGCTTTCTCGGCAATGGCGGCAATGCCGCGCTGGGCCGGCGCGTGTTCAACTGGCTGCTGGGTGACGACCAGCTGGTCACCATTCCACCGCGGCCTGCGCCCGACCGCCATCTGGACCTGAGCCAGACCGGCCTCGGCATACTGGCCTTTGGCCTGCTGCTGGCCCTGCCGCTGCTGCTGTTGCTGTTTGCCGGCCTGTCCGCCTGGCGACGGCGGAGAAGGTAGTCCGTGCGCCGCGCCCAGCGCCTGCCACTGGCACTGCTGATTCTCGTGGTGCTTCTTGCCGCGGCGGTGCTGTGGACGCGCCAGTACCACGCCGCCAGCGCCGCACCCGAGCGCCTGCTGCCGTTTGGCCCGGATCAGGTCACCCGGATCGAGCTCAAGACCCGCGATGGCGTCGAGCGCCGCTTCGCCAAACAGGGCGGCACCTGGCACATGCTCGCGCCGCAGCAGGGCGAGGCCGACGCCGCGCACCTTGGCCGTCTGGCCGCGATTGCCAACGCCAAAGTCCTGCGCTGGCGTCCGGCCAGCGCATTCGACCCGGCCAGGATCGGCCTCGACCCGCCCTGGGCCGTCGTCACCCTCAACGGCCAGCGGCTCGAATTCGGCACCCTGGCCGCACTGGCACCCCAGCGCTACGTCCGCATCGGCGACCACATCGCCCTGATCCCGTCACGCTACGCCGCCGACATCGCCGCCACCCCCGATAGCGAACTGACCACCGCCGGCTCGGCGCTGCCACGACTTTGAGACACCGCCGACATCGCGCGCCGGGTCTGCCTCAATACCCGGCGGCGGCTCCGGCGGTGCGGCGCGGGTCGGATGCGCCGAGGCGCTGACCG
>CBFGSA010000049.1:0-18937 GCA_965651365.1 uncultured Rhodanobacteraceae bacterium | reverse complement strand
GCTAGCAGCCCACCGCTGACCGGCAATCAGGGTATCAACAAAGCAAAAACGAACACGCCCAGCATCGTGAACGACAGGGCCAGCTTGGCCAGGGTGCCGAACAGCAGGCCGATCCAGCTGGCGATGCCGACGTGGGTGGAGCGGGTGATGCTGTTGCCGGACAGCAGTTCACCAGCCACGGCACCGATGAACGGTCCCAGCAGCAGGCCGGCGATGCCGAAGAACATGCCGACGATGGTGCCGATCATGGTGCCCCACAGCGCCATCGCGCTGGCGCCAACGCGCTTGGCGCCGAGCAGGCCGGCAATGAAGTCCAGCAGCAGGGCCAGCGCGGCCAGCAGGCCCAGGAACAGCACCGTCCAGCCGCTGATTTCCTCGAAATGGCCGGCCCAGGCGGCCAGCAGCATGCCGACGAAAACGATCGGTACACCCGGCAGCATGGGCAGAATGGTGCCGGCCAGGCCGATCAGAATCAGGATGCCGGCAAGTACGTAGAAAAGAATGTCGATTTCCATCGGCGCAGCATACAACGCTGCGCCCGTGTTTGATCGACAGCCGTGAGTCGTGTGCCGGTACAAGAGGACGCCCGACCGCCGCTACCCGACACGGGTTGACGGCAACCGGGCGTCTGCGCTGCGGCGGTGGATCAGTTGCGCATGGTGTTGAACAGCGAACGCAGCGCCACCACCAGGATCGCCGCGGCGATGAACACGGCCAGGTTGGCGAGAATGCGGTGGCCGTAATCACCGATGTAGGGAATCATGCTGATGGCGGATGTCGACATCAACAGCCCGATTGCCGCCAGCAGGAAGCTCTGCACCTCATCCTTGCTGATGTTCAGAAAGCCCACGATCAGGCCCAGAATCGCCATGACCCAGCCAAACCAGCTGTAGCCGATGCCGAAGCCACCGAGAACCGCAATGATCAGGCCGATGATGAAGGCCCACTTGCCTACAAGTGCCATGGTATTTCCTCCCAACGATTTCAACAGACACACAAGATGTCGACACCACTTGGTTCCCCGGAATGTCGACGCGAAAATCGTGACCCGGCCCCAACTATAGCGCGATATGCTTCAAGTTTCAGGCTTCAGGTGATTTGCCGGGTGCCTGACGCTGCAGCGCCCAGGCCACATGCTCGCGGACCAGCGCTGACGGATCGTCCGCTCGAGCCTTGAGCGCTTCGATGATCTCGACATCGCTGGGCGCATTGCCCAGGGCCACGGCGATATTGCGCAGCCAGCCTTCGTAGCCGGCGCGGCGGATGGCCATGCCCTGGGTGCGTCCAAGAAATTCTTCCTCGCTCCAGGCAAACAGCTCGACCAGTCTGGCGCCATCGAGGCGGTGGCGCGGGGCGAAGTCGGGTTCTTCGGCCAGCTTGGCAAATTTGTTCCACGGACAGACCAGCTGGCAGTCGTCGCAGCCGAAGATGCGGTTGCCCATGGGCGCGCGCAAGCTTTCGGGAATCGGGCCTTTCTGCTCGATGGTGAGATAGGAGATGCAGCGTCTGGCATCGAGCTGATACGGCGCGGTAATGGCCTGGGTCGGGCACACGTCGATACAGCGGCGGCAACTGCCGCAATGCGCGCTGGCGGGTGCGTCGACGGGCAGCGGCATATCCGTGAACAGCTCGCCGAGAAAGAACCAGGAACTGGCATCGCGGCTCAGCAGCAGCGTGTGCTTGCCGATCCAGCCCAGGCCGGCATTGCGCGCCAGGGCCTTTTCCAGCACCGGTGCGGAATCGACAAAGGCGCGGTAGCCGAATTCGCCCACCACTTCGCCGATGCGCGTGGCGAGCTTCTGCAGCCGATTGCGCATCAGCTTGTGGTAATCACGCCCCAAGGCGTAGCGCGACACATAGGCGGCGCGGCCGTCGGCGAGCGTGTCCCAGGCATCGCCGAGCCCGGGCGGCACGTAGTTCATGCGTACCGATATCACGCGCTGGGTGCCCGGATGCAGCTCGGCCGGGCGGCTGCGCTTGCTGCCGTGGCGCTGCATGTATTCCATCTCGCCATGGCGCTCGTCGGTCAGCCAGCGCTCGAGGTGCTTTTCGTCCTCGGCCAGGTCGACACCGGTGATGCCGACCGCGTCAAAGCCGAGTTCGGTGCCCCAGCGGCGGATGTCATCGGCCAGAGCAGCGTAGTCGATCGTGTCAGCCATGCGCCCATTGTAGCGGCGCTTATAATTGCCCGATGATCGGCACCTCCCCGGCTCTCTACACGGCAGCACAAACCCGCGAGCTGGATCGCCTCGCGATCGAGCAGCACGGCATTGCCGGCTACACCCTGATGCAGCGTGCGGGTCAGGCGGCGCTGGATGTGTTGCGCTCGACCTGGCCGCGGGCGCAACGACTGGCGATCATCTGCGGGCCGGGCAACAACGGTGGCGACGGCTTTGAGTTGGGGCGGCTGGCGCGGCATGCGGGGCTTGACGTGCGCGTGCTTGCGCTCAGCGACAGTGCGCACGGTGATGCTGCCCAAGCGCGCGAGGCGTATCTGGACGATCGCGGCGCGCTGGCGCAAGCGCGCGCAGATGAAGAACTGCCCGCAGCCGATGTGTACGTGGACGCGCTGTTCGGCAGCGGCCTCAACCGGCCGGTCGAGAACCGTGCCGCGGAGCTGATCGACCGGCTCAATGCCCGGACAGAACCGGTGCTGGCGCTGGACATTCCCTCCGGACTCGATGCCGATAGCGGTCGCATTCTGGGGGCTTGCGTCCGTGCCGCCGCCACGGTCTGCTTCGTCGGCTGGAAACAGGGCCTGTTCACGCATTGCGGCGTTGACTGCTGTGGCAGGTTGTCGCTGGCGACCCTGGACATCCCGCCCGGGGTGTACGCCGAAATCGCACCCGAAGCACGGTTGATGCAGCCGCAGGGTTTGCCACCGCGTCAGCGTGACAGCCACAAGGGCAGCCATGGCCATGTGCTGGTGCTTGGCGGCGACCACGGCGCCGGTGGCGCGGTGCGTCTGGCTGGCGAGGCCGCCTTGCGTTGTGGTGCCGGACTGGTCAGCGTGGCGACGCGCGAGATTCATGTGTCGGCGCTACTGGCTGCGCGACCTGAGCTGATGGTGCATGTGGCCACCGGACAAGGCGCCGCACCCGAACTGATGGGCAAGGCCAGCGTGTTGGTGGCGGGGCCCGGCCTGGGACAGGACGAGTGGGGGGCAAGGTTGTTCGCCCAGGCCTTGAGCTCGGACGTGCCGCTGGTCGTCGATGCCGATGGCCTCAATCTGCTGGCCAGGGCGCCGCGCACGTTTGGCGGGCGCCAGGTTGTCCTGACCCCGCACCCTGGCGAAGCTGCACGCCTGCTGGACAGCGACAGCCAGAGCATCCAGCAGGGTCGCTTTGCCGCCGCACGCGAGCTGGCGCGGCGATTCGATTGTACCGTCGTGCTCAAGGGCGCGGGCAGTCTGGTCACGGATTCTGCCGGAGTGGTTGCGCTGTGCCCGTGGGGCAATCCGGGCATGGCTTCGGGCGGCATGGGTGACGTGCTGTCGGGCGTGATCGGCGCGCTGTTGGCCCAGGGACTGGGTGCGCACGAGGCGGCCGAGCTGGGCACCGGCCTGCACAGCCGTGCCGGAGATCAGGCGGCGGCGGAAGGCCAGCGCGGCTTGCTGGCCAGTGACCTGTTCCCGGCCTTGCGCCAATTGCTGGAATGAGACCATGGACAAGAATGAGCAGCGACTGACGCTGGCCGACGAAGCGGCGACCCGAGTGCTGGCCGAGAAACTGGCGGCGCAGGTGCAGGGTGGCCAGATCATCTGGCTGCAGGGCGATCTCGGTGCCGGCAAGACCGTGTTTGCGCGTGCCTTTCTGCAGGCATTGGGCGTTGGCGAGCGGGTCAAGAGCCCGACCTACAGCCTGATCGAACCCTACATGCTGGCCGACGGTCGCCCGGCCTGGCATCTTGATCTGTATCGCATTGCCGATCCCGGCGAGCTGGAGTGGCTGGGCCTGGACGAGCTGGACGATCCGAATGCCGTGGTGCTGATCGAATGGCCGGAACGCGGCACGGGTGCGCTGCCCGCGCCGGACCTGGTGGTGCAACTAACACGCCATGGCGATGGCCGGGAAGTGACGCTTCGCTCTTGCTCTGCACGTGCCGGGGAGCCGATAGCCGTGAGCGGTGAGCAGTGAGCGGTGAGCCGTGAGCAGAAGGTATCGTCGTGTGCTGTCGGTTGTGGTGGATTTGTTCGCTTGTCCACCCTTTGAGTACGCGGCAGGCTGGCAGGGCCGGAGAAGGAAGCAGGAAATTACCGGGACCGCCGAGCCCTGCTCACGGTAACGGCTAACCGCTAACCGCTGCCCGCTCACTGCTTACCGCACACTCTTCCAGCAAAGCCTGACAAACCTCGCGCATCCGGCGGATTACAAAGGAAATTATTGCAATTCAGCACAAGATGCGGTATCTATTCGCAGCATGAGGGGTTTCGCTCGCCAATACATGTTGCTGATACTGGCCGGCTGGCTGCTGGCCATGACGGCCTTTGCCGCGCCGGCACAGACGGTGGAAGACATGCGCGTGGCGACCGCAGCAGGGCATACCCGGGCCGTTCTCGACCTGTCCGGCCCCGTGCAGTACAAGCTGTTCCAGTTGTCCAATCCTGACCGCATCGTGATCGATCTCGACCAGGCCGGGCTTGGCGCCAAGTTCACTCCACCGGACTCGACCGGCGCCATCAAGCGGGTGCGCAGCGGCCATCATGGCAAGCACGGTCTGCGTCTGGTGCTGGACATGGACGAAGCGGCGCAGCCCAAGAGCTTCCTGCTGCAACCCGGCGACCAGAATGGCTATCGACTGGTGGTCGACCTGTATTCGGATCCGGTGCTGGCCGAGAAAAAGGCGCCCGTTCTGCTGGCGCCCAAGGCGCGCGACGTGGTGGTGGCGATCGACCCCGGCCACGGCGGCATCGACCCCGGCGCCACCGGCCCGCACGGTACGCACGAGAAGGACATCACGCTCAAGGTGGCCAAGGCGCTGGCCAGCGACATCGACAGGCAGCCCGGCATGAAGGCCGTGCTGACCCGCGACGGCGACACCTTCATCCCGCTCAAGCGCCGCTACCAGATCGCGCGTGAGCACAATGCCGACCTGTTCATTTCGATCCACGCCGATGCCTTCCGCAACAAGGATGCGCGCGGCTCGTCGGTATGGGTGCTGTCGCCGCGCGGCAAGACCAGCGAGGCCGCGCGCTGGCTGGCCGATCGCGAAAACCGCGCCGACCTGGTCGGCGGCGTGTCGCTGGACGACAAGGATGACACCCTGGCCGCGGTGCTGCTGGATCTGTCGCAGGGCGCCTCGATGCAGATTTCCAGCGCCGTGGCGCGCAATGTCCTGCACGCCCTGGCCAGGCTGGGGCCGACCCATCGCGGCCACGTCGAGCACGCCAATTTCGTGGTCCTGCGCTCGCCCGACGTGCCATCGATCCTGGTGGAAACCGCCTTTATCACCAATCCGCATGAAGAGCGGCAACTGCGCAGCCAGGCGCACCGCAAGAAGCTGGCCGGGGCCATCCTCGCCGGCGTCCGCAACTACTTCGAATCCTCGCCGCCGATGGGCACCTGGTTTGCAATGAAGGCGCGCGAACGTGGCGAAAAGCACATCGTCACCCGTGGCGAAACCCTGTCCGCCATCGCGCATCAATACGGTGTCAGCGTCGCCACCCTGCAACAGGCGAATCGTCTCTCCGACAGCAACAGCCTGCGCACCGGCGCAGTGCTCATGATTCCTGCCGGATAGCCCTGCCAGGCAGGGCTGTCCCCAAAACTTTGCGGCGCAAAGTTTCGGACCCCGGTGTACGACCAAGTAACCGTCCATGGTGGTTATCTCCGGCCCGGCCATCCATGGCCGGTCGTTCGCCGACTGCGAACTGCCACTGGCAGTTCGGTCCGGCTCACCCCCATTCGCGCTGCGCGCGAATCGCCCCCTGACTCAGGGGATTGAGCATCGGACAAGGCTCTTCGTCATCCTGGGGCCGCCGAAGGCGGAACCCGGGATCCATTTTCAATCAGTTGAAAAATCGCGGTTGTATTGGCGCGCAGGGCGCGTTTCTACATGAGACGACCGTCATCAGTCTCCGCTAATGTGCGCCGGCCCCTTGCCGGCCGTTTTTTCGTAGTTGCCCTTGCCGATGCGCTTGTATTGGGTAAAGCCGTGTTTCTCGATGTGCGATTCCTTCAGCAGATGCTTGCCGCCCATGACGGTGTGCGGTGCGGACAGGCGGCGTTCGATCGGAGCGCCGCATTCGGGACATGCCGTCATGGCTGCATCGCGCAGCTTTTGCAGGCAGTCGAAACCTTCGGCACAGTGGGCGCAGTGCTGCTCGGTGCTGGCAGCGTACTCGTAAATCGGCATGGATCAGGGATCGGGGCGCGGGCGTGATTTCTCAAGATCCTGCAGCGTTTTCCAGCGGTTGACGATGCGACAGAACAGTTCGGCAGTGCGCTCGGTGTCATACACGGCCGAGTGCGCGTCGTCGGCGTTCCAGTCCTGCCCGGACGCCTGCACTGCGCGCGACAATACGGTCTGGCCGTAGGCCAGGCCGCCCAGGGTGGCGGTGTCGAAACAGCTGAACGGATGGAACGGATTGCGCTTGTAGCCGATCCGCGCGACCACGGCATTGACAAAGCCCAGGTCGAAATGAGCGTTGTGGCCGACCAGGATGGCCCGCTGGCAGCCGGTCTCCTTCAGCGCCGTGCGGATCGGCTTGAACACGTGATTGAGCGCCTCGCGCTCGGAGCGTGCTGCGCGCAGCGGGCTGTTCACCTTGATGCCGTTGACTTCCATGGCCTTGGGGTCGAGCTCGGCACCTTCGAATGGGATGACGTGGGTCGAGATCGGATCCTGGACATGCAGCCAGCCTTCGGCATCCATGCGCGGAATGATGGCCGCAATTTCAAGCAGGGCGTGCCTGCTGCAGTCGAAACCACCGGTTTCGACATCCACGACAACGGGCAGAAACCCGCGAAAACGCTTGCTGATGTCCAGCGCACCAGACAGGGAGAGAGAATTCATGTGGCGAGGATAGCAGTGATGGGGTGCTCGCCGCTCATGAGGAAGCGTGGCAGCGGAAGTCAGAATGCGGCAAATGGTCGAGAGGGAAGTGGGAAGTGGGAAGTACGTGGGACTTTCAGGCTTGGCTGGCAGCGAGTTTCTCTCCCACTCCCTTCTTCCTGCTCCCTACTCCCTGACTGCATCAGTCAAGCACTGGTCTTGTGCTTGTAGGCGCACAGATCGTGGAGGATGCAATCCGGACAGGCCGGTTTGCGTGCCTTGCATACATAGCGACCATGCAGGATCAGCCAGTGATGGGCGTCGCGGGCAAACTCTTCAGGTACGACCTTGACCAGCTTGTCCTCGACCTGACGCGGGGTCTTGCCGCGCGCCAGCCCGGTACGGTTGGCAACACGGAAGATGTGCGTGTCAACGGCGATGGTGGGCTGGCCAAAGGCCGTGTTGAGTACCACGTTGGCGGTCTTGCGTCCAACTCCCGGCAGCGCCTCAAGCGCCTTGCGCGAGTCCGGCACCTCGCCGCCGTATTGTTCGGTCAGGATTCGGCAGGTCGCAATCACGTTCCTGGCCTTGGCGTTGTACAGGCCGATGGTGTTGATGTAGCCCTTCAGTCCGTCCTCACCCAGGGCCAGCATCCTGTCCGGACTTGGCGCCGCAGGAAACAGTTTGCGGGTGGCCTTGTTGACGCCCACGTCGGTGGCCTGGGCCGACAGGATCACGGCAATCAGCAATTGGAACGGCGAGCCGTACTCGAGCTCGGTCGCGGGCTTCGGGTTGTAGTCCCGCAGCCGCCGAAACATTTCCGCCACATCGGCCCGCTTCATGACGGTACGCTTGCCCGGAAAGCAGCCAGCTTGCCGCGTGGCAAATTCAACTTCCTACTCCCCACTTCCCACTCCCCTCTTTGCCTTGGCCCGCGCAATGGCCGCCAGCACCTCGCTGCGGCTGATGCCCTCACGCACCTTGGGCGCGTGCATTGCCGCCTTGCGCCGGGCAAGCTGCGCTTCGCGTTCCGCGCGTTCGCGAGCGAGGCGTACTTCGCGCCTGCGGAAATTGCGGCGCGCGGCGTCAGCATGCGTCTGATCCTGCTGCGTCTCCGGCATAGGCACCGCAATGATGCAATCGACCGGGCAGGCCGGGATGCACAGCTCGCATCCGGTGCACTGGTCGGCGATGACCGTATGCATCAGTTTGCCCGAACCGACGATGGCATCGACCGGGCAGACCTGGATGCACTTCGTGCAACCGATGCAGTCGGCTTCAACGATTCGGGCCAGCACGCGCGGTTTTTCCACGCCGCATTCCGGATTCAGTGGCAGCGCAGCGCGATTCAGCAACTCGGCCAGCGCATTGATGCCGACAGCACCGCCGGGCGGGCAGCGATTGATCTCGGTCTCACCGGCAGCCATGGCTTCGGCATATGGCCGACAGCCGTGATAGCCACATTGCTCGCACTGCGTCTGCGGCAGCAGCGCATCAATACGGTCGGCAAGGCTGTGTTCGGATTCAGACATCGGCTGCAATGATGCCGCGTTCAGGCGACAATGCAAGCTCACCTCACACAAGGGCAACACATGAAAAAGACAGCATTCGGCCTTTCGGCTCTTCTGGTTACCGGGGTGCTCGGGTTCGGCACCGGGATGGGTGCGTCCTGGATGCAAACCGCACATGCCGGTGACGACTCGCCCCAAAGCGTCACGGTGTTTGTTGATGCGACCTTCGGATTCCGCAAGGACCACATGGCGCGCAAGCTCAGCAAGTCACATGCGGAGTACGAGGCCAAGGGCTACCACTTTGCCAACATGGTGGCGTATGACGAGAACGGGGATTTGCAGGGGTTTTTTGTGACCTACACGCGCGATTGAGATAGTTCTGCATTGGTGTTTGGCTGAGTCCGCATGGGCACGCTGAGCTTTGCCCACCCTGCTGTTCGTCAGCTCTGCCACAGCGCCCAGCGGAAGGCTTTTTCCTTGCTGGCGCGGAAGATGGTGTGGTGCTTTTCCTGCGGCATCGGTTGGTAGGTCCATTGCAGGGACGCGGGCGCGCTGGTTTTCAAGGTCTGCGCGAGCTGGTCCACCCACGGTTTGATGTCACTGGTATCGGAGGCGGTGAGCCACAGCCGGGTCGGCTTGTGGACCAGTCCGGGCAGTCGGGCCGCGGCCTTGCGCACCAGCTCGTGATTGTTCCACCACAGCGCCGGATCGACAGCAATATAGCGATCAAACAGGTCCGGCTGCAGGAACAGCGTCTCCACCGCAAAAATGCCGGCCGCGGATTCGCCGACGATGGCGCGCTGGTCGTTGCAGCGATAGTTCTGCTCGATGTGCGGGATCAGTTCGTCGCTGATGAATCGGCGGAAGGCTGCCGAGCCGCCCACCACGGGCGCAATTTCGCGGTCGGAGGGCACCTGGGTCGGGCCCGAGAGGTCGCGTCGCCGCTCGGTGTTTTCAATGCCGACCACCAGTACCGGAGCGATGGCCTTCTCGCGAATCAGCTTGTCGATGGTGTTGGTGATGTGCGGAAAATCTTCCCGGATGCCGCCGTCGGGCATATACAGCACCGGGTAGCGCGTGTTGCTCTCGGCGTAGCCTGGCGGCGTGTAGACATTGATGCGGCGCAGTTCATTGACGGCTTTGGATTGCAGGGTAAAGCTGTCATGCGGCAGCACCGGATCGGACGGCTGCGAGCTGCTGCAGGCATTGAGAAAAATGGCGGGCAGCAAAAAGATGCACGCAAGCGGAATAGTGCGGCGGGCGAAACTGGACATGAAGTGTTTCCTGTTGATCAGCCGTGGGCAATGGGTTTGTCGGTAAACAGATAGTCCTTCAGCTCGCTGTTGAGCCTGGAATCACGCCGCCGTATCCATTCCAGCACCATGGCCGCGTGCTCTTTTTCCTCGTCGCGGTTGTGCGCCAGAATTGCTTTAAGCTCCTCGTCCTTGCAGGCGTCGACGCGCTGGTTGTACCAGTCGATCGCTTCCAGTTCTTCCATCAATGACACGACGGCGCGGTGCATGTCGCGCGTGGCATCGGAGAGTTCTTCAATCGGCTCGTGATAGCCTTCGTTGGACATTCGGGTTTCCTTTTTTGCGCAAGTTTGATCGGCAATCATTATATCTACCCGCAACTTGCATGGATGCTGCAACTCCGCCTTCGGCTCCGCGCAGAATGACGGCTTAATCAGCCCCCTGAGTCAGGGGGCGATTTCTGGCGCAGCCGGAAATGGGGGTGTGGGGAAGCAGGCCGGGGCCCGGAACTTTGCGCAGCAAAGTTTTGGGGATAGACCTGCGCAGCAGGGCGACGAGCCCCCTGAGTCAGGGGGCGATTTCTGGCGCAGCCGGAAATGGGGGTGTGGGGAAGCAGGCCGGGGCCCGGAACTTTGCGCAGCAAAGTTTTGGGGATAGACCTGCGCAGCAGGGCTATGGCGCTGCGCAGCAGGGCTGTCAACGCACGCCGACGCCCGGCCTGGCCTTGGTGTCGGCCGTGATCAGGGTGAGGTCGGCGCCGCCTTCGCCGGCGGACAGGATCATGCCCTCGGACATGCCGAAGCGCATCTTGCGCGGCGCCAGGTTGGCGATGAAGATCACGTTCTGGCCGACCAGACGTTCGGGTTCTGGATAGGCGGCCTTGATGCCGGAAAAGATCTGGCGACGGCCCAGCTCGCCGGCATCGAGCTCAAAGCGCAGCAGCTTGTCGGCGCCCTCGACGTGTTCGCAGACCACGACCTTGCCGATGCGCAGGTCGAGCTTGGCGAAGTCGTCGATGGTGATCGTTGCGGGACTCGGGACTCGGGACTCGGGACTCGGAGAGGCATTACCGCTCGGAGTGGCCGGGGTCATGGAGTTCGGGCTGGCGGATTTGAGAGATTGTTTGCTGTCTTCGATCATGGCCTGGATTTTCTTCGGGTCGATGCGGGTCAGGAGCGGCGTGAAGGTGTTGAGGGTGTGCCCGGCAAGTGGTGTGGCGGCATCACTGAAGTGGGTGGCCTGGCTGCCCAGGTAGTCCTCGGCGCGGGCCACGGTGGTCGGCAGCACGGGCTTGAGCCAGGTGCTGATGAGCCGGAACAGGTTGACGGCCAGCGAGGCGGTCTGATGCAGTTCCTCGCGGCGTGACGCGTCCCTGGCGATCTTCCATGGCGCACATTCGGCAATCCACGCGTTGGTGTCGTCGGCCACCGCCATGATGGTGCGCATGGCCGCAGCGTACTCGCGCGCCTCGTATTGGGCGGCGCACGGCGCCAGGCGGGCCACGGCCTCGTCGTAACGTTGCTGATGACCGTGCGAAATGGTGTCGGCCAGGCGATTGTCGAAAAACTTGGCCAGGAATCCCGCGCAGCGGCTGGCGATATTGACCCACTTGCCGACCAGATGCGAGTTGACCCGCTCCTCGAAAGTCTTCAGGTCCAGATCGACATCGGCCAGGGTCGGCCCCAGCATGGCGGCCATGTAGTAGCGGAAATAGTCCGGGTCCAGATGGTCGAGCCAGGTGCGGGCGTTGATGAAGGTGCCGCGTGACTTGGACATCTTGGCGCCGTCGACAGTGAGAAAACCGTGCACGTAGACCGCACTCGGCGTGCGCAGTCCGGCACCGTACAGCATCGCCGGCCAGAACAGGGTGTGGAAGTAGGTGATGTCCTTGCCGATGAAGTGCACCATTTCTGTGCCGGCCTCGGCCGCGACGTCGCGCTCGACGAAACTGGCAAAGTCCAGCCCGGTGCGCTCGCACAGTTCGCGGAACGAGGCCAGGTAGCCCACCGGCGCATCGACCCAGACATAGAAGTATTTGCCCGGCGCATCCGGAATCTCGAAGCCGAAGTAGGGCGCGTCGCGCGAGATGTCCCAGGAGCGCAAGCCATCCTCAAACCATTCCTTGAGCTTGTTGACCACTTCGCCCTGCAAGCGGCCGGAGGCCTGGCGCTCGTTCAGCCAGGCCGCCAGCATGTCCTGAAAGTCGGCCAGGCGCACGAAGATGTGATCGGACTCGCGGCGCACCGGCGTCGCACCGGACACCACCGAGTAGGGATTGATCAGATCGGTCGGAGCATAGGTCTTGCTGCACACCTCGCAGGCATCGCCGTACTGGTCCCTGGCGTGGCAGTTGGGACATTCGCCCTTGATGAAGCGATCCGGCAGGAACATTTCCCGCTCCGGATCGTAGAACTGCTCGACCGACCGGGTTTCCACATGACCGCCATCGCGCAGGGCCTGGTAAATGCGGCTGGTCAGCGCGCGGTTGGCGTCGCCGTGGGTGCTGGAATAATTGTCGTAGCTGACCCCGAAATCGCGCAGATCCGCCTGGTGCTGTTCGTTGCTGTGTGCGATCAACTGCTCGGGCGTGATGCCCTCGCGCTGGGCGCGCAGCATGATCGGCGTGCCGTGGGCATCGTCGGCGCACACGAAGTGCACGGTGTGGCCGGCCATGCGCATGGCGCGCACCCAGATGTCGCCCTGGGTGTGCTCGACCATGTGGCCAAGATGGATCGGCCCGTTGGCATAGGGCAGGGCGCAGGTAACCAGGATTTGGCGCGACGGCATGGCAATTCCGCTTTTTTCAACAGACAGCAAGTGTCGTCCGGCAGCGTGCGCTGATGGACGACAGAAGCGGAATTATCCCACGATCAGGCTATTTCTGGATGCCGCACTGACGAAACTTTTGTGCCAGCGTGTCCAGACCGCGCCGGCAATCGGAAGTCAACCATTCGTTGGGCGCTTGCCCTTCCTTCGGCGTGACTTTTTGCAGCAGCGAACTGATGTCACGTTCGTAAGCATGGCGCTGCTCGTCGGTCGCATACTGGTTCAGGCAGCGCCGCGCCTCGCTGGCGTAGCGGTCGCAGATTTCGATGTTGCTGATCGGAAAAGGAGGAATCTCATAGCTTGCGCTGGTCGCCGCCGGTGTCGGTTGGGCCTGCGGTGGTGCCGTGGCCGGCGTCATGGGGTGGTTGGCGACCGGTGGTGCCTCGGGAGCCGTGGCAGTCGTCGCGGGAGCGGACTCCGGCTGCGAATCCTTGCTGCAGGCGCCCAGCGTCAGACCGGCAGCGAGCAAGGCTGGAATGATCAGGGTGTTTTTCAAGAGTTGGTTCCTCCATTATTCATGTCAGCGGCATTGTCAGTGTTGGCGGACTGCTCCACACGTTCCCAGACCTGGCTGCGGCCAAACAGCGAAAAACCGATGAAGCCGCGTACCTTCAATTTCTTGCCGCCATCCAGCATCGACATCTTGCACTTGTAGGTCTTGCCGTTGCCGGGATCGAGAATCTGGCCACCGCTCCATTCGTCGCCGTCGCGCTGCATGCCCCAGATGATGGTCATGCCTTCGACCGGCTTGTTGTGGCGCTCGCCCTCGCAGTCCTTGCAGATCGGATGCGAACCCTGGTCCGACTGCAACACCTTGACCACCTTGCCCTGCAGCTTGCCGTCGACGGTGTCGATCTGGACGATGGACTTGGGCTTGCCAGTGTCATCGTCAATGGTGCGCCAGGTACCCGCGGGCGTGTAGGTGGCGGCATGGGCGATCGGTGCAAGCAGCAGGGCGGCGATGCCGACGAACAGAACGGGACGGAACATGATGGTTCTCCGCGAATCGGGGCTTCCAGCGTGCCGTTCGCACCGGTGTCAGTCAAGTGCCGTGCACACGCCTGTTCAGCACCTGGCAGGGACTGCTGGCATAATGGGCGGTCAGCTATGCACCGTCACGGAGTTCCGAGTCCCATGCCCGAGATCAGCGAGTCTCGAATTCGCGAGGTAGTCGACCGAATTGCCGATCCGAACAGCGGTGCCACCCTGGGTGAGGCCAAGGCGGTGCGCGCGGTCGGGGTCGCTGGGGCACGTGTTTCGGTTGATATTCAACTCGGTTATCCGGCGCTGGGCTGGCACGATGCGCTGGCCGACCTGGTGCGTCGACATTTGCATGAGGAAACCGGGGTCGGAACGGCCAGTGTGTCGGTGACAACCCGGGTTCGCGCACACCAGGTGCAGGGCAGGTTGTCGCCGATGAATGGCGTGAAGAACATCATCGCCGTGGCCTCGGGCAAGGGCGGGGTGGGCAAGTCGACCGTGGCCGTGAATCTGGCGCTGGCCCTCAAGGCCGAAGGTGCCGCGGTCGGCATCATGGATGCCGATATTTACGGTCCCAGCCAGATGCGCATGCTGGGTGTGGAAGGCAAGCCCGATTCGCCCGATGGCCGCAGCATCATCCCGAAATCGGCGCACGGCCTGCAGATGATGTCGATTGGCTTGCTGGTGGAAGAAGATACGGCGATGATCTGGCGCGGGCCGATGGTGACCCAGGCCCTGATGCAACTGCTCAACGAGACGAAGTGGCAGGATCTGGACTACCTGATCGTCGACCTGCCGCCGGGTACCGGCGACATTCATCTGACGCTGTGCCAGCGGGTACCGGTTTCCGGTGCTCTCATCGTCACCACGCCACAGGACATTGCCCTGCTGGATGCGAAAAAGGCCTTGAAGATGTTTGGCAAGGTCGAGGTGCCGGTGCTGGGCATCATTGAGAACATGGCCACCCACGTGTGCAGCCAGTGCGGCCACGAGGAGCACATTTTCGGTGCCGGTGGCGGCGAGCGCATGGCCGCGCAATACCAGGTGCCCCTGCTCGGCTCGCTGCCGCTGGACATTCGAATTCGCGAGCAGACCGATGGCGGCAGCCCGACCGTGGTCGCCATGCCCGATTCGGACCTGACAGCGCGCTATCGCGACATCGCCCGTCGCACCGGTGCCCTGCTTTCTGTACGGGCCCGCAACAAGAGCCTCAATTTTCCGGAAATTGTCGTGCAGAATACTTGAAAAGCCGGGAGTGGGGAGTTGGGAGTGGGAAGTGGGAAAGCAAAAACTCGCCATTATCTTGTTTTCCTACTCCCAACTCCCAACTCCCAACTCCCCACTCCCCGCGAGCGAAGCGAGCCCCAATGAGCATAAAATCCGACAACTGGATCCGCCGCATGGCGTCCGAGCACGGCATGATCGAGCCATTCGAGCACGACCAGGTGCGCCGCGACGGCGAACGCAAGCTGATTTCCTGGGGCACATCCAGTTACGGCTATGACGTGCGCTGTGCGGACGAGTTCAAGATTTTCACCAACATCAACTCCAGCGTTGTCGATCCCAAGAACTTCGATTCGCGCAGTTTCGTCGATGTCCAGGGCCCGGAATGCATCATCCCGCCCAATTCGTTTGCCCTCGCGCGCACTGTCGAGTACTTTCGCATTCCGCGCAACGTGCTGGTTGTCTGCCTGGGCAAGAGTACCTACGCGCGCTGTGGCATCATCGTCAACGTCACGCCGCTGGAACCGGAATGGGAAGGCCACGTGACGCTGGAGTTTTCCAATACCACGCCGCTGCCGGCACGAATCTACGCCAACGAAGGCGTGGCGCAGATGTTGTTTTTCGAATCCGATGAAGTGTGTCAGACCAGCTATGCCGACCGTGGCGGCAAGTACCAGGGACAACGCGGCGTGACCTTGCCGCACGCCTGAGACTGCAGTCGAATTGCTCAATGGAGACCTTGAAATGAAACCTGTCATTTCCCTGCGCCGATGGATGGTCGTACTGATCATGTCGGCATTGATCGCCGGACTGGCCGGCTGTGGCGGAAACGTGCGCCCCAGCGCCAGCGAAATGGAATCTGCCGGACCGTTTGGCATGATTGTGCAGGCCTTCAAGAGCGGCCAGTTCATTGTCGATGGTGGCGTAGTGGGGCCTGCCGACTTGGAAGGCCACTTCGAGTACCTGGACAGCGAGCACAAGCTGCCGGACAAGATCCTGCTGGAAAACAGCAGCGAATCGAAGGTGCGCGGTGATCACCTGCGCGAGTTCACCCGTCTGCAAGCGAAATACGGTTTCCATGCCTATGTGGAACACAAGGGAAAGATTGAGCCGCTGCACGCCACGGAGTGATTTGAGGCTCGCATGTGCTGTGCCGAAGAGCTTTCAATGCTTGCGCGCAGCCCTCGGCTGCGTATTGCTGGCTTCGGGCATGGTGCAGGCCGCTCCAGCCAGCCCGGAGCGGGTGCAATCGGCTGATCGCTTGATGCAAGTCGATTCGCCAATCTTTGGTCAGCCATCCGTCCGGTTGCAGCGGGGGCAAATGGTGCGAGTGAAGTTTGATGACGATACGGCGCGAGCGAAACTGCCATCGGGCCCGGTGCGTTATCGTCGCTTCACCCTGAACGAGCCTGGCCGGGACCTGAAGATATCGATCCGGGTCAAGGCTGAAAAACATGATGGCAATCCTCGGTTCACGGTGTTCTCGCCGCAACTGGTCACTCTGGACGCAGATGCGCAGATCCGGCGGATCGTCACGCTGGATCATTTGCGTCTCGACATCCGGCCATTTCGCACCACGCGCCTGCGCGAATGTGTGGTGGTCAAGCACTTGCAGGGCTTCCTGCTGGCCTCCGATCCCCGGCGCCTGGGCGAGCTGTACCAGTTCAATGCCCGGCCAAGTGCGGCCGGCCATCCCGACCACGGTTTTTACCGGGCACGTTCACCGATGCGGGTTTTCCTGACCTACGCCGATTCAGGCCCGGTGGAAGTCGAGATTTCGGCGGCGCCGAAGCAGGGGTCGGCGTGCCGGGTTGTGCCGGATTGATACACTGGAATCTAGCGGCGCGCGGCTACGATTTGGTGTAGTCGATGGCGTCGATGCGCAGGTGCAGGGTTCCAGCGGGTACGACCACTTCCAGCTCATCGTCAATCCCGTGACCAAGGAGCGCGCGGGCCAGCGGTGAGTCGATGCTGATGTGCCCATTGTGCGCTGCAGTTTCGTCCGGGCCGACGATGCGCCATTCGCGGGTTTCCTGCCGCTCCAGGTCGAGTGCGCCAATCCACGCTCCGAAATAGATCCGGTCTGTATGCTGCGGACGTTCCGGCCCGGTTCTGAGCACCGGAATGCGCTTGCTGAGATAGCGCACGCGCCGGTCGATGCCGGCCAGTTCCTTCTTGCGGTAGATGTATTCGGCGTTTTCCGAGCGGTCGCCTTCGGCTGCTGCTGCGGCCAGCGCCTTGACCACCTGCGGGCGCTGCACCCGCCACAAGGTATCCAGTTCCTGCTGCAGGCGTTCAAGGCCCGCGGCCGTGATGATGGGCGTGGACGACGCTGCTGCCGGCGGGCGCCAGCGGCTCACCGTCCGCCGAACATGCTGCCAAGCACACCACGCACGATCTGGCGCCCCAGCTTGCTGCCGATCGAGCGGCTGGCCGACTTGGCCAGCGATTCCAGCATGCCCTGGCGACGCTTGGTGCCGAGCAAGGCATCCTTGATCACGCCGCCCCAGACCGACTTGTCTTCCTCGGCGGCCTTTTGGGCTTCCATGACCGGCTCGTCGGCAGCCTTCTGGTCGGCGCGTGCGGCCAGAATCTCGGCGGCCGATTCGCGGTCCACCGGCGTGTCGTACTTTGGCCCAAGCGGCGAGCGCTTGCGGATGGTGGCGCGTTCTTCATCGGTAATGGTACCCAGGCGGCAGGCAGGCGTGGTCACCAGCACGCGCTCGACCGGGCTGGGCACGCCCTTGTTGCGCAGCGTCGAGGACAACGCCTCGCCCACGCCGAGCTGGGAGATCACCTCGGCGACATCAATTTCGGGATTGGGCGCAAAGGTTTCCGCGGCCGCCTTGACTGCCTTCTGGTCGCGCGGGGTGAAGGCGCGCAGTGCGTGCTGGATGCGGTTTCCGAGCTGGCCCAGCACTTCCCCGGGTACGTCGTCGGGGTTCTGCGAACAGAAATACACGCCCACACCCTTGGAGCGGATCAGCCGTACCACCTGCTCGATGCGTTGCAGCAGGGCGGCCGGACAATCATCGAACAGCAAATGGGCTTCGTCGAAGAAGAACACCAGCTTCGGCTGCTCCGGATCGCCGACCTCGGGAAGCTGCTCGAACAGTTCCGAGAGCAGCCACAGCAGGAAGGTGGAGTACAACTTCGGTTTCAGAATCAGCTTGTTGGCAGCCAGCACGTTGATGGTGCCGCGGCCCGACATGTCCTGACGCATCAAGTCGTCCAGTTCCAGCGCCGGCTCGCCGAAGAACATCGCGGCATCCTGCTGGCGCAGGCGCAGCAGTGCGCGCTGTACCGCGCCAATGCTCGATGTGCTGATCAGGCCATAGCTTCCGGAAATGGCCGTGCGCTTGTCGACCGCGTAGTTGAGCAGCGCCTGCAGGTCGTCGAGATCCAGCATCAGCCAGCCGTTGTCATCGGCGACCTTGAAGACAATTTCGAGCACACCCTGCTGGGTGTCGTTGAGTTCCATGACGCGGGCCAGCAGGGTCGGGCCCATTTCCGAAATGGTGGTGCGCAGGGGATGGCCCAACTCGCCGTACAGATCCCAGAAGATCACCGGATTGGCCTGCGGCTTCCAGTCGCTCAGGCCCAGCTTGTCCAGCCGCGCCTTGAGTTTGTCGCTGGCCGGTGACGGGGCAGCCTGGGAAAGTCCGGCCAGGTCACCCTTGACGTCGGCCAGAACGACCGGCACGCCCAGGCGGGAAAATCCTTCGGCCAGCACCATCAGGCTCACCGACTTTCCGGTGCCGGTGGCGCCGGCAATCATGCCGTGGCGGTTGCCGAATCGTGGTTCAAGCTCGACCGAGGCCGAATCGTTCCTGCCGATCAGGATATTGCTCATCGCGGAATCTCGCCGTTGTGGTCAGGCGATTGTACGGTGATGCTGCGGTGATGGGTAGAAACGGCCTGGCGACACGCTCAGGCGACGGCGCGGTTGGCGACGTTGTCCGCCGGGGCCAGTTCCTTCAGCTTGCGCACGATGCCCTGGATGCGGCGGTGCGTATTGCGGGTTTCGTTGAACTGGGCATCACGGGTTTCGTGGTAGGCCACGGCCAGCCACAGGGCAATGCCGCGCAGGCGCACCTGCAGGTTGTCGGACTTCGCCCGTTCGAGACCCGTCTCGGTGCCGGTACCCCA
>CBFGSA010000048.1:0-19254 GCA_965651365.1 uncultured Rhodanobacteraceae bacterium | reverse complement strand
TCCAGCACTGCCCAGCAGTGCGCCTTGTTGGGGGAGTTTTGCGACCATTTGCGCATCTCGCCGACAAAGCGCTCGAGAATGTCTTCCGATGCAAGCTCTTTGGCACGGGCAACTTGCTGCCTGGCCGCGGCCTGGTCGCCAAGCGCGGTGTGCGCCCAGGCACAGGTGAGGTGCGGTTGGTAGTAGTTGGGCGTGCGCTCGACGGCTTGCTGGCCGCCGCGCAGGCCCTGCTCGAAATCGAGCATGAACAGATGGCCGGTGGCGCGATAGGTTGCCCACAGTCCGAAGCGGGGGTGGTGCGGCGCACGCTCTTCGGCTCTTTCGATCAGGCCGATACCGATCGGGTCGGCATGACGCAGGCAGCGCTGCCAACCGAGGACTGCCAGTGCATGCGCATCATTCGGGTTGCGTCTAGTAGCAAACTCCAGGTGGCGGATGGCTTCGTCGGGTCGGTGGAACATGGTCGCGACGATACCCGCGTCTGCGTTCACATCCGGATCGTCGGGCGCGGCCCGCAGCGCCTCGTCGATCAGCGCATCCGCTTGCGCCATCGTCGCTTCGGGATTCTCAGTCCACTGGCTGACCACGTTCTGGCTCAGCTGCACCGCCAGCGCCGCGCGGGTCAGCGGGTCGGCAGGCTCGATTTGCAGGGCTTCTTCCAGCATGGCGACGATCTGGCGCGCGCTGTCGGGTCCGTAGTTGAGACGCAAGGCCTCAGCCGCCTGCACGCGTTCGTAGGCCGACAGGTGGAAGCGACCGGTGCGGCGCACGCGCGCCGGTTGCGTGGTGTTGACCTTGGCGGTGATTGCGGTGGTGATGCTGCACACGGCATCTTCCTGCACCTCGAAGAAACGATCGATGGCCGCTTCGTACTTTTGCGCCCACAACAGCACGTCTTCAGCGGCGTCGCACAGATCGGCGCGTATCCGCACGGCGTTCGTGCAACGGGTCAGGGTCGCCGTGACAATGAAGCGCGCATGCAATGCTCTACCCGCTGCCGTGGTGTCCGGTGGGGCCGCGGCAAGGCGCAGCGCGGAGCTGTAGGGCGTCACTCGAAAGCGCGGCGTGTGCGCCAGCAGCATCGTCAGGTCGCGGGTCAGTCCGTCGGCCAGCAATTTGCCATCGCCATTTTCGGACTGATCGACAACGGGCAGGACCGCGACAGAAAATGCAGGAAATTTGTTTTGTTGTGCGCTTGCCGCTTGCGTGTCCGGAGGCTGTTGCCGAACTTGTGCATCCAGCCGATAGCCCAGTTTGGCGACGGTCGAGATGGATACGTCGGCTTCGCCGATTTGCCGCAGCGACTTGCGCAGCAGATACACGATCCGCGTCAGGCATTCGTCGCTGACCAAGGTGCCGGCCCAGATGCGCGCCAGCAGTTCCTCGCGGGTCCACAACTGGCCCTGCCGCTCGGACAGCGCCACCAGCAGCGCCATGACCTTGGGTTCGATCTGGCAAGAGGCTTGCCTGCCGCAGATGCGCAGGGCATCCGGCTCGACCAGCACGCCATTGATCTGCAATGGCCGGTCGACGCCCCCTGGATTACCCCCGGAATCATTCATTTGTTCGCACATTAGCACGGTCACGCCGTGGCCATCATAAAAAAATCATGTGGCCGTCAGGATTTCCGGCTGGCGGCCTTCTACGCTCCATTCCGATCCGTCGCTTACATTCATTTGGGAGAAAAGACCATGAAACTGCATGTTCGCTTGACCCTGTTCACGCTGGCCGCGGCGTTGGTCGCCGTGGGCCTGGCCAGCCCGTCGTTCGCGACCGACAAGATGGGCGACAAAAAGGCCGAACACAATGTCGCGGACACCTGGGTGTTCTGGCCCAAGCAAGGCCAGTTTCAGGCATTCGAGGCGGGCATGAAAAAACACGTCGCCTGGCGCAAGCGCGCGGGCGATCCGTTCCAGTGGAAGGTTTACGAGCCGGTGGTCGGGTCGAACCTCGACCGCTATGCGGTCCAGTCGAGCAACCACGCCTGGGGTGACCTGGACAGCGAAAATGCCTGGGGCGACAAGTCCGGTGCGGGCAAGCAGTTTTCGCAGGATGTGGGTCAACACGTCGACAAAATGCAGCACATCTTCATCGTGACGAATGAAAAGCTCTCGCACTGGATTGACGACGAGGGCTATCGCTACTTCGGCGTCACCAGCTACCGTTTCAAGGGCGGCCACAGTGTGGACATCAAGGACGTGCTGAAGCAGATTCACGCGGCTGCAACCAGCCAGAAGTGGCCCTACAGCTACCTCGTCCGCTACACGGTCGGTGGTTCCGGTGGCATGAGCATTGTCGAACCCATGGAGAACTGGGCCGGCATGGCCGAGCCCTCGCCCAGCCTGATGGAGCTCATGACCAGGGCCTTGGGTTCCAAGGAAGCCGCGCAAAAGCTGATCGACAAATTCTCGTCTGCGATCAAGGAGCGTGACTACACGGTTTGGCACTATCGGCCAGACCTGTCCACGCCGCAGTAACGGCTTGATGGTCACGGCCCGGCGCTGCCCGGGCCGTGACGATTGGAAACCTGGATGCACCGCGCCACCGGAAGCTGCATGGCACCGGTCTGGTTCTGGCCCGGCACCGTGCGGGTGGGCCGTGCCAGGGGTCTTTTCTGACTGAGGGGGTGTCGATGTCTGCGATACGGGAAACGGTGAGCATCGTCCGCGCACAGCATCCGGAGCGCAACTTGTCACGCATGCAGGCGAGCACGCGACAGATCGGCCTGGTGACGGCAACCGCGCTGGTACTTGGCAACATGATCGGCTCGGGCGTATTCCTTTTGCCGGCGGCGCTGGCACCGTTTGCTGCCTTCAGTCTGGCCGGCTGGGTGGTCAGCGCGGTTGGCGCGCTGCTGATCGCCGGGGTGTTCTACCGCCTGACCAAACGCATGCCGCTTGCAAGCGGGCCGTATGCCTACACGCGCGCGGCGTTCGGCGATTGCGTCGGGTTTCTGGTGGCGTGGATGTACTGGGTCGGCGGGGTGATTGGCAATGCCGCGATTGCGGTCGCCTTTGCCGGCTACTTCCTGGCCCTGATGCCGGGCATCGGCACGCAGCCGCTGGCGAGCGCACTGCTTGCGCTGGCCGCGATCTGGACGCTGACCGCCGTCAACCTCGGCGGGATCCGCAGCGCCGGTGCGGTGCAGGTCGTGACCACGGTGCTGAAGGTTGCGCCCTTGCTGGTTCTGGCCATCTTCGGTCTGGCGTATTTCGATCCGCATCTGCTGGCGCCGGGCCCGCAGGTCGGGCCGCCGTTGCACGCCATCAACGTGAGCGTGGCGGCGACGCTGTTTGCCTTCATCGGCGTGGAATGCGCGACCGTTCCGGCCGGCCACGTGCGCGATCCGGCCAGGACGATCCCGCGCGCCACGCTGCTCGGCACCGTGATTGCGGCCGTTCTTTACATTGCCTGCACGACGGCGGTGATGGGCGTGGTGCCGGCCGCCCAGCTTGCCACTTCGGAGGCTCCGTTTGCGCTGGCCGGCACGCTGCTGTGGGGCAGCTGGGCGGGCTGGCTGATTGCCGGTGCGGCGGCCATTTCCTGCTTCGGCGCGCTCAACGGCTGGATTCTCGTTGTCGGCCAGTTTCCGCAGGCCGTGGCGCGGGACGGCCTGCTGCCAGGCACATTCGCCCGCGAATTCGGGCGTGGCGCACCAGTCGCCACGCTGTTGATTGCAGGCGTGGTCGACAGCGCGCTGGTGCTGGCCAATTACAGCCACGGGCTGGTCGCCATGTTCACGTTTCTACTGTTGCTCACGGCACTGAGCGGCGTGTTCGCCTATCTGTTCAGCGCGCTCGCGGAAATTGTACTCGCGCAGCGCAACGGTCAGCGCATGCGCTGGCGCAATCTGGGCCTGGCGCTGGCGGCCTTCGCGTTCACGATGTGGGCCACCTTCGGTGCCGGCCAGGATGTCGTCTACTGGACCTTCGCGCTGATGCTGATCGGCATGCCGCTGTACGTGTGGCAGATGCACCATGCGCAAGGCAAACACACGGTCAAACCGGAACCGGCATCCGGGGCGATCAGGACGGCGCGGGAGGTGCGCCTTGCGCCGACTTCGGTTCCCGTGATGCAAGGGATCCTCGAACAGGACAGGGGTTTGCCATGACCGAAACCACGAAACCACCGCGGGTGGTCAGCACGCTCGGTGCGAGCCTGATGAGCGTCAACGGCATGATTGGTGCGGGCATCTTTGCGCTGCCCGCGCTTCTGTATGACAAGGCCGGCCTGTTCGCGCCGTGGCTGTTCCTGATTTTTGGCGCGCTGTTTGCCTCGGGCCTGCTGATCGCGGCCCGACTCGCGACCATGTTCCGCGCCTCGGGCGGGCCGCAGCTTTATGCCCACGCTGCGTTCGGTCCGACCGTGGGGTTTCAGGTCGGCTGGCTCCTCGTCATCGCGATGGCGGTGGGGCGCGCGGCAACACTGCATGTGCTGGTTTCCTACCTCGCCGTGTTCTTTCCGGTGCTCGATGGGCCGGTGGCCCGCCCGCTGGCGGTGCTTGCGCTGCTCGCGGCATTGGGAGGGCTGACGCTGTCGGGCATGCGGCGGGCGGTTGCGGGGCTGGTGGTCGGGACCGTGCTCAAGATCACGCCGATCGTGGTGCTGTGCATTGCCGCGTTTGCCGTCGGCGGCATTTCGACCAGCTTCAAGCTGCCCGAATTCGGAGCCTTCGAATCGGTCGCGCTTCTGGTCTATTTCGCATTTGCCGGAGCAGGCACCGTCGCCTGTTCCGCCGGCGAGGTGGTCAACCCGCGTCGTACGCTGCCGCGAGCGATGCTGCTGTCGCTGGCGATCATCATCGCCTTCTACATGACCGTGCAGTGGGCCTACATCGCCGCCGGTGCGCCTGCTGGCAACCAAGGCACGCCGCTGGCGGCCGCTGCGGGTGTGGTGCTCGGGCAAGGTGGAGTCATCGCGCTTACCTTGGCGGCGGTGTTCTCGATTGCCAGCAACGCCTTGAACGGCTTCATCGGCGGGCCGAGAGTGATCTTCGGCATGGCCGAGCGCGGACTGCTGCCCGAAAGGCTCGCCCATGTCTCATCGCGCTTTCTGACGCCCGATTGGGCCATCGCGCTGTTCACATTGTTGGTGGCAGGTGTTGCCCTGAGCGGAAAATTCGCCTTTCTCGCCGAAGTCACTGCGCTGGGCAACCAGTTCCTCGTTCTGTGCATGGTCGCGGCGTTCGTCGTGTTCCGGCGGCGTGCCCACGAGAGTGCCGCCAAAGGCATGACCGCCTTCTGGTGGGCGATGGTAGCGGTGTCCACCGCGTTTTCCGTTTATGCCGCCATGCAGGCCACGCTCCAGGCCTACGTGCTGATCGTCGTCCTGATTCTCGCTGGCAGCGCGCTCGGGATCTTCGCGCGCCGCGGTAGCGGCATGAAAGGATTCCGTTTCCAACAATCCGTGGTGTCGGGACCGCTTGCGCGAGGGCGGTCCAAGCCGCTTCGCGCGCTTGCAGGACTCGATTCTGCCACCGTCTCACCAGCGATCCCCAAGCCGGAGGACATGCCATGACCCCAGCCCTGATCGAAACGCGCGCCCGGCGTGCCTGGCCGTCTCTGGTCGAGAACAAACCGCTGCGGTTTGCCGCAGTGATGATCCTCTATTTCATGCAGGGTGTGCCGGTCGGCCTGTCGCTCGTCGTGCTGCCGTCGTGGTTTGCCGCGGCCGGTGCCAGTCCGGTCCAGATCGGGGCCTTTGTCGGTTTCGCACTCCTGCCCTGGTCGCTGAAACCGTTCACCGGACTGATCATGGACCGCTTCACCTATCGCCCGATGGGACGGCGGCGGGTATGGATCCTGGTTGCCCAGGCCTGCATGGTGGCTGTTCTGGTAGCGCTTGCCGTCGCGACCCCGGGCGTGCAACAAATCGCCTTGTTCGGCGGTTTCTGCTTCGCGCTGAACCTGTGCGCCATATTCAACGATGTTGCAGTCGACGGGATGACGATCGACCTGGTGCCGGTCGAGGAGCGCGGCGCGATCAATGGCTGCATGTATGGATCCCAGATCGTGGGCATATCGGCCACCAGCTTCGGCGCCGGGGCCGTACTGTCGGCAAGTGGCATAACGCCTGTCGCATTGCTGCTCGCGGTGCTGGTGGCGGTCCCGTCCGCGCTTGTGGGCCTGTTTCGCGAGCGTCCGGGCGAGCGCTTGATGCCGTGGACTCCCGGCAAGCCTTCCCCGGAATGCGAGGCGCTGCAGCAGGATGCCTGGTGGCCGATCCTCAGGGAGGTGTTCAGTTCCCTGGCCGACCGCAAGATCATTGCATTCCTGGCTGCCTTCGCGCTGTCCTCGGCAACCGGGGCGCTGACCGATACGGTCGGGCCGACCGCAACCGTGCAGGTGCTCGGCTGGACCAGCGCGCACTACAGCCACTTTGCGGGCAGCGTGACCCTGTTCGCCGGAGTACTCGGCATCACCATGACGGGTCTGCTGATCAAGTGGTGCGGACTTTCGCGCATGGTGACGATCGTCGGCCTGTTGCTTGTCGTGCTGGCGCTCGCGGGCGGTGTCACACGGGGCGACTGGGTTCAGTCCGGCATGCTGCCCGCGATCCTCGCCGCCCAGGTCGTTGCCATGACGATGCTGTCGATACTGCTGATCGCCTGGGCCATGATGCTCAGCAGGCCAGCGGTGGCGGCCAGCCAGTTCGCGCTGATGATGGCCATTTCCAATTTCGCACGCTCCGGCATGGCCGGGGCATGGGGCCAGATCACCGAATCCCATGGCTATGCCGCCGTGTTCTTCGCGGTCGCGCTGCTGACCGCTGGTGTGGTGCTGCTGTGCCTCTATGCCGAAAGCAGGATCTTCCGGCCGCAAACGAAGCGACTGGCGGAAGCCTGATTGTCATCGGCCTGTCGGCATTGAGTTGCACGGCGGGTCGCCTGCAATGCGCTCAAGCCGGGCGCAGCGCCTGCGCCAGAGCAAATGGCGACGCGCTCATCGGGACCGATGCTGGATCGGCTACCTGGCTGCAGCCCAGCGCTGGTACTGGCGTTTGCTGATTGGCCGGTTGCGGTCACCGCTGGCATGCAGAAAATCGTTGGCCAGCGGCGGATAGGCACTGGCCTCGGTCTTGCTGATGTGGCCGTCGCCATTGCTGTCGAGTGATGAAAAAGTGAGCGGCGATCCGTAGTCCTCCGGCTCGGGCATGTGCGAATGCACGATGAGCTTGCCGGTGGGCGTGTCGTAGACGGCAGTCGATTCGTGCTGCGCTGCCTCGTCCCGGGTGGCTTGTGCAATTTGTGCGGTTGCCGTGGAACCCGTGGCTGCAAAAACAGTACAGGCAGCCAGGATTGCCGTGACTTGATTGTGTCGGATCATGGCTCGGCTCCTGTTGTCCTGAAAACACGCTGTTCCCTGCAGGGAACGGCACAAGCGTGCGCCCCGGCGCGTGAATCGCGGCCAACTGGAACCGCCGCAGCCAGGCGGGATGGCGCAGGTCGATTGTCGTGGCGTGTCGTGCGGCGCGGCGCTACGGGACAATCAGGCAGGCCGGTAGAGTGGGTAGAGCTGTTGTTCCTCGCTGTCCAGACGCCGCTCAAGCAATTTCCCCACGCGGTGGTACTCGGCAAGGAACTGGTTTTGTGTTTCCGAAGAAGAAATGTCCGCGTCGCGCCACTGATCCACAAACTGGCGGACTTCCCTGGCAATGTCATTCATTTCCCGTCGGTACTCGCGCACGATCGCCGCACTGTCCGCGTCATCCGAGATCGTTTGCTCAAGATAGCTGTAAAAGCGCACGTTCTCGGTCAGCACGTGGCCGTTGAGCGAGGATTTGAACGTTGCCAGCAGTTCGTGCAAGCCGTGCGAATCACTTTGGCGGGCGCTGTTGCCGATACGTTGAAACAGTGTGCCGAGCTGCGCGTGATGCTTGTGCAGGGTCTCGATGAGTTTTGCGTCGTATCCGATTGCGCCATTGGCATCGGGACTGACCGGTGGTGCGGTAATCGGGTTCTGCACGGCGCGATCCCTGCCGAGCAGTTTGCGGAAAAATCCCATGACTGCCTCCTTACGGGTTTTTGTGAGAGGTCACGGATTGCGAATTCCGGCAATCCGAACCAATTCAGTTAAACACTTCACAAGTCATCGTTGCAAATGGAAACTCCTCAAGCTCCCAGTTGCACCAGAAGTTTCCGAGCTATCTCGATGCGTCTTTCGGGCTCTTCGGCACTCAAGGCGATGCGCAGTTTGTCGGGGCCGTCCATGCGCCAGGTCTGCGGCTGTGAGCGGATCAATTCGATGATCGTGGCCGGGTTGATGGCCGGCTTGTCGCGGAACTCGATGCGCCCGGATTCGGCGCCGAGATCGAACTTGCGGATGCCCAGTGCGGTGGCCTTCAGTTTCAGGGCCGTGATCGCGAACAGGTTTTTCGTGGCCTGGGGCAGCAGACCGAAGCGGTCGATCATTTCCACCTGCATCGCGCGCAGGGCTTCCTCGTCTGCGCAACTGGCGATGCGCTTGTACAGCGTCAGGCGAGTGTGCACGTCGGGCAGGTAGTCGTCGGGGATCAGGGCCGGCAGGTGCAGCTCGATTTCGGCCTCGCTGGCGCTGGACAGGTCGAAGTCGGGCACCTTGCCGTCCTTCAGGGCTTGCACGGCGCGTTCCAGCAGGTCGCTGTACAGGCTGAAACCGATCTCCTGGATCTGGCCGGACTGGTCCTCGCCCAGCAGTTCGCCGGCGCCGCGGATTTCCATGTCGTGGGTGGCGAGGGTGAAGCCGGCGCCCAGCTCCTCCAGCGAGGCCAGTGCTTCCAGGCGCTTGCGCGCATCGGAAGTCATGGCCTTGCGGTGCGGCACGATCAGGTAGGCGTAGGCGCGGTGGTGCGAGCGTCCGACGCGGCCGCGCAACTGGTGCAACTGGGCCAGGCCGAAGCGGTCGGCGCGGTTGATGATGATGGTGTTGGCGGTCGGGATGTCGATGCCCGATTCGATGATGGTGGTGCATACCAGCAGGTTGAAGCGCTGACGGTGGAAGTCCAGCATCACCTGCTCCAGCTCGCGCTCGGGCATCTGGCCGTGGGCGACGCGGATGCGCGCCTCGGGCATCAGCTCACCGAGTTCGCGCGCGGTGCGCTCGATCGAC
Organism: uncultured Rhodanobacteraceae bacterium; assembly: GCA_965651365.1. Lineage (GTDB taxonomy): Bacteria > Pseudomonadota > Gammaproteobacteria > Xanthomonadales > Rhodanobacteraceae > DASSBG01. The sequence goes on along the minus strand of CBFGSA010000048.1, from coordinate 10,168 downwards.
TCGACCTGGTTGTGCAGGAAATACACCTGGCCGCCACGCGCCAGCTCGCGCTGCAGAGCCTCGCGCACCATGGCCGGGTCGTATTGCGATATCACGGTCTTGACCGCGACGCGATGGGCTGGTGCGGTGGCGATGATGCTGAGGTCGCGCATGCCGCTCATGGCCATGTTGAGCGTGCGCGGGATCGGCGTTGCGGTCAGGGTCAGCAGGTCGACCTCGGCGCGCAGCTTCTTGAGCTGCTCCTTCTGGCGCACGCCGAAGCGCTGTTCCTCGTCGATGATCACCAGGCCCAGATCCTTGAACTTCAGCTTGCCCTGCAGCAGCTTGTGGGTTCCGATCACCACGTCCACCTCTCCGACAGTCATCCGTTCCAGCGTGCGGCTGGTTTCCTTGGCCGACTGGAAGCGCGACAGCACATCAACCTCGATTGGCCATTCGGCAAAGCGGTCGCGGAAATTGTCGTAGTGCTGCTGGGCCAGCAGCGTGGTCGGCACCAGCACGGCAACCTGGCGGCCGGCGGTGGCGGTGGCGAAGGCCGCGCGCAGGGCGACCTCGGTCTTGCCGAAGCCGACGTCGCCGCAGACCACGCGGTCCATGGGCTGCGCTGCGGCCAGATCGGCCAGCACGGCCGCAATCGCCTGCTGCTGGTCAGGGGTTTCCTCGAACGGGAACTGGGCCGCGAACTCGGCCAGCATGGCTTCATCCATCTTCAGCGCCGTGCCGCGGCGCGCGGCGCGCTCGGCGTGGATGGCCAGCAGTTCGGCCGCCACATCGCGGACCTTTTCGGCGGCCTTGCGCTTGGCGCGTTGCCAGGCCTCGCCGCCCAGCGAGTGCAGCGGCGCCAGTTCCGGCGTGGTGCCGGTGTAGCGGCTGACCATGCCGAGTTGGGCCACCGGCACGTACAGCCTGGCGCCCTTGGCGTACTCGATGGCCAGAAACTCGTCCGGGCTGTCGCCCACGTCCAGGCGCTCAAGGCCGCGGTAGCGGCCCACGCCGTGATCGACATGCACAATCGGGGCGCCCGGTTCCAGTTCGCTGAGGTCGCGGATGATGGCATCGGGATCGCTGGCGGCCGTCTCCGCCCGGCGGCGGCTGCGCCGCGCCTGCTCGCCCAGCAGTTCGTGTTCGGTCAGGACCGTGATGCCGTGCGCGGGCAGGGTGAAGCCGGCGCCCAGTTCGGCCACCACAATGGCCAGGTCGGTTGCCTCATTTTGCACAAAGTCTCGCCAACCCTGGACGGGCGCGGGACGCTTGATCGCGGCGGCGATCTGGTCGGCCAGGGCCTCGCGCCGCCCGGCGGTGTCGGCGGCGATCAGCACGCGCCCGGATTGCCCGGCCAGCCAGGCCGCGAAATCGGGCGTGCCGGATGCGGCCGTGGTCTTCAGCGGTGCTTCGGGTGCGCTGACGCTGCCGGTGTCGACCGCATGTCTGTGGCCGGGCTCGACGATTTCGATGCAATGGCGCTGGTTGATCTGCTGGCGCAGCTGAACCGGCGACAGGAAGATTTCATCCGGTGGCAGGATCGGGCGCTCGACATCGTGGGCGCGTTGCTCGTAGCGCTCGGCCGTTTGTTCGCTGAAGCTCTCGGCCGCAGTCAGCGCGTCGTTGTCGAGCAGCAGCAGGGCACTGTCCGGCAGGTAGTCGAACAGGGTTTCAGTGTGTTCGAAGAACAGCGGCAGGTAGTATTCGATGCCGCTGGGGGCCACGCCCTGGCGCATGTCCTGGTACAGCGGGCAGCGGCGCACGTCGATCGGAAAGCGTTCGCGCAGGCGACTGCGGAATTCGCGCGCGGCCTCCTCGGTGGTCGGGTACTCGCGTGCCGGCAGCAGGCGGATCGCATCCACCGGCGCGATCGAGCGCTGGGTTTCGGCGTCGAAACTGCGGATCGAGTCGACCTCCTCATCCAGCAGCTCGATGCGGTAGGGCAGTGGCGCGCCCATGGGATAGATGTCGATCAGGCCGCCGCGCACGGCAAAGTCGCCCGGTTCGGCCACCTGTGACACGTGGCGGTAGCCGGCTGCCTGCAAGCGCTGCTGCTCGCTTTCGATCGCCATTTTCTGGCCCTTCTCGACCGCCAGGCCGGAGCCTGCGATGTAGCTGCGTGGCGCCAGGCGCTGCATCAGGGTCGCTACCGGCACCACCAGGATGCCGCGCTCGGCCGCGGGCAGGCGGTAGAGGCTGGCAATGCGCTCGGAAATGATGTCGGGGTGCGGACTGAAACGGTCGTAGGGCAGGGTTTCCCAGTCCGGGAACAGGTTGACCGGAAGATCGCCGGCAAAGAACGCCAGCTCGCGGCGCAGGCTGCGTGTGCTTTGGCCATCACGGCTGGCCACCACCAGCAGACCGTCGTGCTGCCTTGCCGCCTCGGTCGCAGCCAGCGCCAGCGCCGCGCCCGGCGGTGTCTGCCAGTAGCTGCGGTGGCCGGGCGATTTGGGCAAGGGCGTATGCAGCAGCACGCGGGGAAGTCCTGGAGGCGAAAACCGACAAGTTTAACCGCTACACTGGCCGCATTTCCTCACGCCAAATTATTCATGTCTGGTCACGCCAATTCACACAAGGCCATCTTCTTCGCTCTCGGCGCCAACTTCGCCATCTTCGTGGCGAAGGCAGTGGCCGCCTTCATTACCGGCTCCGGCGCCATGCTGGCCGAATCGATCCACTCCCTGGCCGATTGCGGCAACCAGCTGCTGTTGTTGTTCGGCATGCGCCAGTCGCGCCGACCGGCCAGCGAGGAGCACCCACTGGGCTGGGGCAAGGCGCTGTATTTCTGGTCGTTCCTGGTGGCGATGCTGCTGTTTTCGGTCGGCGGCGTGTTCTCGCTGTACGAAGGCCTGCACAAGCTGGGTCATCCCGAGGCGCTGCAAAAGCCCTGGATTGCTGTGGCCGTACTGGTCTTCGGCATCATCGTCGAGGGCATCTCGTTTGTCACCTGCGTCAAGGAAATCAACAAGGTGCGGCGCGGGCGCAGCATGTGGCGCTGGTTCCGTGACAGCCGCAGCAGCGAGCTGATCGTGATTTTCGGCGAGGATCTGGCGGCGCTGCTGGGCTTGACGTTTGCGCTCGTTGCCGTGCTGCTGAGCTGGGTTACCGGCAATCCGTTCTACGATGCAATCGGCACGCTGGCGATTGCCGCGCTGCTGATGGTGGTCGCGGTGATGGTGGCCTGGGAGGTCAAGGAGCTGCTGATCGGGCAGGGTGTCGACCCGCTGACCAAGCAGCGCATCATCGACTTCGTCGAGACGCGCGAGGAAGTCGACAAGGTCTACAACATCGTCAGCTTGCAGATGGGCACCGATGTGATGCTGGCGACCAAGGCGCGCATGGCCCGCCAGAGCAGTGACCTGGAACTGATTCACGCCATCAACCGGGTGGAAGCCGCCATGCGCAAGGAGTTCCCGCAGATCCGCTGGAGCTTCTTCGAACCCGATGTGGATGATTGATTCGGTACTTTGCAACTGAGCCACGGCATGGCCGCGACGTGCCGTTGAAAATGGATCCCGGGTTCCGCCTGCGGCGGCCCCAGGATGACGGGGTTTCGGCGATGCAGGCAGTCCTGCGGCAATCCATTCTGTCTCGTCATCCTGGGGCCGAGCGCAGCGAGGAACCCGGGATCCATTTTGATCTTGCTCCGGTTTTCGTCACACGGTGCTTTCAGGGGTCTCTCGCGCTGTGTGCTGCTTTCGTCCCCGGGTGCGATCAGACCTGATTGCAAGGCAATCCAGTCCTACCGAATCCCGACGCCGACGCCCACATTGAAGTGCACATTGGAGCGACGCTGCATGTCTTCGCGAGTCCAGACGTGGGCGGCGCGCACGGCGAGCAGGGGAAACACATAGGGTGCCTGGCCGACCCGGTCGCTGCGCACACCCTTGATGTGGCCCTGCATGGTGACCCAGCCGTTGACCGGGTAGTCGAGAGGTTCGACATAGCCTGGCAGCAGGGCGATGAAGCGGCCTGAGCCGACATCGTTTTGCTGCGGAATCTGGTTCTTGTCCAGCGGGTAGGCCAGCACCTCGACTTCGGTGTGGTCGGCCTTGTTGTCGACTCCGATGATGCGGCCACCCCAGATGACCCGCGCGTTGCCTGCATTTTCCGGTGCAGTGGCTACCTGGTGCGGGGTGAGCGTGCTGTCGGCCCAGTCCGGCGGATACACCGGGCTGGTAGCGCAGGCGGTCAGAAAGAGTGCTGCCAGAATCGGAATCTGAAAGTGAAAGTGTTTTATTTTCATGGTCTTGCAACTGTTCTTGAGGGTTGAGTCGAGCTTGCTGCGGTGGCAAACCGCCCCTGACCTTCGACACTGGTTCGCGTGGGTCGGTTCGTTACAATGCGCGGGCGCATTATTCCAGCAATTCCGTGGCGTCTGCCAGGACACGCAAGCCGGTGTGTGCGACCACCTGAACCGGATCGAGCAAGGAAAACCATGAATTACATCTCTCTGAAACCGCTGGCGCTCGCCGTCAGCATCGCGATGCTGGCGACCGCCTGCGGCCAGCAAGCCAACTCTGTGGATAACCAGGCCGCCGCGGCCGCCACGGCACCGGCAACTGAGCAATCGGCCGCTGTTGCAAAGCCTGCGCCGGCCGCTGCCGCCAGCGTGTTCAAGGTCAGCGAGCTGGATCCGGCGATCCAGGCCTGCCAGGACTTCAACGGCTTCGTCAACGAGAAGTGGGTCAAGGCCAATCCGATTCCATCCGATCGCACGCGCTGGGGCTCGTTTGACGAGTTGCGCGAGAAGAGTCTCACGGCCCAGCATGAGCTGGTGAAGAAGGCCGCAGCCGATGCTGCCAGCGCACCGTCCGACTCGATCGAGCAGAAGATTGGCTGGTTGTGGCAGTCCGGCATGGATCAGGCCGCGGTCGACAAGGCCGGCTATGACCCGATCAAGCCCGAGCTGGCCTCGATCGCGGCGCTCAAGAATCGCCAGGACATCGTGAACTGGCTGCAAAAATCCTTTGCCAGGGGTGATGGCCGCGTGTTCAGCTTCGGCTCCAGCGCCGACTACAAGAACGCCAAGCTGCAGATCGCCTTCACCTTCCAGAGCGGCCTCAGCCTTCCAACACCGAAGTATTACCTGAAGGACGACAAGGACAGCAAGAAGCTGCGTGACGAGTACGTTGCGCATGTGGCCAAACTGTTCGAGCTGACCGGTGTGTCGGCGGACGAGGCAAAGAAGAAGGCTGATCACGTGCTGGCCTTCGAGACCCGCCTGGCCAGGCACTCGATCCCGCGTGTCGAGCTGCGTGATCCGAAGAACCAGTACAAGTTCGTCACCGTGGCCGAGGCCGACAAGGTCACGCCGCACTTCGACTGGAGCAAGTTCTTCGCCTCCCAGGGCGTGACTGTCGACAAGGGCTTCTCGATGGGCCAGCCCAAGTTCTTTGCCGAATTCGACAAGATGCTGGTCGATGTGCCGGTGGCGCAGTGGCAGGACTATCTGGCGGCCCACACCATTGCCAGCGCGGCGCCGTATCTGTCCCGGCCCTTCGTCGATGAAAGCTTCGCCTTCAACGGCAAGACGCTCAACGGTCAGCCCGAGCAGAAGCCGCGCTGGAAGCGCGTGCTGAGTTCGGTCAATGGCGCCATGGGCCAGGCTCTGGGCCAGTTGTACGTGGCCCGGTACTTCCCGCCCGAGGCCAAGGAGCGTGCCGACCAGCTGGTCAAGAACGTGCTGGCCGCGCTCAAGCAGCGCATCGAAAACCTGGCCTGGATGAGTCCGGAGACCAAGCAGAAGGCGCTGGAGAAGTGGTCGAAGTTCCTGCCCAAGATCGGCTATCCGGAAGAATGGCGCAGCTGGCAGGGCCTTCAGATCAGCCCCGACAACTACTACGCCAATCTCGAAGCGGCGCAGAAGTTCAATCATGACTACGACATCGCCAAGATCGGCAAGCCGACCGACCGCAAGGAATGGGGCATGACGCCGCAGACGGTGAATGCCTACTACAATCCTTCCGACAACACGATCAACTTCCCGGCCGCGATCCTGCAGCCGCCGTTCTTCTACGCCCATGGCGACGATGCGATCAATTACGGCGGGATTGGCGCGGTGATCGGTCACGAGGCCAGCCACGGCTTTGACGACCAGGGCAGCCAGTTTGACGGTAATGGCAACCTGGACAACTGGTGGACCAAGACCGACCGCGAGAAGTTTGATGCACGGACCAAGAAGCTGGTCGACCAGTTCAACGGCTATGCGCCCTTGGCCGACCACCCGGACAAGCACGTCGACGGCCAGCTCACGCTGGGTGAAAACATCGCCGACCTGGGTGGCTTGAACATCGCCTACGACGCCCTGCAGATGGCCCTGGAAAACCACCCGCAGGAAGTGAACGAGAAGATCGACGGCTACACCGAAGACCAGCGCTTCTTCATGAACTGGGCGCGCGTGTGGCGCGGCAATATCCGCGAGAAGCGCCAACTGGTGCTGCTCAATGTCGACCCGCATGCACCGGCCAAATTCCGCGCCATCGGCGCACCGTCCAACATGCCGACGTTTGCACAGGCCTTCCAGTGCAAGGCCGGCGACGAGATGGTGCGACCGGACGACAAGCAGGTCAATATCTGGTGATTTGCGACACGCGCGGATTTCTTGTGCGCCGCAATGGACACGACAGGAAAGGCGCCGCGGGGAGCGGCGCCTTTTTCATGGGCGGATGAAAAACTGAATATTCAGCCATCCCGTGCTAATTTCGTGGATTGCACACAGACGGTCAGCGGCTTGGGCGGCGACCGTCCGGACATGACGAGACCGGCGAGGAGAAAACGATCATGAGCGATAAAAACCCGACGGCGGAGCCAGCAGGCTCCAGTGAAGCGCAGATCGCGGTGCACTGGAAAGAGGAAACGTATTTCAAGCCGCCGCAGTCGTTCACTGATCAGGCCAACCTGAGCGATCCCCAGGTACGCGAGCGTTTCGGTGAGCGGAACTTTCCCGACTGCTTCCGCGAATACGCCGATCTGCTGAGTTGGTCGAAACCCTATACGGAAGTTCTGGACACCAGCAATCCGCCGTTCTGGAAGTGGTTCGCCGACGGTGAGCTGAATGCCTGCTACAACTGCGTTGACCGGCACCTGGACAAGTACCGCAACAAGGCCGCGCTGATCTTCGTCGCCGAGCCCGAAGACGACGCGCCGGTGGCCATGACCTTTCAGGAGCTGTACGTTCGGGTCAACGAGATGGCGGCCCTGCTGCGCGACTATTGCGGCCTCAAGGCCGGTGACCGCGTGACCCTGCATCTGCCGATGACGCTGGACCTGCCCATCACGATGCTGGCCTGCGCACGTCTGGGCGTGGTGCACTCGCAGGTGTTTGGTGGCTTTTCCGGCCAGTCCTGTGGCCAGCGCATCGAGGATTCGGGCAGTCGCCATCTCATCACCACCGATGCCTACTGGCGCTCGGGCAAGCTGATCGATCACAAGGAAAAGGCCGACATCGCCGTCAGGACCGCCGAGGATGCCGGCCAGAAGGTCGACAAGGTGCTGATCTGGCAGCGCTATCCGGGCAGGAACAGTTCATCCACGGCCATGGTCGAAGGCCGCGATGTGATCATCAACGAGTTGCTCAAGGAATACGCGGGGCAGCGTGTCGGGCCGGTGGCGATGAATGCCGAGGCACCGCTTTTCCTGATGTATTCCAGCGGCACCACGGGCAAGCCCAAGGGCTGCCAGCACCGTACCGGTGGCTATCTTGCCTACGTTGCCGGCACCTCGAAATATATCGAGGACATTCATCCCGAGGACACCTACTGGTGCATGGCCGACATCGGCTGGATCACCGGCCATTCCTACATCGTCTACGGACCGCTGGCACTGGCCGCGACCAGCGTGATCTACGAGGGCACACCAACCTTTCCCGACGCCCGCCGACCATGGCGCATCGCCGAGCGCCTGGGCGTCAACATCTTCCACACCTCGCCCACCGCGGTGCGCGCGCTGCGCCGGCTCGACCCGAAAGGCCCGGCCGAAAGTCCGCAGCAGTTCAAGCACATGACCACCGTCGGTGAGCCGATCGAGCCCGAGGCCTGGCGCTGGTACCACCACCAGATCGGCAAGGATCAGGCCGTGATCGTCGACACCTGGTGGCAGACCGAGACAGGCGGCTTTCTATGCAGCACGATTCCTGCGCTGGATGCCATGAAGCCCGGCAGCGCCGGGCCGGCCTTGCCAGGCATCTATGCCGTGATCTATGACGAGAACGGCGAGGAAGTGGCCCGGGGATCGGGTCAGGCCGGCAATATCTGCATCCGCAATCCATGGCCGGGCATCATCCAGACCATTTGGGGCGACGATGAGCGTTTCGTCGACACCTACTACAAGCGCTACTGCAAGAACCCACAAAGTACCGATTGGCGCGACTGGCCGTACATGGCCGGCGATGGTGCGATGCAGGCCGAGGACGGCTACTACCGCATCCTGGGCCGGATCGACGATGTCATCAACGTGTCCGGCCATCGTCTCGGCACCAAGGAGATCGAATCGGCGTGCCTTGTCGTGCCGGAAGTCGCCGAAGCCGCCGTGGTGCCGGTGGTCGACGAGCTGAAAGGCCGCGTGCCGGATGTGTACGTATCGCTCAATACCGAAGCTGGTGCTAGTGACGATGTAAAGCAGCGCATCGTCAAGGCCTGCGACGACATGATCGGCAAGATCGCCAGGCCGCGGGAAATCCACATCGTGCCGGACATGCCCAAGACCCGTTCGGGCAAGATCATGCGCCGGGTGCTGGCCGCGATTTCAAATGGTGCCGATACGGGCGATGTCACCACGCTGGCCAATCCGGATGTCGTGGACAAGATCCAGTCCATGGTGCAGGGCGAAAACGCCGGCAAAGCCAATGAAGACATGCCCGACGATATCCGCAACTTTGGCAACAATGACTGAGCGGTGCGTGACGCAGGCCAGCATGCGATGAGCCGACAGGTCGAGCGCAAAGAGCAGGCTGTTGCACTGGCTGTGCGCGATGCCTGTGCACGCGCTGCGGCCGAGGCCTGGGAACGGGCCGGAATGAGCGGCCTGTGCGAGGAAGGCCGCATTGACATGGCACTGGATGCGATCCGCACGCTGGATGTGGCAGCTGTGCTGGAATCAGTGCCCAATGGCGAGCGCTGAGGCCAAAGCCGATCAGGATCTGTGTGAGGAATCGCGGCCGTGACGTGAACGCTTCAGGCTGGCGAACAGCAGACTCAGCAGGCCCAGAATGATCTCGTCCACAAAGGGCAGGGGATCGGGCGCGATCAAATCGATCACGAATACAATGGCCAGCAAGGCAGTCAGTTGCGGGAAGCGCAGGTTTTCCGCAAAGCGCAGCAGTCGTCGAGTTGCTGGATTCGGCATGGGCAGTTTTCGCCTGACGGAGCAGGAATGGGTGACAGGGCAAACGGATGGATGACAATCTACAACAAACGCGGTTTTCGGGCATTGATCGGCTGTACGGGGCCGGCACGGTCGAGCAGTTGTCAAGGGCCGGTGTGGCCGTGGTCGGCATTGGCGGCGTGGGCTCATGGGCGGCCGAGGCCCTGGCACGCAGCGGCATCGGACGCCTGACCCTGATCGATGCCGACGAGGTCTGCGTCAGCAACAGCAACCGGCAACTGCATGCACTCGAAGGCCAGTTCGGCCGCAGCAAGGTCGAAGTGGTGGCCGAACGGCTGCGCGCGATCAACCCGGCCCTGGCGGTCGAGCCGATCGCGCGGTTTCTGACCCCGTCCAGCATCGAGGAACTGCTGGGCGAAGGGCATGATCTGGTGCTCGACGCCTGTGATGCCTTCCGGGTCAAGGTCGAGACCGTGGTCTGGTGTCGTCGGCGCAAGCTGCCGCTGGTGGTGGTCGGCTCGGCCGGCGGGCGCACCGATCCCACCCGGATCCGTGTGCGCGATCTGTCACGCACCGAGCATGATGCGATGCTCAGCCTGATGCGCAAGAAGCTGCGCCAGGAATTCGGCTTCTCCCGCAACCCGAAACGCTACTTCGGCGTGCCGGCCGTCTACTCGCTGGAAAATGTGCGCTACCCGCAAACCGACGGCAGCGTCTGCGGCATCCGACCCGACGCCGACGCCAGCATGAAAATGGATTGCGATGCCGGCCTCGGCGCCGCCACCCACGTCACCGCCGCTTTCGCCTGCGCGGCGGTGGGGCGGGCGATCTCGCGATTGCTCGATTGCCGGGAATCGGGAAT
>CBFGSA010000047.1:0-19275 GCA_965651365.1 uncultured Rhodanobacteraceae bacterium | reverse complement strand
GCAGGCTAGTTACTGGCGCCTTGTTCACGATGCGCCAAATGGTACACGTAGGCGGCGACCGCGCGGCTGCGGGACTCGCCGAGGCGTTCCTTCCAGGCCGGCATGTGGCCTTCGCGGCCGTCATGTATGGTCTTTTCGATGTCGGCCAGCGTGCCACCGTGCAGCCAGATGTCATCGGTGAGGTTGGGCGCGCCCAGTGCCTGGTTGCCCTTGCCGTCGGCGCCATGGCAGGCGGCACAGGTGGCGAACATCGGTTTGGCGGCGGCTGCGGCGGCCGCATCGTGCTTGCGTCCGGACAGGCTCAGCACATACTGCGCCAGGTTCTTGACGTTCTGCTCGCCGAGGCTGGCCCAGGGCGGCATCACGCCGGCGCGGCCTTGCTCCACACTGGTGAGAATGGTCTTGCCATCACCACCGTACAGCCAGTCGCGATCAGTGAGATTGGGTGCGCCGACCAGGATATTGCCCTTGCCGCTGCGCTGGTGACAGGCCTCGCAGTTGTCCTCGAACAATCGCTTGCCCACCTGCAGCGCGACCGGATCGCCGGCCAGCTTTTCCACCGGATACAGCCTGAAGCGGCGCAGCGCCTCGCCCAGTGTGGCGTTGTTGGCCGCCACATCGCGTGCAAGCTCGCCATGCGAGGTCCATTTCAGCTTGCCCTCGTGCGCACCGAAGCCCGGATACAGAATCAGGTAGCCGATGCCACCGATGAACATGGCCGAGGAAATCAGCACCCACCAGGTCGGCAGGCGTTTGACGCCTTCCCGGATAGCCCCGTGCGCCCACACATGGCCAGTGGTGCCATCGGTCAGCGTGGGGATATGCACGCGCAAGCCCCAGATGAACAGGAACAGGGTGAGCCCCATGTTGAAAACGACCAGGAACATCACCCAGACGGACCAGAATGTACTCATCGGGGTCCCTCCTCGGTGGACGGATCCTGGATGTGGCTGTCATCCTCCAGCGGCAACTGTGCCATGCGGTCAAATACCTTCTTGTGCTTCTTGCGCCAGGCCCAGACCCAGATGCCGATGAAGGTCAGCATCAGGAGCACGGTGATGACGCCGGCAGCGTGGCCCCACAGCGGATTCATGGCGCGCTCGCTTCAGGGGCCTGCGAGGTGCGTTCGGCGCGCTCGCTCTCGGGCACGTTGTCGACGCCCAGACCCTGCAGATAGGCGACCAGTGCATCCAGCTCGGTCTTGCCCTTGACTGCGGCAGGTGCGCCGGCGATGTCGGCATCGCTGTAGGGATCGCCCAGCATGCGCAACACGCGCATGCGGGCCTGGATGTCGGCGCCGTCGATTTTGCGCCTGGCCAGCCACGGATAGGCCGGCATGTTGGACTCGGGCACCACCTGACGCGGATCCATCAGGTGCAGGCGCTGCCACAGGTCCGAATACTTGCCGCCGACGCGGGCCAGATCTGGCCCGGTGCGTTTGGAACCCCACTGGAACGGTCGGTCGTAGACCGATTCGCTGGCCACCGAGTAATGGCCATAGCGCTGGGTCTCGAAACGCAAGGCACGGATCATCTGCGAGTGGCACAGGTAGCAGCCCTCGCTGACATAGATGTCGCGCCCGGCCAGACGCAGCGGATCGTACGGCTTGATGCCCTCGGCCGGCTGCACCTTGTTGGCCTCCATGAACAGCGGCGTGATCTCGGCCAGGCCGCCCAGAGACACCATGATCGCCGTGGCCACGGCCAGCGCGATCCAGTGCTTTTCGATGAACTCAAAGTATTTGTAACCGCCGTACATGCGCGAAACCTCAGTTGCTGGCCGGCAGGGGCGCCGGAACCTGCTTGTCGACCGGCTCGGGGATCGGCACCGGAATCGGCGTGATCAGGCGCTTGCGGGCCTGCGCGGCCGTGTGCCACAGGTTCCAGGCCATCACCACCATGCCGGACAGGATCAGCGCGCCGCCCAGCCAGCGGATCGCGTAGAACGGCTTGATCGCGATCAGGCTGTCAATGAAGCCGTAGGCCAGCGCACCATCCGGCGCCGTGGCCCGCCACATCAACCCCTCAGTGACGCCGGCCACCCACATTGACAGCACATACAGCAGCGTGCCCGCCGTGTGCAGCCAGAAATGCACGTTCATGGCCTTGTGCGAATGCATCTCGGGCCGGCCCAGGGCGCGCGGCGCCATTGCGTACAGCGAGCCGATGGTGATCATCGCCACCCAGCCCAGCGAACCCGAGTGCACGTGGGCAATGGTCCAGTCGGTATAGTGCGACAGCGAGTTCACGGACTTGATCGCCATCATCGAGCCTTCAAACGTGGCCGCAGCATAGAACACCAGCGACAGCACCATGAATTTGGAGGCCGGATCGGTCTTCAGCCGCCCCCAGGCACCGGAGAAGGTCAACAGACCATTGGCCGCCGAACCCCAGCTCGGCATCAGCAGCACCAGCGAGAAGGCCATGCCCACCGACTGCACCCAGTCCGGCAGCGCGGTGTACATCAGGTGGTGCGAGCCGGCCCACATGTAGACCGAGATCAGCGCCCAGAAATTGACGATCGAGAAGCGGTAGCTCCACAACGGCTGCCTGGCCTGGCGCGGCACGAAGTAGTACATCATGCCGAGAAAGCCTGCGGTAAGGAAGAATGCCACCGCATTGTGACCGTACCACCACTGCACCATGGCATCGACCGCGCCCGAATAGATCGGGTAGGACTTGGTCAGGCTGACCGGGATGGCCAGGTTGTTGATGATGTGCAGCAGGCCCACGGCAATGATGAAGGCGCCGTAGTACCAGTTGGCCACGTAGATATGGCGAATGCGGCGGCGCGCCAGGGTGGCGAAGAACACCACGCCGAAGCTCACCCACACCACCGCGATCAGGATGTCGATGAACCACTCCGGCTCGGCATACTCCTTGGACTGGGTGATGCCCAGCGGCATTGTCACCATCGCAAGCACACAGCAAACCTGCCAACCCCAGAACACGAACTCGGACAGCCGCGGCAGCGCCAGCCGCGCATGCGTGGTGCGCTGGACCACGTAGAAACAGGTTCCCATCAGCGCCGAGCCGCCGAAGGCGAAAATCACGCCGAAGGTGTGATCCGGCCGGATGTGACTGAAGGTCAGCCACGGCACGCCGAAATTGAGCGCCGGCCAGGCCAGCTGCGCCGCCGCCATGAGCCCGACGGACATGCCGACGATGCCCCAAACGGCAGCGGCCAGAATGAATTGGCGCACCACCTTGTCGTGGTACGTTTCAGGCTTGTTGGACATCGTGGAAAGTACTTCTTGGGATCTGCTTATTATGCCATTTCCCATGTTCTGTTTTTTTGATCTGGGTCATTGCAACGCGCCATCCGAGCTCATCGACTCGAAGCCTGATTCAAAGATATGATCACCCGGCGTTCCCCAAAGTTCGTAACGCGAGGCGGTGAAACTGCCGCCATCGCCGTGCGCGCCCCATAGTGGAATCACGCTGATCTGCAGTACGGTGCTGCCGGCAGGCACGGCCAGCGGTGCGTCCTGGGTCTGCCAGCGGCGCACGCTGTCGGGACGGACGGGCGAGAAGAAGCCTGCCGTGGCACCGTTGACCTCGATGCGCGCCGCCTGGCCGGGCGTGGCGGCATCCAGCGTGCGGCGCAGGCGCAGTACCTGCGAGGGGTTGGCCAGATGCACCTGGAACTGCTCGCTGCCACTGGAAAACCGGCACACGATGCGGGATCGAACGCTGGCGGCTGCGTCGGCAAAACGGGAGCTGACGCTGGCGCAGTTTGTGGCCGGCGGCAACTGGTGCTGGAAGCGCATGGTGTCGCGGGCACTGCCCGCCTGCAGCGTCATCACCGGCACCAGATTGCGTGCCGGTGACTGGTACAGCCAGGCCACGGTGTCGGTACACATCGGGACCGGCTCGGCCGGCGAAGCCCCGGCTTCCTGCCACAGGCTCACGCGGTTGGCGAACGCGGCTGCATCACCCAACAGCAGCCGCCACATTCGGCTCTGGCCGTGGACGTCGACCGATCCCGCACCGGACAGATGCTGGGCGTAGGCCCGGCCCCAGTCGAAATAAAAGCCGCCGTTGAAGAAATCCTCCAGACCGCTGCCCGGCCATTGCGGTGCCACCTGCCCGTCCATCACTACACGCACGTCGCCTTCGAGGTAGCGCGCATCGTTGCTCGCCGCGGCCGCGTAGCTGCCGGTCAGGCCGACAAGCCGGCCGCTGCCGGTGGCGCGCGCGAGCTCCAGTTGGTTGTTGCTGCCGCTGCCGCACTGCTGGCGTGCCAGCGCATGCAGCGTGCCGCTGACAACCGGGACTGGTGCCGGATCCAGCACCACGGCACTGTGCACGCTGACCGCCTGACTCAGTGCCGCACCATCCAGCGTCAGCGCAAGCTGCTGCCGATAAGGCATCGGCCACCACAGATACAGCCAGCCGGCCGCATCCAGTCCGAACAGGGGGCTGCGGGCCGGCGCGGTGTCGAGCCGATCCACCGCAAAAGCCTGGCTCAATGGCAGATCCATGGCTGGCTGCCCATCGATATCGACTTTCAGGCGGACGCTTGACCAGGATGCGCTGTCGAGCTTCAAGCGCACGCCGGCCAGCCAGCCACTACCGTTGTCGGTGGCCAGGCTCAGCGAGTGTCCGGGCGCAAGAACCGCACTGGCACTGCTGGCCGGCAGTCCGCGCTGCCACGGATCTGCTCCCTCGGCTCCGAGGAAATTCCGCAATGGATTGTGGCTGTCTGCGACGCTGAAATCGCTGTTCACCGATCCCGGCGGCAGCCGCTGTGCATCAATCTGATACCACAGCAGCGGCGCAACATTGCCACTGCAGGGTCCGGGCTGGTCCAGACCGCTGACTGCCACGCGCAATCCGTGGGCGTAGGCAATCGGCACGTAGCTGGCATAGCCCCCACTGCCCTGGCCCTTGTCAAACACCAGCGGCGGCGTGAATGGCGCGCTGCTGCCATCGAAAACCTGACCGAGCGGCAAGTCCAGCGCGGCTGTCGAGCCCTGGCCAAGGTACAGTTTCAGGTGCTGCGCCGGGTTGAAGCAGGCCGACTCGGGGCCGCCGGTGGTCATCCAGATACGCGATACCACGCCGGCACCCGGATCGTCGTACAGCACCGCGTCACCATCGGCATCCAGATACAGCCAGCGATCGGGGTGCGGGTTGGCGGCAGGCGGCTCGCTGCCGCGCCCGCTGCGGTCGTAGCGGCAGTTGTCACTGCAGAAACTGGAGCGCTCGACGCTGACCATGTTGGGGTCCAGGCGGGCCATGGCTTGTGGCGATTGCCATGCCGACACGGATTGTGCCTGTGCTCCTGGCAAGACCAGCATCAATCCGACAAGCACGCTCCCAACAAACCCAATTGCATGCAGCGCATCGAACACAAGTGGATTTATGCGCGACATCCTGTCGCTTCCCATTCGGACCATTGGCTGCGCCAATGTTCGCCTCCGGCAGTCCTGCCCCGGCGTCCGGATATCGCTGCGCGATTCCGGGATGACGGCCTGTGGGAAGAAGCCGCTACGCGACGACATCCTGAAGTTTGCGGCTTTCGGCACCGGCTTCGCCGCGCGAGATCACCACGGCGCCGGCCAGGTCGCCGGTGACGTTGAGCGTGGTGCGGCACATGTCGAGGAAGCGGTCAACGCCGAGGATCAGACCGATACCTTCGGGTGGCACACCGAAGATGCCCAGGATCATCGCGATCACCGGGAGCGAGCCGCCGGGTACGCCGGCTGCACCGATGCCGCCCAGCACGCAGATCAGCAGCACCAGCACCTGCTGGGCGACGTTGAGGTCAACGCCGAAGAACTGGGCCAGGAACAGCACCGTGATGCCCTCGTACAGGGCCGTGCCGTTCATGTTGGCCGTCGCGCCCAGGGTGCACACGAAGCGGCTGACCTGACGCGGCACACCGAGCTTTTCCTCGGCCGCGCGCAAGGTGGTGGGCAAGGTGGCGCTGCTGGAGGACGTCGACAGCGCGGTCAGCATCGCGGTCTGCGCATCGCGGAAAAAGCGCAGCGGCCCCATGCCGCCGATGAAACGAACCAGCAGCGGCAGCACCACGAACATCTGCAGCGCCAGCGCCAGCAGTACCACACCGACATAGCGGCCGAGCTGCAGCAGCACGTCGTAACCCAGCCTTGCGGTCAGGTTGAACAGCAGCGCGGCCACTGCATACGGTGCAAGGCGGATCACCCAGTCGATCAGCTTCAGGCTGATTTCGTACAGGCCCTCGACCGTCGACACAAAGGTGCGGGTCGAGTCGCTGCGGATCACGGCCGCGGCAATGCCGACCATCAGCGAGAAAAACATCAGGCCGATCAGATTGCCTTTGGCGGCAGCATCGACCGGATTGCGCGGCACAATGCCCAGCAGCACCTCGCGCACCGACACCGCACCGCGGGCATTGGCGATGTCGGTGGCGCGCGATCCGGCATCGGCCAGCAGCGATTGACCGACATCCGGCGGCACACCCTGCCCCGGCTGTATCAGGTTGACCAGCACCAGTCCGATGGTGACGGCGATGCCGGTCACCACAACGATCCACAGCAGCGTCTTGCCACCAATGCGGCCCAGCGAATGCGGGTCGCCGATTTCGACCACGCCCAGCACGAGGGCGGAAAACACCAGCGGCACCACCAACATGAACAACAGGCGCAGGAACAGTTCGCCGACCGGTTCGGTCAGATAGTCCATCAGCAATTGCAGCCAGTGTGCATCGCCGGCCCAGATCCAGCAGGCCATGCCGGCCACCGCGCCGACCACGAAGCCGATCGCCATCTGGGTGTGCAGTGCCATCTTCATGCGCGATTCCATTGATGGCTGGCGGCGAAGGCGGTGCAATGCGACATCATGTGTCTCCCCGAAAAGCTGGCAGACAGTCTACAGGCAAACCAGCCCACATCGGAGCCCGTGCCTGGACGGCCGCCCAGGATGCAGACGCTGGCGCATGCCTGTTGCCAACATGGAGTCGTCATCGTGCGCGCAATGAGCTTTGCGACTGGAGTTGCAGGATCTTTTTCCGCAATGCTGCCATTTCGCCTTGTTTTCCCTCGCGAAGATTCTGCGACTCCGCTCAGCTACGCGCATAATGACGAACCCCTGGCGTCAGCGGCGCGGATACAGCGGTGGCAATATCTCGTCGGCTGGCTCGGGCTTGCTTTCCTTGCGCCAGGCAAAACCCTTGGCGAAGGCGCTGCGCACTGCCGCCGGGTCGGGTTCGGCAACCCGCTCATCGAAGCGGGCCTGCTGCAATTGGCGCAGCAGACGGTGTTGGGTTTCATCGCCCAGAAGCCCCGCCAGCTCGCCCAGGTTGCGTATGTCGGCGCGCTCGGCCTGCGCCCAGGCCAGCAGGCTGCGGCTCTGCCCCGTGCTGTCGCGGGCTTCGCGGAATTCGCGGCGTGCGGCGGCGACATCCGGGGTATCGCTACCCTCGGCTTTCCCGGCTGCACGCGGTGCGCGCCGCCGCCAGGCCAGTGCGAAACCGAGCAGCGTCAACAGCCACAATGCGCCAAAAGCCATCGCCAGCCAGCGCCAATAGACCGGGTGGGGTGTTGCGGGTGGCAGGGCTGTCTTTGTGCCTGTGACTGGCGCAGGTGCGATGGTGGTGGAAGTGGTCGCAGGTGCCGCCACTGGCGGTGCCGAACTGGCGCCGGCTGTGGTGCTTCCGGAGACATCCAGTGTGTGCGCGGCAATACTGGCCGTAGTCGGCTTGTCGGTCTGAACATTCCACCAGTCGACCGCGATGGCGGGTATGTCGAGCTGGCCCGGACGGGTGGGCACGATCGCGAATTTGCGCTGACGCGTGGCCTTGAGCCACTGGCCGTCGTCGTCGGTGGTGCCCTGGGTCTTGTCCGGATAAACCTCGGCGCCATCCAGCGTCGGCAGACTGGGTTCGGGCAGGCTGGCATCGCCCAAACCGGTGGCGTTTTCGGTGATGGTGACGGTGATCGGTGTGCCGACAATGGCCTTGCCGTCGGCGGGCAGACCCTGGATGCTCAGGCTCAGGTTGCGTGCCGGCAGCCACGGTCCGCCACCTGCCTGTTTCGGCTTGGGCTGCACCTGAAGCTGCAAGGCCTGCGATTGCGCGCTGACCTGATTGTGATGGCCCAGCATGCTGCCGAAGTTGCCCACGCCAAAGGTCAGGTCGCCACTGAAGTTGACCGGCGGAATATCGAGTGTGCCGGGATTGTAGGGGATTACGGCGTAGTCGCGCTCGACCACGCGGTACAACTTGCCGCCCTGCTGCGACTGGTACTGCTTCTGCTTGCCCATCTGGCGCACATCGGCGCCACCGATGTCGGGCGTGCCCAGATTGCCCTGCAGATTGGCTCCGGCGTAATACAGGCGGATGCTGAGGTGCGCCTGCTGGCCAACATAGACCGTGACTGGCTGAATTTCCGCGCGTAGAAAGACCTGGTCACCGGGCGTACCCGAAACCTGCTGGCTGGCGGGCAGCACGCTCAGACTCAGAGGCTGGGTCTTCTCGCCGTCGATGGTGAAAGACGGAATGCTGAGCGTGCCGACGCGGCGCGCCTTGAGTACCACACCGAACAGCACGGTCTTGCTGACCTTGCCGTTGTCGATACGAATGCTCTGGTTGCGGCTGGTACCGCTGACCACAAAATCGGGCACCAGCACACTGAAGTCCGGTACACTGGCACTCGCGGCCCCTTCCACCGAAACATTCAGCGTGACGGTATCGCCCAGATGCACGCTGTCGCGGTCGAGAAAGGCACGCACCTCGGTGGCCGCCGCCGGCAGTGCAGTCAGCAGCGTCAGCAACATCAGCATGGAGCGGAATGCCAGCCGCATCATGAACCTCCTTCACGTTGTTTTTGTTGCCGGTATTGCAGCATGAACTTGCGCCTGAGCAGGCCACCCGGATCGTCCGGTACGCGGTCGAGCTGCTGGCGCATGGAGGGCGAAAGCTGCTTGTCGTATTCCCGAATGGATTCACCCAGCCGGTGCACGGGCATTTTGCTGTCCTTTTTGAGAGCCTTGTCCATTTCCTTGCCCAGTGCTTTCTGCGCGGCCCGGGTTTCCTCTTTCTGCTGCGCGGCCTGTGCCTGGTTCATGGCCTTGGGCGGTGCCTCGCTGGACAGTGCAGGTGCAGGAACCACCGATTGCGCATGCGCGGGTGCATTGGCTGACGCAGACGGAGTCGGCTGCGACGGCGACGCACCCTCGGGCTTGTCGGAGCTTTGCGCGCCGTGCTTTCCGGAATCGGCCTCGCTTTTGCTTTGCTGTGGCTTCGATTCGGTGTGCTTCTGGCCTGGCTTCTCCTGACCCTGACTGTCCCCGGATTGCTCTTGTTGATCTGCCTTGCCCTGCTGCCCGGGCTGACCCTTGGCGCCGGGCTTGTGCTGCGGCCTGCTGGAGGACTTGTCACCCGATTGTGCTGCATCCGGCTGCGTCCTTTTCTTCTGCTTCTTCAGCCAGTCCTCGACCGCCTCGCGGTTGGCACGGGCATCGTCCATGCCCGGATCCAGCTTCAGGGCCTGGGTCCAGGCCCGGATGGCTTTTTTGTATTCGCCCTGTCGCGCCAACGCGTTACCCAAATTATAGTGCGCACGGGCATCCTTGCCTTGGGCAAAGTCTGTTGCCGCCGCCTTGAAATCCCTGTTCTTGTAGGCGGCAGCGCCGCGCAAGCCGGGCATGCGCGCCTGCTTGAGCGCCTGTTCGGGTTTGCCCTGCGCCAGTGCCTGCGCCGCCTGCTGGTCGCGGTTTTGCCAAAGCTGCGACCACCAGCCTTGCCCGGCATGCGCGGGAGCGACCGGCAACAACAGGGTGGCCGCCAGCAGCATCAGCCAGCCGCGGCGAAAGCCCAGCGCAGCCAGCGGCACCAGCAACAACAGCAGCCAGGGTCCCGCGTCGCGCCAGCGTTGCACGGTGTTTTTCGACGGCTTGTCTGCCTTGGCCACGACAGCGTGCCGGGTGGCGCCAAGTAGCGTTTGCACATCCTGATTGTCCACCGTCAGCTTCTGGTACACACCACCGCCGGCAGCCGCCAGCTTGCGCAATTGAGTCAGTGCCAGTTTCGGGATCACGATATTGCCCTTGGCATCGGTGAGAAAGCCGCCGCCGGGCAAGGCCACGGGCGAACCCTTGTCGGTACCGACACCAAGCACGGAAACGCGAAAACCGAATCCATGAGCGCGCTCAGCCGCGCGCATCGCCGCATCGCCGGCACGGTCGGCCACCAGGATGATGTCGCCGCGTGTGAAGTCCGCCTGTTGCAGCAGATTCACGGCCTTGTCGATGCCCTTGTCTGGCGCGTCGCCGGCCTCCGGCATCACCTCGGGTTTCAGATCGGACAGAAAGTTCAGCACCGTATCACTGTCGGTGGTCAAAGGCGCCACCACGAAGGCCTCGCCGGCATAGGCGACCAGCGCATCTTGCGCATCGCCGCCGGACTTCAGCAGATCGCGGATCTTGTAGCGCGCGCGGGTCAGGCGGTCGGGCTTGAGGTCGGTGGCCAGCATGCTGTCGGCCAGCGACAACACGATCACCCGCGCCTCGGGGCTTTGTGCAGCAGGCGTCGGCAGGCGCTGCCAGGTCGGGCCGGCCAGCGCCAGGCAACCCAGCAGCCAAAGCACGCCGATCAGCCACAACGAGCCACGCCGTGTGGCCGGCGACGATGCCAGCAAAAATGGCAGCAGTTCGGCATCGGCAACACGAGCCAGTTGTGCCTGGCCTCCGGACTGGCGCACGCGCCACCATGCAAGCAAGGGCAAGAGCAGCAGCGCCAGCAACCAGGCCGGATGCAGAAAGTGGAACGAATGCAGCACCGCGGTCATGTTCCGCGCTCCGGCACTTCGGGCAGGCTGCGCCAGGCCAGCACCAACAGCGCCAGCAGGGCCGCGGCCACCAGCGGCCAGCGAAACATCTCGTGCCGTGGGCGCAGCGGCCGGGACTTCTGCTGCACGGGCTCGAGCTGGTCAATGCTGCGCCAGGCCGCCGCCAGTTGCGCGGTGTCGGTCGCACGGTAGAACTGGCCGCCGGTCGACTGGGCTATCGCGGTCAAGGCCTGCACATCGAGCGATGCGCCAGCCGGACCCGGCATCATGTTGCCGAAAATGTCCAGCAGGCTGTTGTGTTCGCTGCCAATGCCGATGGTGTAGATGCGCACCCCGGCGGCCCTGGCGATTTTTGCCGCATCCCCGGGACTGAGATTGCCGGCCGTATTGACGCCATCGGTGAGCAGGATCAGCACCCGCGCCTGCGCCGGCAGCGGTGCCAGGCGCCGGACGGCAACCGCGATGGCATCGCCAATCGCGGTTTCGCGCCCAGCCAGGCCGACGGCGCTGCTGTCGAGCTGCTTGCGCACGGTGGTCAGGTCATACGTCAACGGCGTTATCAGGTAGGCGTGCGAGCCAAACAGGATCAGGCCCAGCTCGTCACCCTGACGGCGCTTGATGAAGTCGCCGGCAATCGCGCGGGTGGCGGTGAAACGGCTGACCTGGCGGCCGCCCAACTGCATGTCGCGGTTCTGCATGCTGCCGGAGATGTCGATTGCCAGCATCATGGCGCGGCCGGAACGTGGTGGCTTTTCCACCGCACCGAGTTGCTGTGGCCGCGCCGCTGCGCACACCAGCAAGGCCCACGCCAGCAGCAGCAGCGGCGACCAGCGCCGACGCGCAAGCTTGGTGCCGGCGGCAAGTTCCAAACCGTGCTGGGGCAAATGCAGTGCCGCGCCGATGCCCGCCACAGGCAGCAGCCGCCACACCAACCAGGGCAGCGGCAGCAAGGCGAATGCCCAGGGCCAGGCGAACTCAGGCATGCTGCCCCCTCAAGGCCGTATGCAACCAGGCCTCGCAGGATTTCAGCACCGACTCGGCATCGAAATCGGCATGCGGCTGGTAGGGCGTGCGCTCCAGCAGCACAGCCTGTTCGGCATCGATCACGCCCGGCGCAAGCTGCTGCAACTGTGCAAGCCAGGCGTCGCCCTGGAGCCGGCTTTGGCCTGTGCGCAAACGCACGGCGCGGCGCAGCAGCTGCGACAGATCCGCGGCCAGCCGTGGATGATCGCCGGTTTCGCGGAAATTCTCCCGCACACGATGCAGCTCGACAGCAAGCGCCCGACGCACTGCGCGTCTGCGTCTGTGCACACGCCAGCGCCAGGCCAGCACAAGCACGACAACGACCAGCAGCGCCGCCAGAATCCACCAGCCCGGCGCCGGCGGCCACCACGCGGCGGGCGGGACGTGAATATCACGCAATTTCGGACCTGGCGGCTGCAGCATCATCGCCCCTGGCGTCGTTGCAGGGTGCCCGCCAGCAGCTCGCGCAGCGCCACCTGCGGCTCGGCTGCCGTATCGATCCAGCGCTGACGTACGCCACAATCATGGCACAAGGCATCGAACTGGCGCCGACCACGGCCCAGGGCTTGCTGAAAGGCACGCCGTGCCGCAGCCCGGTCCAGCGCCAGACGAACCTTCCTCCCGCCATGCTCGACGGCCAGCCCGGGGGCCGCCGGCGCACGGGTTTCCAGCACATCGGCGACGCCCAGCGCCGTCACGTCCGCCTTGGCCGACAAGCGCCGCAGTGCGGCCGTGGCAGCCTGGTCGCAACTGAAGCCGTCGCTGATCAGCAGCACGCGGCTGCCGCCGTGCAATCGGCGCTGCACGCGCTTGAGTGCCTGCGACAGCGGCTCCCCGTCGGCCTCCTCGCCCTGGTCCAGACGCAGCAACTCGCCCAGCATCGCGAGCACCCCGCGCACGCCACCCCGCGGACGGATCCAGCCGTGGCTGCGGCCAAAACTCAGCGCACCGACGCGGTCACCCGCCGCCACGGTCATCCAGGCGGCCAGTGCCGCCGCCCGCAGCGCCTGCACCGACTTGAAGCGGCGACGCGTTCCGAACTGCATCGAGGTGCTCATGTCGATCACGATCAGCAGGTCCCGTTCGCGCTCTTCCAGAAACAGCTTGGTATGCGGCTTGCCGGTGCGCGCCGTGACCCGCCAGTCCATCACCCGGATATCGTCACCGGGCTGGTAGATGCGCGATTCGGCATAGTCGACCCCGCGCGCATGCAGGTGGCTGAGGTGCTGGCCCGCCGGCGCCGAGCGCGCCCGCAAGCCCGAACGCAGGCGCGGCACCTGATGGCGCAGTGCCAGCAGCTCGTCGAGGCTGGCGTGAGCGAGACCGTCGCCGGGCGGGAGCGACTGGCTTGATTGAGGCTCTGCGGCGGTCATGAAGATCAATGTCAGTCGGCGGTCGAAAGTAATATCGAATGTATGGAGGCCTCGATGGTGCGCTTCGCTTTGCTCAGCAGCACCCTGCGCGTATCGAAGCGCACCGTTTCGGCCGCCCACGCATGATGCACCCGAACCCCGAAAACCGAGTCCCGAGTCCCGGCTCTATGGCAACGCCACCCGCTCCAGCAGACGGTCGATGATGCGGTCCGGGGTGACGCTTTCGGCTTCGGCTTCGTAGCTGGGCAGGATGCGGTGGCGCAGCACGTCGTGGACGATCGCATGCACGTCTTCGGGCAGCGCGTAGTCGCGACCCGCCAGCCAGGCGTGGGCGCGGGCACAACGGTCCAGCGCGATGCTGCCTCGGGGACTGGCGCCCCAGGCGATCCAGCGCTTCAGCTCCGCGTCAACCGGGGCGGCATCGCGGCTGGTGAGCACAAGCTGCACCATGTACTCGGCCAGCGGCTCGGCCACATGCACCTCGAGCACCTCGGCACGTGCGGCGAAGACCTGCTCGGCATTGAGCAGATGCGAGGTCGGCCTGGTGCTGGCGTGCACGCCGTCCTCACGCAGCGCCCGACGGTGCGCCAGCGCCACGATTTCGCGTTCGGTGGCTGCTTCCGGATAACCGATGGTCAGATGCATCAGAAAGCGGTCGAGCTGGGCTTCGGGCAGCGGGAAGGTCCCTTCCTGCTCGATCGGGTTCTGGGTCGCCATCACCATGAACAAGGGCGGCAGCGGCCAGGTACGGCGGCCGATGGTGATCTGGCGCTCGCCCATCGCCTCCAGCAGGGCCGACTGTACCTTGGCCGGCGCCCGGTTGACCTCGTCGGCCAGCACGATGTTGTGGAACAGCGGTCCTTTCTCGAATTCGAAGCTGGCCGTCTGCGGGCGGAAGATCTCGGTACCGGTGAGATCGGCCGGCAGCAGATCGGGCGTGAACTGGATGCGGTGAAAACTGGCCTCGATGCATTCGGCCAACTGCTTGATGGCCGTGGTCTTGGCCAGTCCGGGCGCACCTTCGACCAGAAGATGCCCATCGGCCAGGACTGCGATCAGCAGCCGCTCAACCAACAGCTTTTGTCCGAGAATCGTTTTGTCAAGCTGCTCGCTCAAGGTCGCAAAACGGACCTGCATGGAGTGTGTTTCGGTTGATTCGTGTTCGTCAGCAATCAAAGCCACAGACCTTGTCCTGTTGGTTCGTATCTGCACCCGTTTGCAACAGGCCTTGTCCTCGGTGAGCGGGCCAGGGGGGATTTCTGTACCAGAGGCGCGCGCCCATGACCGATACAGGAACCTGCAAATTGGTTCAGTTCAGTTGGCGGTACGGTTTGACCACGGCGCCATGAAATAGTTTAGCCAACCCATTGCGGTTTTCAGTTTTCGGTTGCCAGGAAACAAGAAGGGCCGCTGAACAGCGACCCTTCTTGCGGTGACATCACACGCTGACATTCATGGACAGGCCGGACTGAAAGAGCCGCCACTGCCGTTGACGATAGAGGTGGTCGTCATGCCATTGTCGGCCGTGTACGTGCATGTGCTTGAGACATTGTCCGGAGCGACAATCTGGAAGCCGACGGTACCCGCGCCGCTGGTCACGCCGGAACTCGGCGTTACCGTGGCGCCGTCGCTGCAGCTGGCAGTGATGTTCACGCCAGAAGCCGGGCCACCTCCGGTTGTGAAGGCCTTGACCGTGACGTACGCGGGATCGGCCGGCACCGACGGAGTGGCAGTATCGTCGCCGTCGGCACTGCAGACCGGGCTGGGCGAAGCCTGCAGGAAGGCCACCTGAACCTTGATCTTGACTTCCGCAGTGGCTCCGGCGGCACTGAACATCAGGCTGCCGCTGTCGCCATCACCGCTGCTGGCCGGGACACCGCTGGTCTTGACCTGGCCCGTGGTGCAGCCATCCGCCCCGGTGTAATGATTCATGATGCCGCCTGTGGCCACGCCATCCACGGACCCGGTGCCGCCATTGAGCTGGAAGGCGAAGCTGATTGGATAACCACGCAGCGGGATGCCCAGAGCATCGCTCAGGCATACCGTCACGTTGGTCGTGGTGTTGCCCGGAATTGGACTCGGGTAGGCGATCAGAGTGGCAGGCGCCACGCCGGGGTAGGTCAGGGTCAAGGCATCGGTAACGCGATCAGCACCTGCGCCCTGTGCCCAGATTGCTGCGGCATGGCCAACCGAATTGACGGTGTAGGTCAATTTGGCGCTGGCCACACCAACGTCATTGGTGTCGGCGGTTGCCGTGATGTTGCCGTGCATCGAGCGTCCAATCAAATACGGCAGCACAGCCCCGTAATCGACCGACGAGCCCGTTGTGTCGTTCATGTTGAAGCTCGACGTGGTGTTCAGACTGCCCGGCCCGTTGATCTGGCTGACAGTGAGCGCGCTTTCCAGATTCGCGTTGCCCTGCACGGCCTTGCCGAACACGACCAGGGCATCGCCCGGACCCGCACCACCGCCGGCGGTGGTGAAATGCCCGGTCGGTGCGGTAAAGAGTGTTCCGCCTTCCTTTGGATTGCCGTCCGTGCCGGAAATCTGGAAGTAGTTGCCGCCACCGGACTGGTCAAACGGCGCGACGGGCTCATCCACGGAACCGAAGCGGATTGCGGTGCCCGGCAGAACCGGGTTGCCCTGGCGATCAGTCGCCAGCGCGCTGACGGTCAAGCTCAGGGTTGCATCCGGATTTGGCGGAATCAGGCTGGTGCTGCCCGACGCCGGCTCGGTGTCATCGGAAACAGGCAGCGAATTGACTGTAATGCCCGGCAGCTTGCTGGCGAATGCCGGCGAGGTGATTTCCAGGCTGTAAAGCTGGCCGTCGGAAACCACTACCGTGAGAGTAGCGGTGACCGGATCGCTGATACCGTTGCTGACGTTGTTGTCGGCTGCATCGGCAGTCACCTTGACCGTGACCGGGCCCTGCACCGTGCCCGCCTTGAAGGACCCGTGTGCAACGCCCTTGGTGGTGTGTACCTGGATTTTCTGACCGTTGCCGGAGTCACCCGTCAGGCTGCCATTACTGGAATCCCCCACAACTTCAAACTGCACGTTGGCCGCATCGGAATCCGGCACGGTCTGGTTGCCGGCGTCTGTAACGACGGCAGTCAGCAGGGTGCTGCTGCGACCACCCGAGTTGGCAAGATACACACCGGGATATTGGCTGCTGGCACTGATGTTTGCCGGGGTGGGCGCGGCAACGTTGCCGACGGTGAAGTCCATTGAAGCGGACTGTATCGCCAGCCCGTTCACGTCCGGCGAGGTCACGGTGAGGGTCGCGGTGCCCGCACTCTTGTAGGAGGTGACGAAGACAGTGGCCTGGCCGGCCACCACATCCACCGGGGCTTGCCCCCAACGCTGGAGGATCTCGTTGATGTCATCGGTCGACGGATCGTCCAGGGTCGAGAATGTGGCCACGGACACCGGGTTGATCGACACATTGACCGTAGTCGCCGCGTTGATCAGCGTGCCGTCATGATTGCGCAAGGTAATCGTCACCTCGGTGGTGAACGGGCCGCCAGGGTCCGGCAGCGCACCCAGCGAATTCAATGGCAGCTCCTGGGTCTCCGCCACAATCGAGATCTTGCCGCTGGCCGGCGGCGTGAAAGCGCCGTGGCCATCACCGCCGCCACCGCCGCAACTGGCGAGCAGGGCCGTGGCCAGCAATGGCAGGCAAAGCTTGAAGAGGGATTTCATGTGGCGTCTCCGAGTATTTTTCATCATGGCTTTGTCGTGGGTCGGGGCCCTGCTCACTTGAGCTCCTGACTGAGGATGCGCGGGGTCACGAAGACCAGCAGTTCGGCGTGGTTGTTGGTCTTGCTCTTGTTGCGGAACAGGGCGCCGAGCACCGGCACGTCACCCAGGAACGGGACCTTGGTGATGTCGTCGGTCTTGTTGATCTCGAGAATGCCTCCGAGAACCACGGTGGCACCATTGTCGACCAGCACCGAGGTCTTGATGTTGCGCGTGTCGATGATCGGGATCTGACCGCCCGAGCCCTGATAGAAGCCGGACAGCGAGTCCTTCTTCACGTCCAGATCCAGAAAGACGCGCCCGTCTGCGGTGATGGTGGGTGTCACGTCCAGCTTGAGTGTCACGTCCTTGAACTGGACCTGGGGCAACTGGCCGCCACCCTGGCCGGCCGAGGTGACCGTCTGATAGCCGATCTGCTGGCCCTGCGAGATGGTCGCCATCTGCTGGTTGGCGGTCACGACGCGTGGACTGGAAATGATCTCGCTCTTGCCTTCACTTTGTGCCGCGCTCAGCTCCAGATCGAGCAGATAGTCGGCGCCCAGAATGGCCAAGCCGAAACTGCCAGCCGGGCTGACGCCGCTCAGTGGCAGGTTGACGTTGAGTCGGTCCCCGAGAGAAGGCGAAGCCACGCCGCCCGGCGTGCCGCCCGGGGTCACCACGGGCAGGCCACTGCCGTTGTTGTTGAAGCGGTTGACCAGGGCCTGGTTGATCATCGTATTGGTGCCGTCCAGGCTGCCACTGGTCGTGATCACATTGCCCTTGCTGTCCTCGTAGCCACCGCTGACGCCGAACCTGACACCCAGGTCGCGTGCGTAGTTATCGGTGGCCACCACGATGCGCGACTCGATCAGCACCTGCTGCACTGGTTGATCCAGCTTGGCCACCAGATTGCGGATTTCGCGAATCTTGTCGGGCGTGTCGTTGACCAGCAATGTATTGGTGCGCACATCGAAGGAGGCGCTGCCGCGCGGTGAAAGAAAGCCGCGTGACTGGTTCTGACCACCACTGGCGCCTCCGCCGCCACCACCTTGCATGCTGCCGGTGGTGAGCAGCTTGGCGATTTCCTCGGCCTTGCCATAGCTGATCGGGATATAGGCCGACACCAGTTCAGCGCTTTGTTCCTGTTTCATGCGTGCTTCGGCAATCGCCTGCTCGCGATCGGCGATTTCCTTCTGTGGCGCGACCCAGATCACGTTGCCTTCCTGGCGCTTGTCCAGGCCCTTGGCGCGCAACACGATGTCCAGTGCCTGATCCCAGGGTACATTGACCAGACGCAGGGTGATTTCACCGCCGACGCTGTCGGCCACGACGATGTTGAAGTTGGACTCGCTGGCAATCAGGTGCAAGACCTGACGTACAGGAATGTCCTGGAAATTGAAGGTGACGCGCTCGCCACTGTAGACCGGCTTGGGCCGACCGTCCGGGCCGAGTTCGGGCGCCTTTTCCTTGGGTTTGGCCTTGGGTTCGACAGTCACCACATATTTGGTGCCGGTCTGATAGGCCGAGGTTTCAATGCTGCCGGTCGTGGCGATCTGCATCTTCGCACCACCCGGAACGGCACGCGTCTCGACGAACTGCACCGGCGTGGCGAAATCGGTCACGTCCAGATGCTTGGCGAATTTGGCCGGCAGTTGTACCTGGCCGAGACTGACGGTGATCTGGCCATTGTCGTTCTTCATGTCGGCGTTGGCGCCGGCTCCGCTGAAGTCGATGATGACCTTGCCTGCGCCATGGTCGCCGCGGCGAAAATCGATATTGCTGACACTGATGCCTGCCGGTGGTGGCGCCTTGGTCGGATCGGTGGCAGCGTAGGCTTGGGTGTTCTCGGTGCCGACCTTGCCGTTGGCGATGTCCACCAGCAGGGTATCGCCATTTTGCCGGGTGCGATAGGTGGCGGGTCGGAACAGGTCGATGACCACGCGGGTGCGCCCATTGGCAGTGACAATGGTCGCGCCGGATGTGGCGCCAGTGCCGATGTCGATACTGCGGCTGGAAACCGTGTTGGCGGTGTTGGCGAAATCCAGAGCAATGCGCGGAGGTTTGTCGGTGGTGAAGGCACTGGGTGTCGGCGCCGGCCCATCAAAGTGCAGGCTCAAGGCCACCTTGCCACCGGGTAGAACCTGGTAACTGAGATCCTTCAGCGTGTGCTGCGCGAGCGCCGGGGTGGCCATTGCCAGACTCGACAACAACAATACCAACAAGCCGGCCCAGCGGATGGACACGCGGTTGCGACGCACACCGTGCGCACTAGAAATGTTCATGGTCTTGCTCCCCAATGTCCTCACGGGTTGTCTCCGCCCAATGCGATGTTGGCCTTGCGTTCCATCCAGCCGCCGTTGCCGTCGG
>CBFGSA010000046.1:0-19335 GCA_965651365.1 uncultured Rhodanobacteraceae bacterium | reverse complement strand
TCGGCAAGATCAAGCTGCCGATGCTGGGCAGCGACGGCCCGCGCTTCCTGGGCCGCATGCGGGGGCAGTAAGCCTGCGGCCGGGAATCGTTGATGCGCCATCCGGTTTCTGGAAACCTCCGTCATCCTGGGGCTGCCGCAGGCAGAACCCGGGATCCATTTTTGACTTACGATAGCGATTCAATGGACCCCGGGTTCCTCGCTGCGCTCGGCCCCAGGGTGACGGGGGAAAAGACTTCTCGCTGCGCTCAGCCCCAGGGTGACAGCCGACTTCTCCGGTTCCCCATTCCCGATTCCCGATTCCCGATTCCCGGCCTTTGACCCATGCACACATTTTCGCTTGATGAAGACCTGACACTGTTGCGCGAAAGCGTGCATGCCTTCGCCGAGAAGGAGGTTGCGCCGCGCGCGGACAAGATCGACCGCGAAAACGCCTTTCCCGACGACTTGTGGCAGAAGCTGGGCGGCATGGGTCTGCTGGGCATCACGGTTGCGGACGAGTACGGCGGCTCGGGCATGGGCTATCTGGCACACCTGATCGCGATGGAGGAGATCTCGCGGGCTTCCGGCTCGGTCGGCCTGTCGTACGGCGCGCACTCCAATTTGTGCGTCAACAACATCTTCCACAACGGCAACGAGGCGCAGCGCAAGAAGTACATTCCCAAGCTGTGCTCCGGGGAGTTCGTCGGCGCGCTGGCCATGAGCGAGCCGGGCGCCGGCTCGGACGTGGTCGGATCGATGACGGCCAAGGCCGAAAAAAAAGGCGATCACTGGATCGCCAACGGCTCGAAGATGTGGATCACCAACGGGCCGGAGGCCGATGTGCTGCTGGTCTACCTGCGCACGGCCGACAAGCGTGCAGGCAGTCGCTGCATCACCGCGTTCATCGTCGAGAAGGGCATGCCGGGTTTTTCCACCGCGCAGAAACTCGACAAACTCGGCATGCGCGGCTCCAACACCTGCGAACTGGTGTTCGACAACTGCGAGATTCCCGACGAGAACCGGGTCGGCGAGGTCAACGAGGGCGTGCGCGTGCTGATGAGCGGCCTGGACACCGAGCGCCTGGTGCTCTCGGGCGGACCGATCGGGCTGATGCAGGCCGCGCTCGACATCACCCTGCCCTACGTGCGCGAGCGCAAGCAGTTCAATGCGCCGATCGGTACCTTCGGCGTGATGCAGGCCAAGGTGGCCGACATGTACACCCGGCTGCAATCCTCGCGCGCCTACGCCTACATGGTGGCGCAGGATTTCGACCGCAAGACCCGCTCGCGGATCGACCCGGCCTCGTGCCTGCTGCACGCCTCGCAAAGCGCCGTGCAGGTCGCGCTGGAGGCGATCCAGGCCCTGGGCGGCAACGGCTACATCAACGAATACGCCACCGGCCGCCTGCTGCGCGACGCCAAGTTGTACGAAATCGGCGCCGGCACCAACGAAATCCGCCGCATGCTGATCGGTCGCGAACTGTTCCACGGCAAGTGGTAGTACCCGGCACCACCGGAACACCGCCACGGGGCTGATCGACACGACTCACTGACCCCGGCCCTCGCTCGTTTTGTGACGCAGTTCCCATTTTCTGCGGGATCAGCGTAAACTGGCTGCAAGGCAATGGGGGTTTTGTCGATGCAGCAAGCCGAGTCGAGCTTGAGAAATGCGGATCAGACCGTTCCGGTCCGGCCCTGGCTTGTATTGGTGGTCGATGATGAGCCGGAGGTGCACGATGTCACACGCCTGGTTCTGGAGGATTTTTCCTTTGATGGCCATGGCCTGAAGCTGCTGGATGCCTTCGACTCCGGGCAGGCGCTGGACCTGCTGCGTGCGCACCCCGATACGGCAGTGATGCTGCTCGACGTGGTGATGGAATCCGAGCAGGCAGGTCTGCAGCTTGTGGAAAAGGTGCGCCGCGAACTTGGCAATCACTTTGTACGGATCGTTTTGCGTACCGGGCAGCCCGGTCAGGCCCCCGAGCGGCGCGTTGTGGCCGAGTACGACATCAACGATTACAAGGAGAAAACCGAGCTCACGGCGGACAAGCTGCTCACCACCATGCATTCGGCCCTGCGCGCCTATCGCGACATGCGCACCATCGAAACCCAGCGCCAGGGCCTGGAGCATGTCATTCGCGCCGCCGGTCAGATATTCACCCGGACTGACAGGCATGATTTTCCGGGGCTTGTTCTGAGCCAATTCAATTTGCTGCTGGGCAATCGTACCGAAGCCTTTTGCTGCAGCGTGCATGACCAGGCCGGAGTATCAGGCCAGCGCACCTTCAAAATCATCGACGGCACGGGCAGCTTCCGCGGCAAGGAACAGCGCAACGCAGCCGACCTGCTGCCTGCGGCGACCCTGGCTGCCATGCACGAAGCCTGCCGCGATCACAACGATCTGTACAACAGTGACATCTGTCTGTTTCACCTGGACCCGACGCGCGACAGCGAGAACCTGCTGTTTGTGGTGATGTGCCCGGACATGGGCGAACTGGAACATCAGTTGCTGTGGCTGTTCAGCACGCATGCGGCCATCGCCTGGGACAACCTCAACCTGCACGACGAACTGCTCGACTCGCAACTGGAATTGGTCTACCTGCTGGCAAGCGCCGCCGAAACCCGCTCCAGCGAAACGGCCAATCATGTGCATCGGGTCGGGCTGCTGGCCGAACTGCTGGCCAATGGCCTGGGCCTGGATGCCGAGTTTGCGGCGCAGTTGCGGCACGCCGCGCCGCTGCATGACATTGGCAAGATCGGCATACCCGATCCAATTCTGAACAAACCCGGTCCGCACACTGCCGAAGAGCGCAGCGTGATGCAGAGCCATGCCGTGCTTGGTGCGCGCCTGCTGGCCGGTTCCAACCGGCCCATCCTCAAGCTGGCGGCGGAGGTCGCGCGCAACCACCACGAAAATTTCGACGGCAGTGGTTATCCGAACGGACTGCGTGGTAGAGACATTCCCATCTGCGGCCGCATTGTCAGGGTGGCCGATGTGCTGGACGCACTGGGAAGCAAACGCTGCTACAAGGAGCCCTGGGATGAACAGGCCATTCGCGAGTTCATGCAGGCGGAGTCCGGCCGCAAGTTCGACCCCGAGGTCGTCGATTGCCTGTTTGCGCACTGGAGCGAAGCCATGGCGCTGCGCCAGCGGCTGCCCGATTGAAATTCACGCCATCCGGGCCGGAAAGTGAATCACGAATTCGCTGCCTTGCCCGGGTCGGCTATGCACCTCGATGCTGCCCTTGAGCACTTGGCTCACCAGGTTGTAGACAATGTGCAGCCCCAGCCCCGAGCCACCCTGGCCACGCCGGGTGGTGAAGAAAGGCTCGAAAACATGCCTGCAGATTTCCTCGCTCATGCCGTGTCCGTCATCGACCACGTGCAGGCGCACTTCATCGGCAAGAAGCCGGGCGCGTACCTGAATGACACCGGCCTGGCCTTCGTCGAACGCATGAGTCATGGCATTCACCACCAGGTTGGTGATGATCTGGTACAGGGCGCCGGGTGGCAGGCGCACACTCAGTTTGTGCGCGCAGGACAGTTCGAGTCGATGCGGGCTCTTTTTCAGCAGTGGCCCGAGGGTCACCAGTACATCATCCAGGCATTCACGCAAATCCACCTCGCGCACATCTTCACTCGACTGCGCGACCGCCACCTGCTTGAAGCTGCCGACCAGCCGCCCGGCTTTTTGCAGGTTGCGCACGATGATGTCGGCACCCTTGTCGGCCTTGCGGCTGAAGCGCTGGATGTCCTGCACCTGACAGTGATCGCCCTCCACCGCACGCAGCATTCCGCGGGCTTCCTCGTGCAGGTAGGAGGCCGCGGTCAGCGCCACTCCCAGCGGCGTGTTGATCTCGTGCGCCACGCCAGCCACCAGGCCGCCCAGGGCAGCAAGCTTTTCGGCATCCAGCAGCTTGCGCTGGGTCTGGGTCAAGTCTTCCAATGCCGCGTGCAATTCGGTATTGCGTGCATGCAACTGGCGCGTGCGGTGCTCAACCCGGTCTTCCAGTTCCTGGTTCAATTTGCGCAGCGCCTCCTCGGCCTGTTTCAGCGCGTTGATATCCGATGTCGTGCCGCTGATGCGCAGCGCCCTGCCGTCCCTGTCGCGTTGCACCACCTGTCCGCGCGACAGCACCCAGACCCAGCGCTGGTGCCGGTCCAGCGTGCGATAGTTGGCCTCGAAACTGGCCGCCTTTCCTGTCAAATGATTGAACAGCGCACGCTCGAAATCCTTTCGGTCTTGCGGGTGCAGGAACTCCGGGTAGCCGGCCAGTGTCTGGCCATGCGCTATCCTGCCTTCAGCCTCGGCGCCAAGAGCAAGGTGCGCCAGGCGATTATCGCGATAGACCCTGCCTTCGCGCAGATCCACATCCCACAGTTCCGTACCACTGCCCCACAAGGCCATTTTCAGGCGCGCCTCGCTGAGACGTATCGCTTCCTGGGTGCGGTGGCGCTGTTGCAGGTTGCTACGCGTTCGCCACGCGGCCAGGGCCGCCAGGCACAGCACTGCCAGCAAATACAGGGCATAAGCCTGCGTCGTACGCCATGGTGGCGCAAGTATTCGAAAGCCCAGCGCCACAGTGTCCTGGCTCCAGCGATCAAGGCTGCCGCGCGCCCGAAGATGCAATGTGTAGGCTCCCGCGGGCAACCCGGTATAGGTGGCGATCCGGCGCCGCCAGCTGACCTCGGTCCACTTCGAGCTGTAGCCCTCGAGCCGGTAGGCGTAGGCCACCGACTCGGGGTCGGCATACTGCAGGGCCGAGATTTCAAAACTGACATCGTTCTGGTCGTGCCGGAGCGTGATCAGTGACTTGTTGCTGCCGGTTACCGAGGCTTGGCTTTCCACCGTGCTCAGTTCATGCTGGTAGGGCTGGCCGCCGATCTGCATTCCGGTCACGATGGGTTCCGGCTGTACCGGTTCAGGCAGCCGCACGGGCCGAAACACGGTGATGCCATCGAGGCCCCCGAATGCCAGACGGCCGTCCGAGAGGTTGGTCGCGGAATTGACCCAGTAACCTCGCTGGCCGGCACCTGTGTGACCGGTGTAATTGATGACGGTACTGCTTGCAGGGTCAATGCGGCTGATGCCCTTGAGCGTACTGACCCAGATATGCCCGCTGCTGTCGTCCAGAATGCCGCCTATGGAATCGCTGTCCAGACCGTTGTCCTGATCAATCACCGCAAAGCGCGTGGTTCCCTTGTTCGTGGCAATCTGGCGATTCAGGGCGCCACCCTGGGTTCCCACCCACAACATTCCGTGCCGATCAAGGAACAGGGCAGTCAGGCTGTTGGCGCTGAGACCGCAATCATGTGGTCCGCCAGAGGTGCAATGGCTGAACTTGCCGGTGTTTCGATCAAGCCTGTCCAGGCCACCATCGCGGGTGGCTACCCACAGACCGCCATCGGGCGCCTCCAACATCTTGCTGACGGCGTTGCTGGCAAGGCTGTCCGGGTTGCGTGGCTCGTGCTGGTGATGACGAAAGCCGCTGCAGGTGGCACAACGCTCATCCAGGCCCTGGTCACGGGTCGCAAC
This sequence comes from uncultured Rhodanobacteraceae bacterium, assembly GCA_965651365.1. GTDB lineage: Bacteria > Pseudomonadota > Gammaproteobacteria > Xanthomonadales > Rhodanobacteraceae > DASSBG01. Next base: position 13,819 of record CBFGSA010000046.1, on the reverse strand, counting down.
CCACAATGTTCCCTTGCTGTCCTCCAATACGCTGAGAACCGCGTCCGAGGCCAGGCTGTGCGGATCGCTCGGGTCATGCCGCAGATGATCGAATCCCAGACCATTCGGGCGCAACCGGTCAAGTCCGCCACCATCTGTTGCCACCCAAAGGCCACCTCCACGTGCCCGAACAATGTCATGCACAAAGTTGTTTGACAAGCTGTTCGGATCGTCCGGGTCATGTGCATAGCGACGCACCACACCCGCATCGAAACGGATATGAACCAGGCCGCCACCGGCGATGATGCCGGCCCACAAGCTGCCGTCCGCATCCCCGAAGACGCTCAGTGCCGGTGGCGCCGGCAGCGTGCGGTGATCACCCGGCACACTGTAGATCTGAAGAAAGTTCTCGGTAGCCGGATCATGAATGCTGAAGCCATTGGTCCAGGAACCGACCAGCAACAGCCCCGAACGGCTTTCGAGCAAACTGCTCAGGCGGTTGGCTGCCACACTGTAAGGGTCCGATGGCCGATGTCGATAGTGTTGAAAGGTGCCGGTCGCCGGGTTCAGGCTGGCGAGCCCTGAACTGTTGCAGGCAATCCACAGCGTACCCCTCCGATCCAGCATCAGTGCGCGGATCTCATTGTCGGGCAGACCGGAATTGCGTTTTTTCGGAACGTGCAGAAAATGCGCCGAAACCTTCCCGTCAACGTCAATGCGGTACAAGCCATCGTGCGCCGTGCCCACCCAGACCGGACCCTCCGGTTGGCTCGCAATGGCGTAGACATCGAGGCTGGTCGGGCCAAGCCGGTTCAGCGCGCTGCCGTCCGGGTTCAGCCGGAACAGGCCGCGTCGGCTACCGACCAATACCGTGCCATCGTTCATGGCCAGCAAAACGCGGACCTCCTCGAGGGCGTCCTGGTAGCCAAGCGGCGCGCGCTGCACCCGGCCCCCGCCAGGATCCAGCCACTGCAGCACACCATCACCGCTGACAATCCACAAACGCCCAGTTGCCGCCATGGTCATGGCGGCGATGCCGGATGAGCGTGCCGCCTGCCCGTTCTGATGGTGAATCGGCCAATGCTCGAATTGGCCGGCCCAGGGGTTGTAGCGATTCAGGTCACCGCTGCGCGCACCGATCCACAATCCGCCCCGACCATCGGGCACCATGGCCCGAACATAGCTGTCCGACAGAGATTGCGGATCGCGGCGATCGTGCTTGAAAACCTTGAAATCGTAACTGTCGAAGCGGACCAGCCCATCCTGCGTGGCTACCCAGACAAAACCCGAATCATCCTGGGCCATGGCCACCGCACTGGCCTGGGGCAGTCCCTGCAGCACGCTGTAGGTACGAAAGTGCATGTTGCGCATGCCGGTCACGGCGCCTGGCTCGCTGCCAGCAACTGCCAGGGACAACAACAGCCCTGTCAGCAACAGGCCAAACATGCTCAAGACCGGGCCAGACCGTAGCAACATAACCCTACCCCCTTGCTGCAGGCTAGCTTCTTTGCTGTCCAATGCACAAGCCATGCAGCATCCCCACTATTTGCCGCACTGCAACAAAACGCGCATAATCAAGCGCTCAGTTACCAAGTCATTCCAGCGGAGCCTGTATGAGCGATATTGTCATTGTTGCAGCCAAGCGCACCCCGATCGGATCTTTCCAGGGCCAGTTTACCGGCGTGCCCACACCGGTCCTGGGCGCCACTGCGATCAAGGCTGCCATGGATCAGGCCGACATCAGCGGCAGCGATGTAAACGAGGTCATCATGGGCTGTGTGTTGCCAGCCAACCTTGGCCAGGCACCCGCGCGCCAAGCCGCGCTGGAAGCCGGTCTGCCGACATCCGCCGGCTGTACAACGGTGAACAAGGTCTGCGGCTCGGGCATGAAAGCCATCATGTTCGGCCATGACCTGATCCGGGCCGGCTCGGCCGACATCGTGGTCGCCGGCGGCATGGAATCGATGACCAATGCCCCGCACATGGTCAATGCCAGAGCCGGCATCCGCTACGGCGATGGCAAGCTGGTCGACCACATGGCCTGGGACGGACTGACCAATCCCTATGATGGCCAGTCCATGGGTGTGTTCGCCGAAAGCTGCGCCGACAAGTACAACTTCACCCGCGAGCAGCAGGATGCCTACGCCATTGATTCGGTCAAGCGCGCCCGCGCGGCCACCGAGTCGGGCGAATTTGCCGATGAAATTGCACCGGTGACGGTGGAAAGCCGCAAGGGCGACGTCGAGTACACCGAGGACGAGCAGCCCAAGCGCTCCAACATCGACAAGATCCCGCAGCTGCGACCGGCTTTCCGCAAGGACAACGGCACCGTCACGGCCGCCACCTCGTCCAGCATTTCCGACGGTGCTGCCGCCACCATCCTGATGTCGGCGGACGAGGCAGACAAGCGCGGGATCAAGCCACTGGCTCGAATCGTTGCCCACGCCACCCAGTCGCAGGAGCCGGAGTGGTTCACCACGGCTCCCATCGGTGCCATCCGGAAGGTGCTGGACAAGGCCGACTGGACGATCGATGAAGTGGATCTGTTTGAAATCAATGAAGCATTCGCGGTCGTCGCCATGGCCCCGATGGAAGAACTCGACATCGCCCATGACAAGCTCAACGTCAACGGTGGTGCTTGCGCACTCGGGCATCCAATCGGGGCCACCGGCGCGCGCATTGTGGTCAGCCTGCTCAATGCGATGAAGCACCGCGGCAGCACGCGGGGCGTGGCTGCATTGTGCATCGGTGGCGGTGAAGCGACCGCAATGGCCGTTGAAATTGCCCGATAGCTGTGCTTTGATCACCGCCTCGGGTACCTGAACGCAGGCTTGAGGCCGGACCAGACAGCCGGGCTGACACTAGAGATTCACGCACAGACGCAGTTTAATGTAACCATTCGTTGACTACCCTTGAGGGGATTTGCACATGAAGATGAAATACATCGCACTCGCAACTGCCATGACGCTGGGCCTGGCCGCCTGCAATAGCGGGCAGAACGCAAGCGACACGGCCGACAGCGCCGCGCAAAAGGCTCAGGAATCCGCCCAACAGGCCGCTGAGGCCACCAAGGAAGCCGCCGGCCACGCCGCCGACGCCGCCAAGGAAGCTGCTCAGGCCACGGGTGCCGCCGCCAGCAGCGCCGCCGACGCTGCCGGCGACGCCATGGACAAAGCTGGCGACAAGGCCGGTGAAATGATGGATTCGGCCAAGGAAAAGACCGGCGAAATGATGGACAGCGCCAAGGATAAATCCAAGGAAATGATGGACAAGGCCGGCGACAAGATGCAGGAAGCGGGCGACAAGATCAAAGGCGAAGATCACGGTGACGACAACAGCGGCGGTCAGTAAGTCTCGCTGTCATGCCGTTATCAACCGGCCGCCCAGGTTCCTGGCGCGGCCGGCTTCATTTCTGCCAGCTGTTTGTTCTGAAAAATGCCCGTACTCAAGAGCAGCATCAATCCGCGCGATGCCGACTTCCTTGCCAATCAGGGCAAGCTCAAGGCGACCGTCGATGAACTCAAGTCCGAACTTGACCGGGTTGCATTGGGTGGTGGCGAGAAGTCGCGCGAACGCCACCTGAAGCGCCACAAGCTGCTGCCGCGCGACCGCATCGGCGCCCTGCTCGATGCCGGCTCGCCGTTTCTGGAGCTGTCGGCGCTGGCGGCCCATGGCATGTACGAGGGCAAGGCACCCGCCGCCGGCATCATCACCGGCATTGGTCGCGTGCATGGCCAGGAAGTGCTTGTCGTGGCCAACGACGCCACGGTCAAGGGTGGCACCTATTTCCCGATGACGGTCAAGAAGCACCTGCGCGCACAGGAAGTGGCGCTGGAAAATCGTCTTCCGTGCATCTACCTGGTTGACTCCGGCGGCGCCTTCCTGCCCCTGCAGGACGAGGTCTTTCCCGACAAGGAGCATTTCGGGCGCATCTTCTACAACCAGGCGCGCATGTCCGGCCTGGGCATTCCGCAGATCGCCGTGGTGATGGGTTCATGCACCGCCGGTGGTGCCTACGTACCGGCCATGAGCGACGAAACCATCATCGTGCGCGAACAAGGCACGATCTTTCTGGGCGGCCCGCCGCTGGTCAAGGCGGCCACCGGCGAAGAGGTGGATGCCGAGGCGCTGGGCGGCGCCGACGTGCACACTTCGCAATCGGGCGTGGCCGATCATTTCGCCGAGAACGATGGCCACGCGCTGGCCATTGCGCGCGACATCGTCGCCACACTGAACCGCAAGAAACCCATGCCACTGGCAGTTCGCAAACCGGTTGAACCGCTGTATCCGCCCGAGCAACTGTATGGCGTGGTGCCCGAGGACACGCGCCGACCCTTCGACATCCGCGAAGTCATTGCGCGCGTGGTCGACGGCTCGGAGTTCCATGAATTCAAGGCACGCTACGGCAAGACCCTGGTCACGGGCTTCGCCCACATCCATGGCTACCCGGTCGGCATCATCGCCAACAACGGCATTCTGTTCGCCGAAAGTGCACTCAAGGGCGCCCACTTCATTGAACTGTGCAACCAACGCAATGTGCCGCTGGTGTTTTTGCAGAACATCACCGGCTTCATGGTCGGCAAGAAGTACGAAACCGCCGGCATCGCCAAGGACGGCGCCAAGATGGTCACCGCCGTGGCCTGCTCGCATGTGCCCAAGTTCACCGTCGTGATCGGCGGCAGTTTCGGCGCCGGAAACTATGCCATGTGCGGCCGCGCCTACGGCGGTCGCTTCCTGTGGATGTGGCCGAACGCCCGCATCAGCGTGATGGGCGGCGAACAGGCGGCCAGCGTACTGGCCACGGTCAAGCGCGACGGGATCGAGCGCCGCGGTGAATCCTGGAGCGATGAAGAAGAGGCCGCCTTCAAGACTCCGATTCGCGAGCAGTACGAACATCAGGGCCATCCGTACTATGCCAGCGCCCGCTTGTGGGATGACGGCATCATCGACCCGGCCGACACCCGCCGCGTGCTGGGCCTGGCGATCTCCGCCTCGATGAACGCACCAATCGAGCCGCAGCATTACGGTGTATTCCGAATGTGAGGAAGGCCGGGATTCGGGCTTCAGATTTTCCCGTCCGAATCACACGCTCGACAAGGCCCAGGCCATTGTGTCTATTGGCTGAAAATGCGTTCTTGTGCAGTGTTATCGCTACGGCGTCTGCGTCCGCCGGATACTCAGGTCCCGCACCACGCGAAATCCAACCCGGCCGCTGCGGGTGTTCGCTGCGGCGGCGATTCGCCAGGCCGAACGGTCCTGGTCCGGCGCACTGCCCCAGGAACCGCCACGCACGACACGTGTCGTGCAGCCCGGATTGATCCAGGCACTGCTGTCACGTGGCGCACGGGTGTAGTTGTCGTGCCAGCAGTCCTCAACCCATTCGGAGACATTGCCGCCCATGTCGTACAGGCCGAAGGGATTGTGCTTGAATTGCCCGACCGGCGCCGGTCCCCAGAAGCCGTCGCCGTAATCGGCAAACGCCCGGATCCAGCGTCGGCCGTTCGATGCCCGGTCGCGCGAGCCGGTCAGGTTCTCCACAACCGACTTGGGTGAACCCTGCCCCCACCAGTACGGCGTGCGCGTCCCAGCTCGCAGCGCATATTCAAACTCGGCACCGCTGGGCAAGCGATAGCTGTGACCCGTCCGCTGCGACAGCCATTTGGCGTAGGCGCTGGCGTCATTCCATGACACATTGACGACCGGGTCATCGGCGTGAGCTCGCTCACCCGCATAGTTGCGCGTCCAGTCGGCACCACGCACCTCATGCATGCGCCCGATTTTCAGCTCGTACACGCTGGCGGTGCCGGTGCGTTCGGCATCGGTACGGTAGCCGGTGGCATTGATGAACTCGCGAAACTCGGCCACGCTGACCTCGGTGCGGGCGATGGCGATACCCGCATCAATTTCCACCTCGTGCTGCGGCGATTCGGTATCGAGTCGGCCGTGCTCGTCGTCGGGGCTGCCCATGAGGAACTGTCCGATCGGCAGAACCACCATGCGTGGTCCCGCACCGATACGGTCGACAAATCGATCCGTAAATGACTGTCCGGGCTTGTAGCCTCCATACAGACGCGCGTTCTGGAAGGCGTCGTTGAAGGCATCGAGGCCCGTCAAGTCCGGACTTATTGCCTGCGCCTGATCGGCCAGCTTTCGGCCAAGCGCGAGATCACCGGAATCAAGCGCAGAATGCGCCTGCGCCAGAATATTGCTGGCCTGCAAGCGCCGCATGCGCTCCACCCGGCTGCGCACGTTTTGCAGTTCCTGCGATGAAGGCACCAGCGCAGCGGCCTTGGCCAAAGCTGCATCAGCGCTGGCGTAGTCGCTTTGTGCCACCGCCGCCAGGGCCTTGTCGAGCCAGACGCGCTGGATCTTCAGCAAACCCTGCTGGGCAACGGAATTGTTCGAATCCAGCGCCAGCACATGCCGATACAGTGCAAGTGCCTGATCCCTTTGCGCGGCGGATACCGTGTCCCCCTTGAGCAGCTCGGCAGCCTGGCTGAGCATCGGAGTGACCTCTTCGTACACATTGAGCTGCTTTTCAATTCGCGTCGTCTCCGCCTGTGCCAGCGGAACATCGCGCATTACAGCCAGCCATTTGCGCACCTGTGCAAGATCGCCGCTGGCCAGCGCCGAATGGGCGCGCGAGGCCAGCTTGCGGCCGACCTCGGCCAGTCCGGCCCGTGCCGCCCGGTTGTCCTTGTCGGCATTCAGCACCTTGGCGTACCACGAGGCGGCGCTGGCATCAGTGCCGGCCAGATCTCCGGATGCCGCCGCCTTGTCACCATGCCGCAGCCATTCCTGCAGTTGCTCGCTGACTGGGGCGTTGGCTGCGCGCCGATAGGCCATGATCACATCGCTCGAAGCCAGCGACACCGGTGGCCCTGCAACGGCCTCCAAATGTTTTGGCGTGCTGCCCGCTGCAGCCGGGCGGTCGAAACCCATCGGCGTGGTGAGCTGCTGCACTGTCCGTGGCCGCTTGTCTTCTGCCTGTCCGTTTGTCTCATGCAGCAATCCGGGCAAAAAACGATACGCCAAGGCGAACGCCAGCAGCGCAACGCCCAGAACGCCACCAATTCGCTGTTGACGATTGAGCGATTTGACTTCCGGCATGGGCGCGACGAGGCTTTGGTGGGCGGTACAAACAAGGTTACCATCGACCCGGGTCCCGGAGCGGTCCGGCAACCCGCAAATTTCACCAAGGACCTTGCATGCCCTCCGTTGTTTCCCACGAATGGATCGATTCCCCGGAAAAGCTGCAGCGACTGATACCGGATGCGCCCGTACCGCAGGTACTGGCGCTGGATACCGAGTTCATGCGCCGCAACACCTTCTATCCGGAACTGGCGCTGCTGCAAATCGGTCTCAGTGGCACGACGGCACTGATCGATCCGCTCGCCTTCCAACCTGGCCCGGCGCTGGCCGGCTTGCTGGAAAATCCGGCCAACTGCTGCGTGGTGCACAGCGCCAGCGAGGATATGGAGGCACTCGCCGACATCCTCCCGCATGGGCCCGGTCGGCTGTTCGACACCCAGGTTGCCGCCGCCATGGCCGGCTTGGGCCAGGGGCTGAGCTACCAGAAGCTCGTGCGTGAAATCACCGGCGAGGAGCTGGAAAAAGGCGAAACCCGCTCCGACTGGCTGCAACGCCCACTCACCGATTCGCAATGCGACTATGCCGCGCTCGACGTGGTGCATCTGCACGCGGTTCACGCGCATCTGCACAATCGACTGGAAGAGCTGGGTCGCCTTGGCTGGCTGGATGAAGAAGGTCGGCGCCTGTGCCAGCGTGCCGAGCGCGACCGCATCGATCCACAACCCCAGCGCAAGCTGTCCGCCGCCGCCGACTGGCCCCGCGAGTGCCAGGCATTGCTGCGTCGCATCCTGCTGTGGCGCGAACACAGCGCGCGCTCGCTCAACAAGCCCCGCCCATGGCTGTTCAACGACAGGCAAGCCATCGGCCTGGTGGCGGACGCCCCAAGCGACCGCGATGACATGCGCCAGCAGATGCGCGGCCAGCGCGCGATGCGCAATGCCCAATGCACGGCGCTTCTCGACGAACTCAAGCGCCCGCTGACAGCGGAAGAAGTCGAAGCCACCGCCGACATCCCGCCTCCTCTGGAGCGAGACCAGCGCGCCCAATTGAAAAAACTCAAGCACGTCGTTGCCAGCGTGGCCGAAGACCTGGACATCCCCGCCGGCCTGCTGTGTCCGCGCCGGCTGCTGGAAGAGTTGCTGGTCAACGGTGCCTGGCCGGACGAGCTGGAAGGCTGGCGCAAACCCCTGCTTGAACCGAAACTTTCCGCTTTGCTGTCATCTTGAAAAGGCAAGTCCGCAAATGAACGCAAATCAATGCAAATGGAAAAACGAGCGTCGGCTTTCATGTCTGGCAATCGCTGGCGCAGCGCTGATGGCCCTGCCACTGCTGCCAGCCCATGCCATGACCGATGTCGAGCTGGCGACGGCACTGGGCCAGCGCCTGCACGGCGACCGCACCGGCGCCTGCGTGGCCGCTGCCGTGATCGACCAAACCGTCAGCCGCGCGTATGTGTGCGCCAATGCCGGTCACAAACCGCGCATCGGACCGGAAGATGCGTTCGAGATCGGATCGGTCAGCAAGACCATGACCGCCACGCTGCTGGCCGAACTGATCGATCAGGGCAAGGCGTCCCTGGCCGATCCACTCAGTGCCTGGTTGCCCAGGGGCACCAAAGTGCCGCAATGGAAAGGCCAGCCGATCCGTCTGCGCGACATCGTCACCCACAGTTCCGGCCTGCCCGCCCTGCCACCCGGCGTCGCCATCACCAACCCGGCCGATCCCTACGCCGCCATGACGCCGCAGCAGGTGATCGACGCCCTCGGCCAGGTCACACTGAAAGGCGCCCCCGGGACACAACCGCAATACTCCAATTTCGCCATGATGCTGTTGTCCTGGGGCATTGCGCATCGTACTGACACCGACTTCGACACCCTGTTGCAACAAAAACTGTTCCAACCACTCGGCATGCACGGCGCCTGGGTCCACAAAGTCCCCGATGGTTTGCACGATGCTGTGGGCCACCTGCCCAGCGGTCAGCCCACGCCCGCCTGGCGCTTCCCCAAAAACATGGCGGGAGTCGGTGGTGTTCGCGCGACCCTCGATGCAATGGTGAAGTATGTCCAGGCCGAGCTGAAACCCGACACCAGTACCAGAGTCGGCAAGGCCATTGCTCTGACCCACACCCAACCCGACGTTCCCGACCCGCTGGCACGCGGAATCAACTGGTTCATCGAGTCCGTCGAGGACCGTGCAGTCTATCTGCATGAAGGCGGCACCGGTGGCTTTTCCTCGCTGGTGGCTTTCGACCCGAAACGCCAGCGCGGCGTGGTCCTGCTCAGCGACACCTCGTGGACCTCGACCGGAGGGCTGGGCAAGCTGGGCATGCATCTTCTCGATGCCAAGGTTCCGCTGGATGGCCCGCGCAAGCTTGCGCAGGCCGATACGGAACTGCTCAAGGCCCTGAGCGGCCAATACCTGCTTGACAGCGGCATGCCGATGACGCTGAGTCACAAGGACGGCAAGCTGTACATCCAGGCCGCCGGCCAGCCGCAATTCGAAATGGGTTACGACAGCGTCGGCGACTTCTATCCACTGAAGTTCGACGCCCTGCTTCACCCCGTCCACCATGCCGACGGTCACTGGAGCTTTGCCTGGCGCCAGGGCGGTGGCGAAATGCAAGCCAAACGGACAGACCGCAAAAAATCCAAGCCACAGACCCGGCTCGACCAGAAGACGCTGGATCAATACACCGGGACCTACCCGCTGATGCCCGGCTTCGAACTCACCGTCACCGCCGCCGACGGCCAGCTCAAGGCGCAAGCCACCGGCCAGGGCGCCTTCCCGCTGGAAAACGTGGGCAAGGACAAATTTGAAGCCGCCGCCTACGGCATCCAGATCAACTTCCAGCGCAACGACCAGGACAAGGTCACGTCACTGGACCTGCTGCAAGGCGGCCACACCCTGCACGGCGACAAGCAGTAACCGGGCCCGCCCCGGCACAAATCGCTGGCACCGCGCACACCACGCTGCTAAAATGCCGCCCTCGCGTGGGGCGGTAGCTCAGCTGGGAGAGCGTCGCGTTCGCAATGCGAAGGTCGGGAGTTCGATCCTCCTCCGCTCCACCATTTACACCATTTGAGGTTTCGCTTGCATGCCTGCCGCCCAGCAGGCATCTTGGTGCTTTGTTCTGGAAGCGAATTTCATGGCACGCATGTATACCCGAGGGCTCGTTCTGCGGCTGGACCCGGTAACCTTGCGCCAGCAGGGGGCGCGTTGCACGCAGGAGTTCGAATCGTTGGGCAGCGCACAGCATGATTTTGTCTGTATCGAAGCCGACGCCCAGGGTGGTTGGTGGCTGCCGCTGTCACCGACACCGGATGTCGGCTGCAAGGTGATTGCGGCCGAGGCGAAGTCAGGCGACCGGCGCTGGGCGGACGTGCCATCGTGCTACCAGCCCGATCAGTGTTGGCAAGCCACGCACAAGGCCGTGAAGCTGGCCGCGGCTGCAGCGCATGACCGGACTGATTCGAAAAACGCCAACATGATTGCGACTGAGGCGCTGCCCGCGCCCGGCGATTTTCCCGAGCTTGGAGCCTGAGCCGCAGGAACTTTCGAGGCGAAAAAGTGACGGCGTGTGGACAGATTTTCGCCGACTTGCAGGCCCATGGTGGTTCTATGGGCCGAGAATTGGCGGAAATATGGACCGCGCAGGCGCTTTTGCAACCCGGAAGATTTCTACGGGCTAGTCAAGTCTGAGAGCCAGGCTCTTGCGCAGCACGTCGGTAATGCGCTGGCCGTTCCAGATGTAGCTCAGGTGTTCGGACTGGCGGCAGTTGCGGATCAGGTCGGGGTAGAAGGCCGCAACAGCCTGGCCGCCGGAATGCCGCACGCTGTCGTAGACGATGCCGTTGCTGCCCTGGTCGCGACGCTTGCGGGCGAAGGCTTGGCTGGCCTGGTAACTGTCGGGGTCGTGCAGCTTCGGACGGATGCCGCGGATATCGTCAAACTCGCCCTTGATGGCGGCGTTGTAGCAGCGCATGTCGAGTTGTGTGGGCGGCGTGTGGCTGTGGCGCAGGAAGATCTCGCGATGGAACACGGTTTCGCGAATCGCCGTTTCCCGCTCGTGTGCGGCGTAGTAGACGCCGTAACTGCCATCGGCAAACCGGCTGCCGTCGGGGTTGATGTGGGTAAAGGCACTCATCACCGGCGTGCTGCCCGGCCCGCTGATGCGGCGTTGGGCTGGAACCAGATCCAGCTCACCGATCTGCTCACGCACGCGCGGGTTGGTCATCGATTCCAGCGCGTAGATCTTGTCCAGGTCAGCCGGGTCGGCAACGGTATCGAACAGGCCCACTGGCGGAAAGCGCGAGGACACGATGCGCCAGGTCTTGCGCCAGTCCAGCGCGGTCTGCGGCACGGCCTTGCGCGGGCTCACCAGCCTCTCGCCGCATCCACGTGCTGGCGCACGACGTAGAGGTCGCTGACCTTGCCGGCCAGCATGCGCTTGAGTGGCGGCTCGCCGCCGAACAGCGGATGGTCGTTGCGCTGCCGGATCCAAGTATCCGCCAGTTTGTCGTGGCTGAAAAAAGTGTGCAATCCCTTGTAGATTCCGAGGATATAGCTCAGCCGTTCCAGCAGATCGTGGTTGGCCTGGGCCGTGTGCCCGGCCTTCCAGCGGAAAAACGTGCTGCGCGAGGGCTGGCCCAGCAGGATCGACAACTGGTCGTTGCTCAGTCCCCACTGGTCGGCAATGCGGAACACGCTGCGCAGGCCCGGGCCGACGAGCCCGTCAAGATCAAGCTCACCACCTGTTGGATGCCACTGGGTCCGTTCTGATACCTGCATGCAGTTATTGTATCAGATCATACTGTATCGTGCTGCCCTTGAACTTCGCGCAGGCGCTGGGCCAGCGGTTCAAGCTGGTCCCGGTAGTTGCCCCACAGGCCCATCGACGAGGTGTAGATTGGCTGGCGCACCTGGGCGGCACTGGCGGTCAATGACGGCGCCGGGTTGCGCTCGAACGCCAGACACGCCCCTTCAAACGGCAGCCCGACATGCGCCAGCATCCGGCGCGTCACGGCCTCGGGTTCGCGCACCAGGTTTTCGTAGTCGATTTCCAGCATCCGGCCCTCGGAAGGAACGTGGAATCCAGTCCTCGAACAGCGGATCGAGCAGGCTATTCAGTGTCACACCCTGCTCCGGCGCACCTTCGCGCATCGAGCGACACAGCGCCTCGATATCGCTGCAATCGCCGCTGGCCGGGGCCTCGTCCAGCGCCGCCAGATGCGCCACGGCGCGTGCCACGACTTCGTTGCCCATGTCCTGCATTTGCGCCGGCGACAGTTTCAGATTGGCCGGATCGTGTGTCGTGCCGTCCATGATCAGGGCCGCCCCTCTCCTTCCGCTTGCCGTGATTTCCCATGGTCAGCCGCCCGCTTGACCGCCGCCACGAAGGCACGCCGTGCTGCCACCAGGGCATCGGAGTCGGCCGCAGGCCAGGCTGCGATCTGGGCAATCACCAGCTTGCGTGCCGGATCGATGTAGAGCAGCTGGCCGAAGATGCCGATCGCCGCGAAGCTGCCGTCGGCATCGGTCCACCACTGGTAGCCGTAGCCGCGTTCGGGATCGCTGACCTTCTGCTGGCGTTGCAGGGCGCCGCGCATCCAGGCCTCGGCGATTACGGGCTTGCCGTCGATCCGGCCGCCATCGAGCATGAACTGGCCCATGCGGGCGTAGTCGGCCAGGGTTGCCGACAGGCCGCTGCCGCCGAGATTGCTGCCGTCGCATTCGTCTTTCAGCCAGAAGGCATCGCTGGCCATGCCGTACGGCTTCCAGACGGTCTGCGACAGATAGTCGGCCAGCGACATCCCGGTCGCCCGCTGCACCAGAATGCCCAGCAGATCGGTCTCGCCGGTGCTGTACTGCCAATGCGTGCCGCCCGGCCACTGGCGCGGCAGATCCTTCATGTAGGTGAGAATGTGCGCCTCTTGATCCCGGCACGGCGCCATGTACATCTGCGCCACATCGGAATCCGGATCGGCATAATCCTCGTTCCATTCGATGCCCGAGGTCATGGTCAGCAACTGGCGTACCGTGACATCGCCGTAGGCATGGCCGCGCAGTTCGGGTATGTAGCGGCCGAGCCGGTCGTCGAGGCTGCGGATATCGCCTTGCTTCAGGGCAATGCCCAGCAACGTCGAGGTAAACGACTTGGCCACCGAGAACGAGGTCCAGCGCATGCCGGGGGTGACCCCTGGCCCATACTGCTGCAGCCGGATGCGACCGTCCTCGAGCACCAGCACGCCGGCGATGTGGTACTGGCGCATGTAGTCGGTCAGCGTGGTGTCATCCGTCCAGCGCGGCGTCAGCGGCGCACCGGGCGGCAGCGCATGGACATTCTCGCCACGCGCCACCCGGCTGCTGGGGAACAATTCGTACATCTTCGGAAAGCGCGCCTCGCGCTGGGCCTGGTTCCAGAACAGCAGCCCTTCCAGGCGCTGGCCTGCGGTTTGGTGCTGGACTTCGGCGTGCGGCGCACAGGCGCCCAGCGCAAGACACGACAGCAACAGGCACAGCAGCGGCAAACGGAAACGGATCATCAGCGGCAAGACTCCAGGCAGCGCGACCGGTCTCGTCCGGCCCCGCGCAACGGTACTACATGGACCGGCGCCCAACAAAGATCAGAACTTGATTGCTGTGCGGGACAATTCTGCCGGTGACCTGGGCCGCTGCATCCCGGGTCTGCTCGTTTGTCGATTTGCACCCTTCCCGACCGTCGAGTATTGCAGGAGCGCAAGTGTGCGCT
>CBFGSA010000045.1:0-19791 GCA_965651365.1 uncultured Rhodanobacteraceae bacterium | reverse complement strand
GCGGGACGAAGTGCGGGAGGATGCGGCCAAGAAACGTACACGAAAAAATGCAGGCCACGAGTGTAACCGATCATTCCACTGTCAGGTGTGACGTCGGCGCCACAAGCCGGCCAAGGCGATCAGCACGGCCAGCAGAAGCAGCAGACGACGATCCAGCGCAGGCACCGGCGCGTAGGCGGCAATGGTCGTGCGGAAGGTCGCGGTGACGGTGCAGTCGGCGGTGATCGGGGCCGTGATCCATTGATTGCCGTTCAGATTGCCACCGCAACCACTCACCGTGTCCAGCTCGTAATTGGTATCGGCGGTCAGGACCAATGTGGCCGTGTCGCCAAAATCAACGCTCACACTGCCTGGCAAAATACTGCCATGTCCACCGCTCACCGTGCCTCCGACCGTGTAGCGGTTGATGGCGAAGCTTGCAGTGACCGCACAGTCGGCTGTAATTGCGGCCGTGGTGAAGGTGTTGCCGGACTGAACCCCACCGCAACCGCTGACGCTGTCAATGTGCCAGCCCGTGGCCGGCGTCACGGTCAAGGTCGCGGTGGCACCGTCGGCGACACTTTGCGTCAGCGGCGTGATGCTGCCCTGGCCCGTTGCCACGCTGCCTGTGACCACATGCATGTCGGTGGCGCAAGCCACCAGCACGTTGCTCACGTCCGCATCGGGCATCGTGCCGCTGCCTTGGCTCATCGTGCAGGTCTGGGCCGGCGAGCCGGGCTGGCTCAGGACGGTGACACTGTACGAGCTACCGTAATCCACGCTGGCAGCAAAGCCGAAGCTGCCGTTGGCGCCGACGGAAAGATCATTGCCGCCATTCAGTTGCAGCACCAGGCCGCTGCCAGTGAGACCACTGACCGTGCCGCCGACCGTGTGCGTGTTGATGGCAAAGCGCGCCGTGACCGCGCAGTCGGCCATCACCGCCGCCGTGGTGTAGGTGCTGCCGGACAGGCTGCCGCCACAGCCGCTGATGCTGTCGACGTGCCAGCCCGTGGTCGGCGTCACGGTCAAGGTCGCGGTGGCACCGTCGGCGACACTTTGCGTCAGCGGCGTGATGCTGCCCTGGCCCGTTGCCACGCTGCCTGTGACCACATGCATGTCGGTGGCGCAAGCCACCAGCACGTTGCTCACGTCCGCGTCGGGCATCGGGCCGCTGGCGTTGCTCACGGCGCAGGTCTGCGCCGGCGATGACGGTTGTGTCAACACGCTGACGCTGTACGGACTGCCGTAGTCCACACTGGCAGCAAAGCTGAAGCTGCCGTTGGCGCTGATGGATAGATCATTGCCGCCATTCAGTTGCAGCACCAGGCCACTGCCGGTCAGGCCACTGACCGTGCCGCCGACCGCGTGCGCATTGATGGCAAAGTCGGCGGTGCAGTTGCGGTCCAGGTCGGTGATGACGCTGGCCGTGGTGCTCGTGCCGGCAGCAGCACAATCACCGCCCCAGCCGGTAAAGTGCCAGTGGCTGGCCGGCGTTGCGCCCAGGCTCACCAACAGCATTTGCGGGTAGCTGGCGCTGCAGCTTCCGCCACCACTGCTGCAGTTGCTGATACTGCCGGTCAGTGGTGCCGGGCTGACCGCAGCGCTGACACTGCCCGAGCCGGTCACCACCGCACTGACCTGCGAGGGATCGGTCACGACTTCCACCGCGCCGGCATCACAGAACCCGCCCTGCGGACGCGGCATGCCGCGCTGGTCGGTGGCCAGACACGGACTGTTCGCAGCATTAATGGCCGAGCCCGGCGTGTGCGGCGCCATGGTTTCGGTGTAGCCGCCGTTGTTCTGCAGCGGATCCAGAATCGGATTGGTTCCATTGACCATGGTGCAGGTATTGCCCGCCGGGCAACCGCCCTCCACCACGCTGTGATTGATGTTGGCCAGCGCGCTGCCATTGCCGACCGCGTTGTGGACGATCGGACCGGAGCCACCGCCGTTGACCACCCCGCCCCAGGCAATGGAATCGGTGAGCAGGGTCATCGCCAGGCCGGAATCGGTACCGTTGTTGTAGAAGGTCGCACCGCTGCCATCGGTGCTGTTGAGATAGAAGGTGCCATTGCGGATGTCGGCCCGCGCACTACCCGAAGTGCTGCCATCATTGTGGATGGCCCCGCCAGCGTTGTGGGCGTAATTGTTGTAGAAGGTGACGTTCCTCAGTACCGGCCAGCTTCTGCCGCTGTCGGCACCGCTGTTGTCCATGGCACCGCCCTTGCCGGCATAAAAAGCAGTGCCGGTCGCGCGATTGTTGGCAAAGGTCACATTGGTCAGTCGCGGACTGCTGTCGCCGCCGTAACCGTCGTTGGCCATGCCGCCGCCATTGTCACTGGCCACATTGCCGAAGAAGCGCACGTCGGTGAGTACCGGGCTGCAGGATTTCGTGGAACCCTCGCCATAGTTGTACATGCCCCCGCCATCGCCGTCGATGGCCTCATTGTCTTCAAAGCTGACCCGCGTCAGTACCGGATCGCAATGGTCGCCGGCACAGCCCTCGGTGAACATGGCACCACCGTGGAAATCGGCCTTGTTGTTCTTGAACACGACATCGGTGATGCGCGGGCTGCACTGGCCACTGGCCCTGCTGCGGCTGTACAGGCCGCCACCAAAGCTGGCCTGGTTGTCCCGAATGACCAGGTTCGCCAGTGTCGGATTGAACTCGTGCCCACTGCCTTCGCCCATGCACAGAATGCCGCCACCATCCTGGCTGTTGCTGCCGCCACCATTGTCGGCGTGGCCATCGCGGATGATGAACCCGTCCAGACGCGTGGCGGCGTCATTGATCCCGGCAGCCGTGCTTCCCGTCAGAAGGACCACGTGGTAGCTGTTGTCGCTGGCATCGCCACTGGTGCCGATATCGCCCGACAGGGTCACGCTGTGCGCGTTCGGGTCGCGTGCGCTGCGCTGCGTTTCGTTGCCGGCGAAACCGCCATACACCGCCACGCCGGGGCGTACCGAAAAGGTTGCGGCGCGGTCACCGCCTGCAGTCGGCTTGTAGGTTCCCTGCCGAACCCAGATTTCGCTGCAGGAGCTGTCGGCCAGCGCCGAAGTCAGATCCTTGGGTGACGACCACTGGGCACCGCTGTTTGCGGCACTGCCATTGGTGTCCACCCGGCACACGGCCGCCTGCGTACTGCCGCAGGCCAGCAGCAGAACGAGCCATCCCGCGGGCAGCAGCAAACCGCACCGGAAACGGGCGAATGGAAATCTGGCAAAACGCATGGACAACCCCTGATGGCAACATCACATCGCGGGCACAGGAGCACCCGCGACCATTCGCCACCAGCCTAGCCGGACCTGCCAGAAAACTGCAGTCTCTAATCAGAAGGGGTGATGCTCATCGATACGCGTGCGCAACGGTGCGCTTCGCTTTGCGCAGCGGCATCCTGCAGGAACGAAGCTCATCGTGGCGCAGACTCCTCTTTCGTCATCCCGGGGCCGAGCGCAGCGAGGAGCCCGGGATCCATTTTCGAATTGCCGAACAGGCTGCGTAATGCGGATCAACAAAAATCAAGATGGATCCCGGGTTCCGGCCTCCGGCCGGCCCCAGGATGACGGTGAATACAAGTCCCGAGGCCCGAGTTCCGGCTCCCGCAAGCCTAATACGCAAACTCCCGAAACACCGGATCGACGCTGCCCTGCCAGCGGCCGTGGAACAGGGCCAGCTTTTCCTCGGCGGGGGTCTGGCCGGAATCGGCCGTCTCATACAGTGGCACCAGGAAAACACTTTCGTCGCGGCCGCTGCCGCCCAGGCAGTTGCGCCGTTCCAGGCCGCGGGTGGCCATTTTCAGCGCCTCACTGGCCAGCTCGCGCACACTGGCGCCGCGGAATGGCAGCTTGAGGCCGTGGCGCGGCACGCCGTCGCGCAGAGCGTGGCGCTCGGCCAGACTGAAGTCCCTGACCAGATCCCAGGCGGCGTCCAGGGCTTCGTCGTCATACAGCAGTCCGACCCAGAACGCGGGCAGCGCACAGATCCGGTTCCACGGTCCGCCGTCGGCGCCGCGCATTTCCAGAAACTGCTTCAAGCGCACCTCGGGGAAGATCGTGGTCAGGTGGTCGGCCCAGTCGCGCAGCGTCGGCCGCACACCCGGCAACTGCTTCAGCGTGCCGGCGAGAAAATCGCGGAAGCTGGCCCCGGCCAGATTGACCAGACCATCGGGCTGCAGGCTGAAGTACATCGGCACATCGAGCGCGTAGTCGACCCAGCGCTCGTAGCCGAAGCCGTCCTCGAACACGAAGTCCAGCATGCCGGTGCGGTCGGGGTCGGTGTCGGTCCATACCTGCGAGCGGAAGCTCACGAAGCCATTGGGCTGGCCTTCGGTGAAGGGCGAGTCGGCGAACAGCGCGGTTGCAACCGGCTGCAGTGCCAGGCCAACGCGGAATTTCTTCACCATGTCGGCTTCGCTGGAAAAATCCAGGTTCACCTGCACGGTACAGGTCCGGGTCATCATGTCCAGACCCAGGTCGCCGCGCGTGGGCATGTACTCGCGCATGATCTTGTAGCGTCCCTTGGGCATCCACGGCATGTCCTGGCGCCGCCACTTGGGCTGGAAACCCATGCCCAGAAAACCCAGTTCCAGCTCGTCGGCTACGCTGCGCACGTCGACAAGGTGGGTGTTGACCTCGTTGCAGGTCTGGTGAATCGACTCCAGCGGCGCACCGGACAATTCCAGTTGCCCGGCCGGCTCCAGCGTGATGGAGGCGCCATCGCGCGACAGCGCCAGCGGCTTGCCGTCCTCGCGGTGGATATCCCAGTTGCCGGCCGCGGCCAGGCCTTCCAGCACCGCACGAATGCCGCGCTCGCCTTCGAACTCGGGCGGCCTCAGGTCTTCCCAGCGGAAACCGAATTTCTCGTGTTCGGTACCGATGCGCCAGTCGGCGCGCGGCTTCTCGCCGCTGGCCAGAAACTGGCACAACTGGTCGCGGCTTTCGATGGGCGTTGTTGCGGCAGAGCTGGGAATGGACACTGGGTGCTCCCTTCAAAAGCGATGGTTGTGTATCCAACCGGAACTTCTTGCATACAGAGGTTCGCTCCACCGTGCTTTATCTCGTCATTCCCGCGAAAGCGGGAATCCAGTGTCTTTCGTGCCACGAGGCAAACACAAAAGTCGCTGGATCCCGGATATCGCTTCGCGATTCCGGGATGACGTCCAAGTCAATCGAAGAGCGTACTACTCGAATCTCGGCGTCCACACAGTGTAAGACTCAGTCGAGTCGATCAAAAGCTCGTCTTTCAGCCGCTCGCCAGATGCGGCGCGAGAAAGTCGGAGGCCCCCTGCTCAAGCAGATCCTGCGCCACCTGAATGCCTACCGCTTCTGCAGAGGCGCGTGCCCCCGCCGCGGATGCATGCAGCAAACGCCCGGTAGCGACCTCACCAACCATGCCGGCAAGCTGCACCTGCTCGCGCTCGATCTGCGCAAAAGCCCCCACGGGCACCGAGCAACTGCCGCCCAGGGTGCGGTTCATGGCGCGCTCGGCGGTGGTGGCGGCGCGGCTGGCGGGATGATCGAGCGGCCGCAGCAGCGCCATGGCCACGGCATCATCGTCGCGGCACTCGACGGCCAGTGCGGCCTGGCCCGCCGCCGGTAGCCAGTCGGGCGGGTTCAGTCGTGACCGGATGTGCTGGCCCAGGCCCAGTCGCTCCAGACCGGCCACGGCCAGGATGATGGCGGCATAATCGCCCTGTTCCAGCTTGGCCAGGCGCGTATTGACATTGCCACGCAGGCCGGCGATCTCAAGATCGGGGCGCAGCGCCTGCAATTGCGCGCGGCGGCGCAAGGATGAAGTGCCGACCCGCGCTCCTTGCGGCAGCGACGCAAGATCGGCATGCTCGATGCTGACAAAGGCATCGGCCGGGTCGGCGCGCTCCAGCACCGCGGCCAGACAGAAGCCCGGCTCCATTTCGGCCGGCACGTCCTTCAGCGAATGCACGGCAACGTCGGCCTCGCCGGCCTGCATCGCGCGCTCCAGTTCCTTGAGGAACAGGCCCTTGCCGCCGACCTCGGCCAGCGAGCGATCCAGCAGTTCGTCGCCGCGGGTCGAAAGCGGCAGCAGCGACACCGTCAGCTCCGAATGCAGTTCGCGCAGTCGTCCAGCCACGTGCTCGGCCTGCCACAGGGCCAGCGCACTTTTGCGGGTGGCGATGGTGATTTTCTGGATGGTCATGCTGATGTCATGTCAGGTGCACGCTCCATTGTAGGCCGGCCCAAGGCCGAAGTCCGGAGTCGGCGTCGAGTTGTTCGTTGATCACATGGCCGCCGGCTCCGTCGCTACGCTCCTTGAGCCGACCTACGACGCGGTATCGGCCAATTTCCCCGCCCAGTCGCGCGAGGGGTCGCCGACGGCGATGAAGGACGGATTGATCAGGCTTTCTTTCTGGTTGTAGCGCAAGGGCCGGCCCGCCAGATCCAGTACCGCGCCGCCGGCTTCGGTCAGAATGCAGTGGGCGGCGGCCGTGTCCCATTCGCTGGTCGGTCCAAGGCGCAGATACAGGTCGGCCTGGCCGGCAGCGATCAGGCAGAACTTCAGTGAAGAACCGAGCGGTACGGTCTCGGTCGAACCCAGCCGGGCCAGCATCTCGACCTGTTCCGGGCGGGCGTGCGAGCGGCTGCCGGCGACCTTGAGTGGTGATTGCGGAGGGCGGGTTTCCAGTGCCTCGGGAATCGCGCCGGGCTTGCGCTGGCAGCGCGCACCGTATCCGCTGGCGGCGGCATACAGCGCACCGGTCACCGGTGCCTGGACCACGCCCAGCACCGGCTCGCCACCCTCGATCAGGGCGATATTGACGGTGAACTCGCCGTTGCGCTTGACGAACTCGCGCGTGCCATCGAGCGGGTCGACCAGCCAGTAGCGCGACCAGTTGCGGCGCGTGTCCCAGGGGATGTTGGCCGCTTCCTCGGACAGGATCGGCCAGTCCGGCGTCAGCTCGCGCAGGCCTTCGACAATGACGCGGTGCGCGGCCATGTCGGCGGCCGTCACCGGCGAGTCGTCGGCCTTGCTGCGCACGGCAAAGCTGTCGGCATAGACCTCCAGGATGGCCGCGGCGGCGCGCCGGGTGATTTCACCCACGGGCTGGAGGAGTCGGTTCAATTCACTCATCAGAACGGATTTCCTGGAAAGTCATCGTCATTCCGGGACCACGCGAAGCATGGCACCCGGAATCCACCGGGTTAAACTGGTGCTCAGATCAACAGGTGGATTTGTTCGCGCCATCCTGGCGCTCACCCGTCGGGCCATCGGCTGCGCCGACGTTCGCTGTCGGCAATCCTGCCTCAGCGTCCGGATCACCGCTACGCGGCGTCCGGGATGACATGCCTGGAACAGGGTTGCACTGCGACACTTCATTTGGGCTGATAGCGCCCGGCGAGATACTCGCGTGCCATGTACAGCGCAGCAATGGTGCGGCCTTCGGTGACATCGTCGCGCGCCACCAGCTCGTGCAGCTTGGCCATGGGCCAGCGCATCACCTCCAGCGGTTCGGGCTCGTCGCCCTCCAGCTTCTCCTCGTACAGATCCTGCGCCAGCACCACGTGGGTCATGTGGGTCATGTAGGCTGGCGCCAGCGACAGCTCGCCAATCAGCTTCAGCTTGCGCGCGCCATAACCGGCCTCTTCCTTGAGCTCGCGGTTGGCACCCTGCTCCACCGTCTCGTCGCGGTCCAGTCGGCCCTTGGGCAAGCCAAGTTCGTAATGGTCCAGCCCGACACTGTATTCGCTGACCAGCAGCACGGTCTCCGGATCGATCATCGGCACGATCATGGCCGCACCCAAGCCTGAGCTGATCACCCGCTCATGCGTGCGCCGTTCACCATTGCTGAATTCGAGATCGACTTCCTCGGCGCGCAGAAAACGGCTCTTCTCGGCCAGCCGCGTGGCCAGAATCTTCGGATGTTTTGTCATCCGCCCATTGTACGCGGATACGACAAACCCCGGGGCGCTGACTGGCGACCCCGGGGCTGGATACAAGCCGCATGCGCACGCGGCGACTACAAATTGCCGGCTTGTCGTCGCTTGCGGAACAAGCCAAAGCCCGCCGCCAGCGTGCTCAGCAAGGCCAGCAGGGCCTTGCTCCACAGCGATGTGGACGGTACGGCCACGTAGGCAAAGCCGCCGCCCGGCCCTGGGCCAGCCGCAGCGACTTCGAAGCTGCCGATATCCACCGTGGTGTTCTGAATGCGCGGAAATCCCGCGCCACGCTGGTCGTATTGCACGCCGCCCGGGACCAGGCTGTTGTCGCCGGCGTCAATGGCGGGACTGCCGGTCATCAGTGCCATGGTCATGGTCGGGCCACCGTTGTTGGCCAGTGCGCCCAGGCCGGGGCTGTCGCTGAACACATTGCCATTGCCGGCATAGCTGCCCGACAGCGTGCTGCCGAGCAGGCTGCCGGCCGCGGAGGCAGAACCCGAATAGACATACAAGTCATTGTCGGACGGCCCGCTGTTGCCCGAGATGATTGCATTGGACAGCGTGGCACCACCCGAGGAAAAAGCGCCGATGAACAAGCCGCCTGCACTGGGGCTGGCGCCACTTGCAGCACTATTGCCGGACACCGTGACATTGTTCATGATCAAACCGTAGCCCGCGCCACTGTCGGCGGAGTTGTAAGCGTTGGACAGGCCACCGGCCAGATAGCCCACACCCGTGGCACTGTTGCCGGCCACGGTGGCGTTGGTCATCGTCAGCGAACTTGCATACTGGTATACGCCTCCCGTCAGGAAACCGTAATTGCTGCCACCGACAGCCGTATTGTTGGCGATGGTGCTGCCGCTGATGGTGCCGACGCTGTACTTGGTGATGTACACGCCGCCTGCACCGTAGTTGTAACCGGCATTGAGCTGGTTGCCGCTGATGGTGGAGTCGGTGATGGTGCACGGTGACGAGGTATAGCAGACGACACCGCCAGCCATGGAAGACGCCGTATTGCCGCTGACCGTCGAGCCAACCAGCGTGATGCTGCCACTGACGGGTACACCCGATGTGCCGTTGGTGGCGTTGCCAGGCACGGTGCGGTGCGCAACGGCGGCTTGCCTGCGGCCATTCACGTTGCTGCCACCCCTATAGACGTAGGACGCAATGCCGCCACCACGGCCCGTTGCCGTGTTACCGGATACGGTGGACTGGGTCAGCGTGAGATGGCTGTTGCGCGAAGCGATGCCACCACCGCTGTAGGACGTGTTGCCGCCAATGAAGGTGAGGTTGCTGATGTCGGCCGTGGCGTTGTAGACGAACAGATCGCCCGAGGCGCCATTGCCGTCGATGGTCTGGCCGCTGCCATTGAGGGTGACCGAGGAACCATAGATTGTCAGCTCGCTGCCGCCCAGGGTGATGGTGGCGCCCGCCAGGCTGGAATCGAAGTCGATCGCGTCGGCGCCGTTGCCTGCAACGCACGTGCTGCCGGTGGCATCGTCGTTGTTGGCCGAACCCAGCGCCTGGCGCAGGGTGCAGGTCGATGCGGTGCCGGCATCACCGCCATCGGTGACGGTGATATTGGCGGCGTGCACGCTGCCGGCGCCCAGCGCCAGCGCGACAGCCAAGGTGAGCGGATGATGCTTGCGGACCAAACGGTGTGTCATGGTGATGCCCCCAGAATGATTGCGTGAACAGCCGTCCGCGAAGACCCAGGTCCGATGACGGAGCGACCACCGCCACAGCATATATCAGATGGAATCCGGTTTCACAGTGCCGGCAATCCGATTTGATGGCAGTTCCCCGGCTTGCCATCGCGGCCATGGGCCGCTCCTACAGTGCGAAGTGTTGCAGCAGCGGGGTGTGCAGGGCGGGTGTGGTGGCCAGTATGCTGCGGGTGTCGAGACCGATGACCTGACCGTCGAGATCGGTGATGGTGGCGCCGGCTTCGCGCGCGATGACGGTGAGGGCGGCGATGTCGAGGATGTTGACATCGGATTCGATGATGATGTCGAGTGCGCCCCGGGCCAGCAGGTGGTAGTGCAGGAAATCGCCCAGGCCGCGCATGCGCTCGACCTCGCCCATCAGTTCACCCAGCCTGGCCCAGCGTGGACCGGCGGCCAGGGTGGCGATATTGCCGGTGGACAGCGATGCGTGGGCGAGATCGGCGGTGTCGGCGACCTGCAGACGGCCCTGCTCGCTCCAGGCGCCGCCACCGCGGCACGCCCACAGGGTTTCGCCGTAGATCGGCGCGCTGGACATGCCCAGCACCAGTTCGCCATCGAGCATCAAGGCGATCTGGGTCGAGAAAAACGGCGTGCGGCGCACGAAACTGCGCGTGCCATCGAGTGGATCGACCAGCCAGCGCATCTTGCTCTCCCCGGTCAGGCCTTCCTCCTCGCCGTGGATTGCATGATCGGGAAAAGCCTTGCCGATGATCTGGCGAATCACCTGCTCGGCCTCACGGTCTGCCACGGTCACCGGTGTGGCATCGGCCTTGATCTCGATATCGACGCCCGTATGCCAGTAATGCCGCAGCACCTCGGCTGCCGCATCGGCTGCCTCGCGGGCCACAGACAAGGCGCGGTCAAGGTCAACACTCACGGCAACAGCAACTGCCCGCCGGCCTGCAGCAGCACGCTGCCGTCGGGCTGGCGCTGACCGACATAACGCAAGGCTTCCTGGGTTTGCAGGTCATTCGGATCTCGCGCGCGCAATTGCGCCTCCAGCGTATATCCGGTGGGCAGAGCCTTGAGCTGGCCGCGGATCAGCAGCGGGCCATGGCCGTCATCGCGGATGTCGCCAAGGATGGTGGGCGGTGATGGCTCGGAAAACTCAAGTTTCACATTGCCCAGATGCGCCTCGGCCGCACCACTGGTGCCGGCGTCGCGCCAGGTACCGCTGGCATCCAGTGCCACGAACCACGCATTGCGGATGCGCGCTTCCCGGGCCTTCAGGTGCAGGCTGCCTTCGAGACGCAGCCCTTCGATGCCCAGCGTGCCCTCCAGCACCGCGCCAGGCAGCGTGACGCTGGCATCGCGCAACACGATCAGGCCGTCGCGCTGGCGCGTCACGATGGCACTGCCCTGGATCGCGTCGCCGGCCAGTTCGGCGCGCACACGCACGTCACCGTGCAGCAGTGGCCAGGCCTCGGTCTGCCACTTCAGCGCACCCAGCGGTTGGCCGGCGACACTGAGCTGGCCGGCGTGCCCGTCCCAGACACTGCCGCCGATATCGCTCATCTGTACCGCCGGCAGGCGCGGGCCGAGCAGCTTCCAGGCCACGCTGGCCGGCATCGTCCAGACCACCACGGCAGCCAGCACCAGCAGCAGAACCAGCAGTGCAAGAAGCCATTTCACGACACGCACGGTCAGGGTTCTCCCAAAGCCAGGCGCGCGTTGACCTGGGCAGTGCCGGCAGCGCGATCCACCGACACGTCTTCGGCGTGAATGCCGTACCGACGCTTGAGGTCGGCCAGCCAGCCGATCAGCACATCGAAATCGGCGGCCTTGTATTCGAGCCGGATGCGCTTGTCGTCCAGTGGCTCCAGACGGCGGATGTTGGGGCCGAGCCCGGCCTTGCGCGCACTGGCATCGGCCAGCGCCAGCAGGGACTTGCCCTGGCGGCTGGCGCCACCTTTTTGATCGCGGCTTTTCAGTTGCTGCAGTTGCGCCTGGGCCTGCTGCAGAAAGGCCAGATCCTGCTGTCGGGCATCCAGGCGCGCGCCCAGATCCTGGCGCGCACGTTGCAGCGGATGCCAGACCAGCGCCCAGCCCAGCAGCAGCACGCAGGCCACGGCACCCAACGCCAGTACACGCTGCTCGCGCGGTTCGCGGGCGTGCCACAGTTTTTTCAGCGACTCGATACTCATGCGCCCGGCACGCCAATACTGAGCCGGCCCTGCACGCCGTCACTGCCGGGCGTGGCGGCGGTCAGCTCCACCCGCGTACCGGGCAGGGTCGCCAGGCGTTCGCGCAGGCGGTCCAGATTGGCCAGGTCCGGGGCGCGCACCGACAGTTCCAGGGTGTGGTTGCGATACTCCAGACCCAGCATGTGCAACCGGAAATCGTGGCTGGCCAGAATGGGCGCGGCCCGGGCCAGCACGCTCAACAAACCCGCATCGGCACTGCTACCGCCCAGGCGTTGCAACTCGCTGCGTACCCGCGCCACCGGATCGGGTACCGGTGGCGAGTCGGGAAACAGGGCCTGATAGCGCTGCCGGATCTGCGCTTCGGCCTGTGAATTGGCGTGCTTGAGCCGCAGTACAGCCGTGGTTTGTCCGGTCAGCCCGATCAGGATGGCCAGCCCCGCCAGCAAAGCCGCCAGCCGCCACAGGCGGCGCTGCGGCGCATGCCGATGGCGCGGTGCGAAATCGCCCTGCAACAAATTGAGGTCCGGTTCCCCGGCCAGTCCACGGGCCAGGACGGCATCAACCGGATCACCACGCAAGACCAGCGGATCGATATCGGCAGGCAGCCACTCGCGCAGCTGATCGCCAGCACAGACCAGCCCCTGATCGGCAGCCAGACGCACCAGCGCCCGATCGCCGTCGACGACGACCGCGGGAGCCCCGTCATGCAGCGGCACAGCCAGGCAATCGGGCAACAGTGAGTCGGGTGCAATGCCGCGCTCGGCCAGCCGCGCCAGCCAGGACTGCATCATGGTCCGCGCCACGATCGCAACCGCATGCCGACCGTCATCATCGGCATTGTCCGAAGCCACAAAGTGCAAGGACCCCACATCATCCAGCACCTGATCCTCCAGCGCGAAAGGCAGCACCTGGGCGCGCCGCGCAGGATTGACCGGCGGCAACGCCACGCGGGTCAGCGTCACCGCTTCAGACGGCACCAGCACGATGACCTGGCCAGCCTCGCGCAACTGCGCGGATTCGGGCAAGGCCGCACCCGCACCGGGCCGGCCCGGATTCAGCCAGGACAGGGTGTGATCGGGATGGATTCGAATCAGCAGACGCTCACTCATCGTGTGCCGATTCTACGCACATTTGCCATCACGCGCCTCTGATGCGGGGCCGGGGCCGGTACCAGTGGCGTGGCAGCTTCCTGCCTGAATGAAGAAACCTCGGGCCTGAGCGGCAAGCCTGGCTGGCAGATCCTGCGCCTGCGGGCGCAAGCGCCCTTCGCGCAGGATGACGAACTCGTTTCCGCCACCCTGCGCTCACGTGGCCAGTTGATGGATGTCCGCCAGCAGCGCCTGGGCGGTGACGTGGGTGCCGGCGCCGGGGCCGCGGATGATCAATGGTTCGCGGTCGTAGCAGGCCGAGGAGAACACGAAGAGATTTTCCGTGCCTTGAAGCTGCGCGGCCGGATGATCGCGCGGCAACTTGTGCAAGCCGACGCGGGCGCCATTCACGCTCCATCGGGCCAGATGGCGCAACACGCAGCCTTCGTGCTCGGCCTCGACCAGGCGCCGCGCCATCTGACGGTCGAGCAGCTCGACCTCGGCGTGGAATTGCTGTGGATCGACATCACGCAAGGCGGCGGGAACCAGATTTTCCACGGCCACCTGATCCACGTGCAAGGCGATGCCGGCCGTGCGCGCCAGAATCAGCAGCTTGCGCAGTACATCGCCGCCACTGAGGTCCTGGCGCGGGTCGGGCTCGCAGTAGCCCGCCTCGCGGGCCTCGTCCAGCAATCTGGAAAACGGGCGGCTGCCATCGAATTGATTGAACAGCCAGGACAGGGAGCCGGAGAACACGCCCTCGATGACGCTCGTCCGGTCACCGCAACGCTGCCAGCGCTCCAGTATGTCGATGACCGGCAAGCCGGCACCAACGGTCGCCGAGGCCGCGTATTGCACGCTGCCTGCGCGGGCGGCCTTGCCGATTGCACGCCAATCGGTCAGCGAGCCGCCGTTGAGCGCCTTGTTGGCCGTGACGACATGGAAGCCGCTGGCCAGCCAGATCGGGTGTTGCCGCGCCACTTCGACACTGGCGGTGGCATCGATGATGACCCGGTGTGTGGCGCCGCTGGCATCGAGCGCGTCGAGCAGCTCCAGGTCACTTCGATGCGGCGCCTGCTGCGCCAGCGAGCGCAGCGCATCGGCTGCCTCGATACCGTGCGGGACAAGCAGTTGGTGCCTGGAATTGGCCACGCCAACGAGTGCCAGCTGCTGCTGCGGACGCGCCTGCAACTGTGCCAGCAGCGCATGACCCACGCCCCCGGTTCCGAGCAGCGCCAGTGCCACACGGGGCCGACCGGCATTGCGTGTCACGGGCATGGATTCGAGCTGTGCATTCACGACACAACGACCTGTTTTCGAACCAGCGACGCCTGCGCCCGCGCCAGACCCGCACTCAGGTCGGCCAGCAGGTCATCGCCATGCTCAATGCCGATCGACAGGCGCAGCAGGCCATCGGAAATGCCGGCGACGGCCCGCGCTTCGGCGCTCATCGAGGCATGCGTCATGCTGGCCGGATGCGCCACCAGGCTCTCCACGCCGCCCAGCGATTCGGCCAGGGAGAAGCATTCAAGTCCGGCGAGGAAGGCGCGGATGGCCGCCTCGCCGCCGACCAACTCGAAACTCAGCATGGCTCCGAAGCCGTCCTGCTGGCGTTCCGCCAGAGCATGTTGCGGGTGGCTTTCCAGCCCGGGATAGAACACCTTCTGCACCGCGCCATGGTGTTGCAGATGCCGTGCCACGCGCTGCGCGTTTTCCTGGTGCGCGCGCAGGCGCACGTCCAGCGTGCGCAGGCCGCGCAGGGTCAGGAAACTGTCGAACGGCGCACCGGTCAGGCCCAGCCAGTTGCTCCACTCGGCCAGGGTCTGCGCCACGGCGGGATCCTTGGCCACGACCGCGCCGCCGACCACGTCACTGTGGCCGTTGATGTACTTGGTGGTCGAGTGCAGCACGACGTCGGCGCCGAGATCCAGCGGCTTCTGCAAGGCCGGCGACAGGAAGGTGTTGTCGACCAGACACAGCGCGCCGGCGGCATGCGCCGCCTGCGCCACATGCCGGATGTCGGTAATGCGCAGCAGCGGGTTGGACGGCGTTTCCACCCATACCAGGTCGGGCTTGTCGGCCAATCCGGCGGCCAGCGCCTGCGGATCACCCAGATCGGCAAAGCGCACCTCGAAGCGCCGCTTGCGCGCCCAGGCATCGAGCAGACGCCAGGTGCCGCCGTAGCAATCGTGCGCAGCCAGCACGCGGCCACCGGCCGGCACCAGCTCCAGTGCCAGCGCCACGGCGGCCATGCCACTTGAAGTGACCACAGCCGAATGGCCATGCTCCAGCTCGGCCAGCGCACCTGCAAGATGATCGCGGGTCGGGTTGCCGCTGCGCGAATAATCGTACTGGCGCTTGCGGCCCAGGCCCTCGAAGCTGTAATTGGTGGACAGGTGCAAGGGCGGGACCACAGCCCCGTGCTGGGTATCGCTCTCGATGCCGCTGCGCACGGCGCGGGTACAGTCGGACCAGGTACTCATGTTCAGGCGCTCCTCGCAAGATGTGTGGATTGGAATTGGTGTGGGTGATTCCGGGACAACGTACCCGGCGTGTCCTGTGACAGCAGCGGCTGACGCAGCAACTCGGTCAGCAATGTCGAAAGCTGGGCATGTTCCAGCAGAAAGCCGTCGTGCCCGCAGCGCGAGTCGATCACGTCCAGACTGGCATGCCCGCCCAGCGCACGCTGCAGCTCGCACAGATCAGCCAGCGGCACCAGCCGGTCGCTGGCAATGCCGATCAGGTTGACCGGTACCCGGATTGATGCCGGGTCGACGCGGTGCAGGTCGATTGACTGCGACAGGGCCAGGTAGCGCCGGGCCGAGCACTTGCGCGCAAACTTGTCGCCATTGTGCTGCAGCCAGGACTCGACCGGCAGTTGCCAGCGCCCGGCATGCTGTTCGGCCGGTCCGGAAAAGCGTTCGGCCAGTTCGACACTGCCGCGGTAGGTGGTCAGGGCAAGCTGCCGTGCCAACGACACGCCTTCGGCTTCACGCCCACATTCAATGCCCAGTTGCAGGATGCCACGCTGCACGGCCCGCTGTGCGCTGGCCAGCGGGTGCGGCCGGTGGGCGCCTGCCACGGCTACCAGACGGCCAAGTCGCCCAGCGTGACGCGCGGCGAAGGCCAGGCCGACCATGGCGCCATAGGATCCGCCCACGAAGGCTGCCACCGAACGGATCTGCAGGGCATCGAGCAGGGCTGCGAGGGCATCCGCCTGGTCCGTCGTGGTGACGCAATCCACGTCCAGGTCCACGGCGTCGAGCCAGTCAATGGCCAGAACGCGTACCTGCGTGGTGTCGATCGCCTTGCCCGGACCGACCAATTCCTGCCACCAGCCAGGATCGGCATGCGCCGGGCTTGAGCAGACATCGCGTCCGGCAGAAATGCCGCCCTGCACGATGACGATTGGGCCATTGTGCGCGCCCAGCCACAAGCAGCGGATTTCAGCCTGCCGGCTTTTTTTCGCATGTGCAGGCTGAAATTCCACGACGATGCTGGCGCGCAGGCACAGCGACTCGGCGTCCGTGGCGCCGTGATCGGCGCCGCACCGGGCTTCGGCACCCTCAATTGAAGACAGCAAGGTCATGGGCTTCTCCGTCGCACTTCAGGCATCGAGCCTGCGGAGTACCGAGAAGCCTGCCAAACCCGTCGCTCCAGACGGGTGGCCGACTCATCTCTCGGAAAAGCGCGTGCGCCTCCGCAGGAGTTGGCACCGTGCAGCAGCTCGCGCCACTGGTGGTTGCCCCGGCTTCAAAGGGCCTGTCCCTCAGCCGGTCTCGATGAGTTGAAGCGCAGACTAGCACACGCAAGCTACTTGTCAATAGACGTATAGCCGTCTATTTGCTGTTATGCGGAATCCTACTATTGCCTGCACCACGAACAAGAGCGAGACCAGCCTTGTACCGATGGACGCAGCCCAAACAAAAGCCCGGAGCCAATGATCGGCTCCGGGCTTGCGCTTTGTTCCTCGGTCGACGGATCGCCCGACGACTTTGGCAGCAACTCAGCTCATTGCGCTTTGCGCGCCGCGCGCAACCGCCAAGCCGCAAACAGGGCCAGCAGCAGCAACAGGCCCAGCATGGCGAGATGGCCCAGGGTCGGCACCGGTGTGTAGCCCGGCAGCGTCGGCGCCAACGGCGCGGTGGTGACATCCACGTCATCAATGAAGAAATTGGTGGTCGCAGTTCCACCACCATAGGTTATGGAGTGAAATTGAAGGGTGTGCGCAGCCCCGTCGGCGTAGGCCGTGATGTCGACGCTGATCTGGTTGTAGGGATCTGGAATATTGCAGGCCGAATCCGCACCGTTTGCGGTCCAGACCTGGGATCCGTCGATGGTCACCTCGACAAAATCGTTGCTGTCGCCACTGCACGACGGCGCCAGAAACCAGAAAGTCAGGGTGGCAGTGGAGTTGGCAGGCAAATTGATGGCCTGGGTTTCGCTGCCTTCTTCCGTTGTTCCACCAATGCCGCCAAACCATGTCCAATAGCTCCCGTCATACGAGCCATTGGTCGAACCGCCAGAGCCACATGAGCTGATGTCGCACACCGGCGTGCCGAAGTTGCTGGACGCGTCAGTCCATACACCGCCAAACGGGCCATTTTCAAACCCGCAGTCCTGCACAATGGTATTGCTGCAGGTTACGGCAACCGCATTGCCGCTGTTGCCCGACTTGTGTGGTGTTGGGCCGAGGCGCTCGTTGCTGGCAGCGCTGGCAGCAAATGCAAACGTGGTGAGTACAAGCGCGGCAACTACACTAGAAAATTTCTTCACGAGAGACCCCCTTCGGTCAAATCCTGACTCATGGTATAGATGCTGCAGGCCGCGATGGGCCGTGCAACATGAATCCGAACCCCTTTTAACACGGGCGCAACTTGCCTGCAACTTACACGTGCAGGATGCAAGCTGCGGCCTCGCATGACGAACGCATGCGCTCGCGCCCCAGATCACATGATCAACAGCCATATTATCGGAAGGGCAGACAGCAACAGCACCAGCAGCGCCGCCAGCAAGGTCAGCAGCACGTACAGCGGATGGGCGCGCAGCATGTCGACAAAGGTGGGTGCGGTGCCCGCTTCGCGCGCCGTAGCATATTCGGCACGAACGCGGGCGCTGCGCTCGGCCTGATACCGGTCGAACACGCGCCGGGCCTCGGCCACGTCCCGGTCTTCGGTGATCCAGATGCCACCGTGCGAGATGCCCCAGGGGCTGGGCTGGGTTTCGTACCAGGGGATGCGGTGCTCGTCGAGCAGCCGGCGCACGTCGGCGGCTTCGTCGTCGGGCACCCGATACAGATTGAGCAGAAGGTGGGCCATGCGCCGATGATAGCGGCTATGCCCGCTGACACGTTATCATTGTCGGCTTGTCATCACGCATCTGATCCATGCCCGAGCTTGCCACCGAAACCGCGCGTCGGCGTACTTTTGCCATCATCAGCCACCCCGATGCCGGCAAGACCACGCTGACCGAAAAGCTGCTGCTGTTCGGCGGCGCGATCCAGCTCGCCGGCAGCGTCAAGGGCCGCAAGGCCGCGCGCCATGCCACCAGCGACTGGATGGCACTGGAAAAGGAGCGCGGCATTTCGGTCACCAGTTCGGTGATGCAGTTCCCGTACCGCGAGTGCATCGTCAACCTGCTGGACACGCCCGGCCACGCCGATTTCGGCGAGGACACCTACCGCGTGCTGACCGCGGTCGACTCGGCGCTGATGGTGATCGACTGCGCCAAGGGTGTGGAGGAGCGCACCATCAAGCTGATGGACGTGTGCCGGTTGCGCACCACGCCGATCATGAGCTTCATCAACAAGCTCGACCGCGAGGGCCGCGAGCCGATCGAGCTGCTGGACGAGGTCGAATCGGTGCTGAAGATCGACTGCGCGCCGGTGACCTGGCCGATCGGCATGGGCAAGCGGCTGAAGGGCGTCTACCACCTGGTCGACGACGAGGTGCACCTGTACGAGTCGGGCCGCAACTTCACGCGCAAGGACTCGACCATTTTCAAGGGTCTGGATGCACCGGGGCTGGAAGAAGCGATCGGTGCGCCGGCACTGGCCGAGCTGCGTGAGGAGCTGGAGCTGGTGCGCGGCGCCTCGCACGAATTCGACCGCGAGCGCTATCTGGCCGGCGAACTGACGCCGGTGTTCTTCGGCTCGGCGGTGAACAATTTCGGCGTGCAGTTGCTGCTGGATTTCTTTGTCCAGCACGCCCCTGCGCCGCAACCGCGCGCCGCCCTCAGCCGCAGCGTGGCGCCGGTCGAAGACACGCTGAGCGGCTTCGTGTTCAAGATCCAGGCCAACATGGACCCGGCGCACCGTGACCGGGTGGCCTTCATGCGCGTGTGCTCGGGACACTACAGCTCCGGCATGAAGATGTTCCACGCCCGCAGCGGCAAGGACATGCGCATCGCCAACGCACTGACCTTCATGGCCTCGGACCGTGAAATTGCGGATACCGCCTGGCCCGGCGACGTGATCGGCCTGCACAACCACGGCACGATCTCGATTGGCGACACCTTTACCGAAGGCGAGGATCTGGCCTTCACCGGCATCCCCAGCTTCGCGCCCGAGCTGTTCCGCCGCGCGCAGTTGCGCGACCCGCTGAAGATGAAGGCACTCAAGAAGGGTCTGGCTCAGCTTTCCGAGGAAGGCGCCACCCAGTTCTTCCGGCCGCTGATCGGCAACGACCTGATCCTGGGCGCGGTCGGCATACTGCAGTTCGACGTGGCGGCCTATCGCCTCAAGGACGAATATGGCGTCGAGGCCGACTTCGTGCCCGTGACAGTCAACACCGTGCGCTGGATCGAGTGCGACAACGAAAAGGAACTGGAACGCTTTCGTGACAAGAATGCCGAACACCTGGCCCTGGATGCGGCGGACAATCTGGTCTACCTGGCCAGTTCGCGCGTCAATCTGCAATTGACCGAGGAGCGCTGGCCGGA
>CBFGSA010000044.1:0-19894 GCA_965651365.1 uncultured Rhodanobacteraceae bacterium | reverse complement strand
GTTCACGGCTCCCACTCCATCGAAACCGTCTTGCCGCTATCATCAGGGAATGAACATCCTTGTGAAAAACTGCGCTGTACTGCTCGCCCTGGCCCTGCTGCCGCTGGCCGCCAACGCCGCCGAAACCACGGCCGGTGCCTACACCATCCGCTACAACGCGCTGACCGCCAATTTTCTGCCAAAAACCACCACCGACAGGCTCGGCATCGAATCCTCGCTGCACCAGGGCGTGGTCAACGTGACCGTGCTGAAAGGCAGCGGCGCGGCGGCCACCAGCGTGCCCGCGCAGGTGACGGGCAAGGCCGCAACACTCACGGGTACCAAAGTACCCATCCGCTTCCAGCGGGTCACCGACCGCGGCGGCGAATCGTGGATCGGCAGTTTCAGGGTGCCCGGCAACGACACCCTGCGCTTCAATCTCGACGTCGCGCCTAAAGGCGGTCCCGCAACCCACGTTCAATTCACCCACGACTTTGTTGTTGATTGACGTCATCCGTGCCGGACCCGACGCTGGCGCTCCTTGATCCCGCCTACGGGACGGTGAGCCGTGAGCGGTGAGCGGGAGAAGCGGCTCGCTCTTTTCTGCTCACCGCTTGCGGCTCACTGCTGACGGATCGCTGTCGCGGGCATGATCTGCCCCATGAACTCAGGCGCGATGATAGTCAGCGATGAAATCGCGCAGCACGGGATACACCTGCTGGCGCCAGCGGCGGCCGCTGAACTGGCCGTAGTGGCCGACGCCCTTCGCCAGGTATTCGCGGTGGCGTGATTTCGGAATGCCCGGGCACAGCGCCTGGGCGGCATCGGTCTGGCCGCGGCCGGAGATGTCGTCGTGCTCGCCCTCGATGGTCAGCAGCGCAGTCTTGCGGATCGCGGCCGGGTCGACCCGCTCGCCGTGCACATCCCAGCAGCCACGCGCCAGCAGGCGGCGCTGGAACACCACGTCGATGGTGTCCAGGTAGTACTCGGCGGCCATGTCCAGAGTGGCGTTGTATTCGTCGTAGAAGCGACGATGGGTTTCGGCATCATCCTCGTCGCCGCGCAGCAGGCTGCGATAGAAATCCCAGTGCGCCATCATGTGATGGCTGGGGTTCATGGCCACGAAGCCGGCGTGCTGCAAAAAGCCGGGGTAGACCTTGCGCCCGTGACCCGGATAATTGCCCGGCACCTCGGTAATCACGGTCCGCTTGAACCAGTCCAGCGTGCGGGTGGTGGCCAGGCTGTTGACATCGGTGGGGCTCAGGGCGGCATCGATCGGCCCGCCCATCAGGCTCATGGTACGCGGCGTGGTTTCGCCGCTCGCCGCCATCAGCGACACCGCACCCAGCACCGGCACCACCGGCTGGCACACGGCCAGCACGTTGAGATCTTTCGCGCCGAGGTGGGTGATGAATTCGCGCACGTAGTCGACATAGTCATCCAGACGAAATTCGCCTTCGTCCGTCGGCACCATGCGCGCATCGGTCCAGTCGGTGACGTAGACCTGATGGTCGTGCAGCAGGGTCTTCACCGTGTCGCGCAGCAGGGTGGCGTGATGACCGGACAGCGGCGCCACCACCAGCACCCTGGGGTCGGCATTGAGGCGCTTGACCCCGGTGCCGTCGTCGCCGCAGCGCTTGAACTCCAGCAGCCGGCAGAAGGGCTTTTCCAGCACCACGTTCTCCAGCACCGCCACCGGCTGGCCATGGGCCTGGACGCGATGGATATTGAACTCGGGCTTTTCGTAGTCCTTGCCGATGCGATAGGCGAGCTCGGCGCCGGCCGCGATGCGCGGGGCACCGGGCCAGTGCGAGAGCCAACTGTCGGGCTGGGAAAACATCCGGGCCACGGCTTCGGCACCGTAGGTCCAGGGTCCCAGCATGGCGCGCTGGGCTTCGTGCAAGGCGTAGAGCATGGGTGTCCCCTGTTGGTTATTGGGTCAAGTGTAGCTTGGCGCGGGCTGGGCGTTCGGAACACGGATGAGGATGGGAGTGGGAAGTAGGAAGTGGGGAGTGGGAAAGCGGCACAGCGTGCTCTTGCCTTCCTGCTCCCCAATCTCTGCTCCCGCCTTCCTACTCCCGACTCCCTACTCCCCACTCCCTTTCACAAACCGCGTGAACAGCGCGTGGATGCGCCGGTATTCGTCGTGCCAGGAGTCGGCATGCTCGAAGGCATGTCGCTCCAGCGGGTACAGCGACATCCAGAAGTCGGTCTTGTGCAGCTCGATGAAGCGCTGGTACAGGCGGATGGTGTCGTCGGGCAGCACGTTGTTGTCGATCAGGCCGTGACACATCAGCAGTGGATCGGCCAGGTTCTTTGCATACTCGATCGGAGAGCTGCGGCGATAGGCTTCAGGGTCGATCTGCGGGTCGTTGAGAATGTTTGAGGTGTACTCGTGGTTGTAGTCGCTCCAGTCGCTGACCGGACGCACCGCGGCACCGGCGGCGAACTCGCCCGGCGCGCGCAGCAACGCGATCTCGGTCATGAAGCCGCCGTAGCTGCCACCATAGATGCCGACCCGCTGCGGATCCACATGGTAGTTCCTGACCAGCCAGGCCTTGCCGTCCAGCAGGTCTTCCAGTTCGGGATGGCCCATGTTGCGGTAGATCGCGGTGCGCCAGTCGCGGCCGTAGCCTTCCGAGGCGCGGTAGTCCATGTCCAGCACCACGTAGCCTTCGTGCGCCAGCAGGTTGTTGAACATCTGCTCGCGGAAGTAGTACGACCAGCCCTTGGTCACGTCCTGGGTATAGCCCGCGCCGTGCACGAAAAACACCGCCGGATGCGGCTTGGCCGGATCGAAATCGG
Source organism: uncultured Rhodanobacteraceae bacterium (assembly GCA_965651365.1). Taxonomy (GTDB): domain Bacteria; phylum Pseudomonadota; class Gammaproteobacteria; order Xanthomonadales; family Rhodanobacteraceae; genus DASSBG01. Next base: position 17,110 of record CBFGSA010000044.1, on the reverse strand, counting down.
CGGCCTTGTACAGCTTGGCGTGCACCTTGAAATTGCCGTGGCTGGAGGGCACCTGCACGAACTCGGGCTCGATCCACTGCATCGCCTTGTAGGCCGGCTTGCGGGTGTCGGTCAGTTCACGCCCGCCCGAACCGTCGACCCTGATCACGGCAAGCTGCGGCGGCAGGTAGGCGCTGGAATGGGTCACCAGCAACTGCTTGCCATCCGGCGACAGGGCAAAATCGTTCATGCCCTGGTAGGCGGTGATCCGCTGCAACTTGCCGCCCGCCGCGGGCAGGCGAAAGACATCATAGGCATAGGGGGCCTGCTGGTTGCTGCGCACGTAGAACCACTGGCCATCGGCAGACAATTGCGGGTGGCTGATCTCGAACGTGCCACGGGTGAGCTGCTCGGCCTTGCCGTCCAGCGCCTTGCGGTACAGATGCGAGAAACCGCTTTCCTCGCTCAGGTACCACAGCACGTGGCCGTGCGGAATGAAACCGAAGTCGTTGAAGTTCCAGTTGATCCACGCCGTATCGTGCAGGCGTTGCTGCGGCACCAGTTTGTGGCTGTCGAAATCGATACTGGCAATCCAGCGGTCCTTGTTGTCGACGGCGCGGAACATCACCGCCACTGCCTTGCCGTCGTCGCTCCAGGCCAGCGCCGCCGGGCCCTCGTCAGCAATGCGTACAGCGCGGACCTCCGGTGCCTTGATCGCATCGGCCTCCTTGTCATGGCCGGCCTGGCGCAACGCCTCGACCTGTTTGTCGCGCAGGGCCTTGAGCGGATCATCGTGGATGCCGGGCAAGGCGCCAAGATCCAGCTTGTGCTGGGCATGCGCCGCCAGATCCAGCAGCCACAGCGACTGCGGCGCCGGATCATTGCGTCCGACATAGATGCGCGCATCCTCGGCCTTGCCATAGCCCGATTCGGTGACGTAACGGTTCACCACCGGTGGCCGACCGCTCTTGTGCGCGGCCGGTTCGGTCACCACCAGCATGATCTTGCCATCGGGCGACAATTCGGTATCGACGATCTTCGCCTTCTTGCCCAGCCAGAACTTGAGGTCGGCGCGGGTTGCATCGGCCCTGTCCAGCTCGATCTCGCGGGTGCGCTGGGCATTCTTGCCGGACTTGATGTCGCGCAAGGTCTTGAACAGGCGCAGCTGCTTGCGCGCCAGCGCGTCGGGGTGATCCTCGTACGGGTTGTCCTCGGCCTTGACCACGGCCACGCTGGACGTCGTGCCGGTGGCCAGATCATGGCTGAACCAGTTCTGATCCACCTTGTATTGCACGGCTCGACCATCGGCCGACCATTGCAGGGCCTGCTCGCGCGCCGCCGTGCGCGTGATCTGACGCAGCGCGTCGCTGGCCAGATCGCGCACGAACACATCGCCGTGTCGCAGGAAGGCGGCCTTGTCATGCTGGTGATTGAACAGCGGTCGGCCGTCGGCCGTGGCCCGATCCTTGTCAGTCACCTTCACGCTCTCGCCAGTGGCCAGATCGACGCGATACAGATCGCGCACCGAAGAGCCGTCCCGCTTCAGCCGGTAGTAGACCGCCGAGCCATCGGCACTCCAGTACGGCGATTCCACCGCATGCCCGATCCAGTCCGGATTGGCCATGATCTGTTCGATGCTCAGCGGCGGTGCGGCCAGGGCCGGCAATGCAGTGGCCAGCAGCAAGCCGGCGATGATGTCAATTCGGCGCATCAGACTCTCCCGGGGCGAATCAATCCTCACAGCATAACCGCTGGCGCACCCATCACCCCTGCCACAAGTCATGCATCCAGCCCGATATCGTCCCGCCTTGTCCTCAAGGGACAGGCAGCCAGAATCCGTTATTGCGATACACGCTGATCAGGTTTCGCATCGACGACGATGCGCACCGGCACCGACTTGGCCGCGGGCAGCATGCTGAACAGGGTGTGGTGCGACAGCGGGATCAGCGGGTTGCATTCGGGGTAATAGCCGCCGATGCAGCCGCGCGGCACGTCGAAGGCGACCACGCTGAGGCCGCCGACTTCGCGCGCGATGCCGTCATCGGTGTCCGTCACCAGCTTCACCATCTGGCCTTCGTGCAGGTCGGCCTGCGCGATGTCGTCCCTGTTCATCAGCACCACGTCGCGGGTGCCCTTGATGCCACGGAAGCGGTCGTCGTAGCCGTAGACCGTGGTGTTGAACTGGTCGTTGGAGCGCATGGTCATCAGGCGGTAACGGCCGGGCTGGTCGGCGAAACCGGTGGCGACCAGTGCCGGTGGCGGAATGAACTCGGCCTTTCCACTCTTGGTCTTCCAGATCCGTTCGCGTGCGCTGTTGGGGCGATGGAAGCCGCCCGGCTGCCACATGCGCTTGTTGAAGTCGCGGAACTGCTCCGGGCAGGTCGCCTCGATCGCGTCGCGGATGCTGGCATAGTCGTTCGCCCACGTGTCCCACGGCGCCTTCGGGTTGACGGCAAGCGTGGCTTTTGCAAGTTCGGTCACGATGCGCGTTTCCGACCGCAGCTCCGGGCTGGCCGGTGCGACCTTGCCGACCGAGGCGTGGATGCAACTGGTCGAATCCTCGGCGGACAGCACCTGCGGCTTGCCGTTTTCCATCACTCGCTCGATGCGGCCGAGGCAGGGCAACAGGTAGGCGACCTCGCCATTGACCAGGTGCGAATGGTTGAGCTTGGTGGCAATCTGCACCGTCAGGCGCAGCTTGCTCCATGCTGCAATCACGCGCGACTGGTCCGGGATCGCGCGCAGGAAGTTGCCGCCCAGACCGATGAATCCGTGCACCGTGCCGTTCAGCACGCCCTTGCAGGCTTCCACCGTATGCAGGCCGCGTTCGCGCGGTGGCTCGAAGCCGTATTGTTCGGCCAGCCGGTCCAGTGGCACCAGTTCCGGATTGTCGGCGATGCCGACCGTGCGCTGGCCCTGCACGTTGGAATGGCCGCGCACCGGGCAGATGCCGGCGCCGGGTCTGCCGAGATTGCCGCGCATCAACAGCAGGTTGACCAGCATGTAGATGTTGTATTCGCCCAGCACGTGCTGGGTCAGACCCATGCCGTACACGCCGATCACCGCGTTGGCCCTGGCGTAGACGCGCGCCGCGCCCTCCAGTGCCTCGCGCGTCAGGCCCGAATCGGCCTCGATGGTCTGCCACGACTGCGCGCGCACGAAGTCCGCGAACGCTTCGAAGCCGTGGCCGTGCCGGGCGATGAATGCCGTGTCCAGCACGCGCGATGTGCCGTTCTTCAGTGCCTCGTCGTCCAGCGCCAGCAGGGTCTTGCACAGGCCGGTCATCGCCGCGATGTCGCCGCCGGTCTTGACCTGGTGATACTGGGTGGCCAGTTTGGTTTCGCCGCCGGTCAGCATCTCCAGCGGATTCTGCGGGTTGCTGAAGCGCTCCAGGCCACGTTCGTGCACGGGATTGAACACGATGATCGGAACGCCGCGCTTGGCGGCATGCTGCAGGTCGTGCAACATGCGCGGGCTGTTGCTGCCAGCGTTCTGGCCAAAAAAGAAGATGCAATCGGTCTTGGAAAAATCGTCCAGCACCACGGTGCCGACGGTGGTGCCGATGCACTGCCGGAGCGCCACGCCGGTGGCCTCATGGCACATGTTGGAGCTGTCCGGCAAATTGTTGTTGCCGTACATTCGCGCGAACAGCGCGTAGAGATAGCTGGTTTCCAGCGAGGCGCGGCCGGAAGCATCGAACACCACCGACTTCGGATCGAGTTGCTTCAGCTCCGCGCCGATGCCGCGGAAGGCTTCTTCCCAGGCCACCGGCACATACTTGTCGCTGGCGCGGTCGTAGCGCATCGGATGCGTGAGGCGTCCGTTCTGCTCCAGCGCGTAATCGCTCCAGCCGCGCAATTCGGTGCAGGTGTGCTGGGCGAAGAACTCCGGCGTGGTGCGCAGGCTGGTCAGCTCCCAGGCACTGGCCTTGGCGCCGTTCTCGCAAAACTCGAAGGCAGCGGCTTTTCGGGTTGCGGCCAGGCGCAGGACACGCAGGTGAAACCGCGCGGCTTGTTCTGCCGCCACAGCTCCTTCACCGTGGTGGGAACCGGCACCTTCTCGCGCTTGAGGATCTCCAGTACGGACCTGGTCGAACCCCAGCCGCCGGCCGGACCGGGGTATGGCTTGATCTCGGGCTTTCGATCATCGCTCATGTCGTCACCAAGAGGCTCAATCCTGTTGCGATTATGCCGCATTCGCGAATGGACGGCATGAACAGGGATCTTGTGGCTGACGCGGGAAGACCTGAAACTCAGAACGGCTCGAAGCCATCGGCATAAGGCCGGTGATGTAGATCCGGTAGTTGGCCAGTTGCTGCTCGTTGTCGCTGCCGCGCTCGCCGGCGCCGTGCAGGAACAGGATCAGCGGATAGCTGTGGCCGGCATCGTAGGTCGGCGGCACGAAATAGCGATACGGCATGCTGCCGTTGGCCGCCGTCGTCTGGCCATACAGAAACTCATCCGCCGTGGCGGCCATGCCGACCCCCATGCCCAGGAACCACAGAATCAATCCGAACCGGAACATGCGCATGCGCATTCTCCACTGCCAAAGGAGGACATCCCGAGTCAGACTACTCTCGCGCAATACGCCGAATCGGGAGCCAGTTGGCGAATTGCGGCGCGGACGCCTATGATCTTGGCCTTTGCTTTTCGTGGAGCGCCACCATGCGTCTGTCTGTCGTGCTTGCCCTTGCCTTGTGCACCGCCTTGCCAGCGGCAGCACAGGAGAACGCCACCCGTCCCGATGTGAGCCTGGTTTCAGCCGCGCCTGTGGTGCCGCAGCCACCGGCCTCGCCCCGGCATGCGGCATCCAGCATGCTGCACGGTACCCGCGTCGCGGACCCATGGCGCTGGCTGGACGACGGCGAGAACCCGGAGGTCAAGGCATGGATCGCGGCGCAGAATGCGCATACCGAAAAAGTGATCGACGCCATGCCGCTGGCGCCGACGATGAGCAAGCGCGTGCGTGCGCTCGCCATCACCTCGACCACCCGCTCCGGTCCACGGCTGGTCGATGGCACGCTGTTCTTCCTGCGCGAGACGCCACCCCAGCCCCAGGCCGTGCTGGTAGCGCAAGCCTGGCCCAAGGGTTCGTCGCGGGTACTGATCAATCCCAACGCCGAGGGCGGCAGCACCGCGATCACCGGCTACTGGCCGGCGCCCGACGGCCGTCATCTGGCCTGGGGCACGGCCGAGGGTGGCAGCGAACTGACCACGATCCACGTGCTCGATCTCAAATCCGGCAAGACGCTCGATGACCGCCTGCCCTGGGCTGGCGGCGGTACCACGCCGCAGGGCCTGGCCTGGGATGCCGACGGCAACGGCTTCGTGTACGTGCGTTTTCCGCCGCCGGCCAAAGGCGAAGCTGTAAAGCAATTCAATGCGGCCCTGGTGCACCATGTACTGGGCCAGTCGGCGTCCAGCGATCGCGTCGTGTTCGGCCAGGACTTCTCGGAAATCGCCGAATACCGGCTGCTGCCGGCGCCGGACGGCAAGACACTGGCGGTGCTGGCCAACCGTGGTGACGGCGGTCCGGCCGATGTCTGGCTGCGGCGCGAGGGCCAGTGGCACAAGGCGCTGGGCAGTGAAGCCAATGTGCGCGGCGCCGCGTGGCTGGGCGCGCGCCTGGCCGTGATGAGCTTTGCCGATGCGCCGCGCGGCAAGCTGCTGGCGGTCACCGTCAACGACAAGGCTGAGCCGCTGCTGGCGCAGCGCTACGGCGCGCTGCAAAACGTGGCGCCGATCGCCGACGGCTTTCTGGTCACCCGCAGCTGGGGGCCGGACTGGTGGGTGGAACAATACGACGCCAAGGCCACTTTCGTGCGCCGCCTGGCGCTGCCCGACGCTGGCATCAGCGTCGGCGCCATCGCCTCGTCCGCCACCAGCTCCACGGCCCTGATCAGCTGGTCGGGCTGGACCGTTCCCACCCGCTGGGATGCCTTTGATGCCGACAACGGCAGCCTCAAGACCGTGTTCTCGGTGGTGCCCGCCGCCGACTACAGCCGCATCAAGGCCCATCGGCTGGAGGCCGTGTCGCAGGACGGCACGCGCATCCCGGTCACCGTGCTGGCCGCCGACGGCGTGCGACCGAACGGCCGCAATCCGGCCATTCTCTATGGCTACGGCGGCTTCGACATTCCAATGGCGCCGCGCTTTCTGGGCGACAAGCTGGCCTGGCTCGAGCGCGGCGGCGTGTATGCCGTGGCCAATACCCGCGGCGGCAACGAATTCGGCCAGCGCTGGCACAGGCAAGGCCAGAAGCTGGACAAGCAGAACGTGTTCGACGACTTCCATGCCGCGGCCATGGCCCTGGTCGATTCGGGCTGGACCGATCGCCGCCACCTCGGCATCATGGGCGGCAGCAACGGCGGCCTGCTGATGGGCAGCCAGATCGTGCAGCACCCGCGCGACTGCCGGGCCGTGGTGTCGATGGTCGGCATCTACGACATGCCGCGCCACCAGACCCACTTCGCCAACGGCAAGTACAACGTACCCGAATACGGCGACATCCACGACGACGCCCAGTTCAAGGCCACCCTGGCCTACTCGCCGCTGCAGAACGTCAAGGTCGGCACCCGCTACCCGGCGGTGCTGATGACCACCGGTGTCAACGACCCGCGCGTTGCCCCGTGGCAATCACGCAAGTTCACCGCGGCGCTGCAGACGGCCAGTACCTCCGGCATGCCGATCCTGCTCCTGACCCGGATGCATGCCGGGCATGGCATCGGCGCGCCATTCAGCCAGCGGGTGGGCAACGCGGCGCTCGCCCTGGGCTTTTTTGCGCAGGAACTGGAGCTGCCGCCACAGGCGCTGAAAAACACGAACAGCGCCAAGCCATGAGCAAAGATCCGAACCTGCTCGAATGCATCGAAAAGGAAACCGGTGCAACGCCCACCCACAGCATCATCTGGCTGCATGGCCTGGGCGCCGATGGCAACGACTTCGTGCCGATCGTGCCGCAACTGGTGGCGCCGCACTGGCCCGCACTGCGCTTCGTGTTCCCGAATGCGCCGGTGCGGCCGGTCACCATCAACGGCGGCATGCGCATGCGCGCCTGGTACGATATCGTCGGCCTGGACATCGCCGACAAGCAGGATGCCGAGGGCATCATGCAGTCCGTCGCCCAGGTTGAAGCCCTGATCGCGCATGAAAACCAACGCGGTGTGCCCGACAAGAACATCCTGCTGGCCGGTTTTTCCCAGGGCGGTGCCATTGCACTGAGCTGCGGACTGCGCCATGCGAAGAAACTCGCCGGACTGGTCGTGCTGTCCAGCTACCTGCCGCTGGCTGATCGCCTGGCCGCCGAGCGCAGCCCGGCCAACGCCGGCCTCCCGATCTTCTGGGGCCACGGCAGCGTCGATCCGGTGGTGCCGCTGATCCTGGGCGAACGCTCGCGCAATGCCCTGCGCGAACTGGGTTACACGGTCGACTGGCACGCCTGGCCCATGGCGCACCAGGTTTGCATGGAGGAAATCCAGGCCCTGCAGGCCTGGCTTGCACCCATCCTGCTCGCCTGACCCGCAAGAAGCCCGCCGCACTCCCCGCCTGTCACTCCGCACCTCTCCCGTCACCCCGGAATCGCGCAGCGATATCCGGGGCCCACTTGCCTGCCTCAAACGCCACGTAACCTGGTGGATTCCGGATCAGCGCCATGCGCCGTCCGGAATGACGGTGAGTTGAAGCTTGCGGTACATTGCGCGCATGGTGAACGCGGCGGCTCCGGACAGACCCCGACGCACCCGGCTGCCGGATTTCTGCGGGCTGCCGGTGCTGTTTGCGCTGCTGTTGCTGGCGGGGCTGGTGGTGCTGGTGATGCTGCTGGCGCCGGGCAGCACGCTGGGCTTGGACAGCATCGGCGTGGCGACCCTGTTCGCGGCCTGGCTGGCGCTGGTGTGCGGGGTGTGCCTGTGCAAGCTGCGTCCGGCGCTGGAGCGGCTGCCGGCAGTGGCCGCCTACTCGATCGTGTGGTTGCTGATCGTGCTGGCGGTGCTGCTGGCCAGCGTGGTGGTGTGGTGGCTGGATCAGCGGCTGCAGACCGGGCTGGCACCCGACGAAGGGCTGCGTTTCGTGATCGGCAATACCGCCATCGCGGCCTTGGTCGGCGCGGCGCTGCTGCGCTACTTCTACGTGCTGGCGCAATGGCAGGAACGTCTGCAGGCAGCCTCGCGGGCCCAGGTCGAGGCGTTGCAGGCGCGCATCCGGCCGCACTTTCTGTTCAACAGCATGAACACCGTGGCGGCGCTGGTCCGGGTTGATCCGGACGCCGCTGAAAAGACGGTCGAAAACCTGTCCGAACTGTTTCGAGCCGCGCTGGGCGCCGACAAGCGGCCCTGGACCCTGGGCGAGGAGCTGGACCTGATCGATCGCTACCTGGCCATCGAGCAGTTGCGCCTGGATGACCGGCTGCGGATCGAACGCGACCTGGCACAGGCGCCACGCAATCTGCCCCTGCCACGCCTGCTGCTGCAGCCACTGGTGGAGAATGCCATTCACCACGGCATCCAGGCCAGCCGTGCCGGTGGCGTGGTGGGCCTGTCGACACGGCGCGCACAGGACACACTGCACATCACGGTGCGCAATTCCCGTTCCGAGGACGCGCCTTCCAGCCACTCGGGCCACGGCCATGCGCTGGACAATGTGCGCCATCGTCTGGCCTGGCACTACGGCGAACGGGCGCGCATCGAAACCGGCCTTGAGGGGGCCATGTATCGCGTGACCGTACACATTCCCTTGCAGGGCATGCCACGATGAAGCTGATTCTGGCTGACGACGAGCCTCTGGCGCGACGACGCCTGCAGGCGCTGCTGGCCGAAATTGACGATGTCGAAATCCTGGCCAGCGTCGGCGACGCCGAGGCCGCGCTCACGGCCTGCGTGGAACTGCAGCCCGACCTGTTGCTGCTCGATATCCAGATGCCGGGCCTGGACGGCATCGACGCCGCGCGCCGTCTGCGCGAACTGCCGCATCCGCCGCAGGTGGTGTTCTGTACCGCCTACGAGCAACACGCGATCGACGCCTGGGACGTGCGCGCCAGCGACTACCTGCTCAAGCCGGTCAGCCGGCAGCGACTCGAACGTGCGCTCAAGCGCGTGCGCGAGCTCGCCGCCGAACGAGGCCGATCGGCGTGGCTGCACGCGCGAGTCGGCGGCGAGGATCGCCGCATCGCGCTGGACGACGTGCTCTATCTGGCCGCCGAGGACAAATACGTCACCGCGCACCTGGCCGATGGCGAAGTCCTGCTGGAGGATTCACTGAAATCCCTGCACGAAGCCCACCCCGATCGCCTGCTGCGCCTGCACCGCAACTGTCTGGTGCCGCGCGAGCGCCTGCTGGGTATCCGCAGCCTGGCCGACGGCCACGCCGAAGCGCGCATAGACGGCTGCGACGAGCGCCTGCCGGTCAGCCGCCGCAACCTGCCGACACTACGCAAACTGCTGCGGGAATAGCTTTGGCCGGGAATCGGGAATCGTGCGTGGATGCGCTCGCAAGCGCGCTTATCCACCCTGCGTGCTCGCTCTCCCACTCCCCAGCGCGCGGCCGCGGCCAAGCTCATGCACGGCGTCGACCAGCACCGCAACATGATCCGGGTCGATATCCGGCGTGATGCCATGGCCGAGGTTGAAGACGTGGCCGGGGCCGTCGCCGTAGCTGTCGATGACCTTGGCCGTTTCGGCACGGATCACGGCCGGAGCGGCACGCAGCACCGCCGGATCGAGATTGCCCTGCAGCGCGACCTTGCCGCCGGTGGCGCGGCGGGCGTCGGCCAGATCGATGGTCCAGTCGACACCCAGTGCGGCGCAACCGCTGCCGGCCAGATCGGCCAGGTGCTGGTTGGCACCCTTGCTGAACAGGATCACGGGAACATCGCGACAAGCGTCGTCGGCCGCCAGTGCGGCCGCAATCCGGGCCAGATACTGTCCGGAAAACTCGCGATACGGCGCAGGCCCCAGCAACCCGCCCCAACTGTCGAACACCATCACCGCCTGGGCGCCGGCGGCAACCTGGGCGCGCAGGTAGTCGATCACCGAGCGAGTCAGCAAATCCAGCAGGGCGTGCATCGCATCCGGATCATTCAGGCCCAGCGCGCGCACCTGGCCGAAGTCGCGGCTGCCGTGGCCTTCGACCATGTAGCAGGCCAGCGTCCACGGGCTGCCGGAAAAGCCGATCAGAGGCACCTTGCCGCCCAGCTCACGCCGTGTCACGCGCAACGCATCCATCACATAGCGCAGCTCCGTCTCCATGTCCGGCAGGCCCAGCGTGTCGATGGCGGCCCGGTCGCGCACGGGATTACGCAAGTGCGGCCCCTCGCCGGTCACGAAGTGCAGGCCCAGGCCCATCGCATCGGGAATGGTCAGGATGTCGGAGAAGATGATCGCCGCATCCAGCTCGAAACGCCGGATCGGCTGCACGGTGACCTCGCAGGCCAGCTCCGGCGTCTTGGCCAGGCTCAGAAAGCTGCCGGCCTTTTCGCGCGTGGCCCGGTATTCAGGCAGGTAGCGTCCGGCCTGGCGCATGATCCAGATCGGCGTGGTGTCGACGCTCTGGCGGCGCAGGGCGCGCAGCAAGCGGTCGTTCTTCAGGGCGGGCTGGGCGTCAGTGGACACGCGGCGCCTCCATGCCTTCGGTGATCATGATCTTGAAGCCTTTTTTCAGTTGCAGATCGCGCGCATGCTCGAACGCGGCGATCGCCTCGTCACGCTCGACAAATACCTGACGCCGCAAGGTTGCGCGGCCGCCTTCCCTGCCCGTCTCGCGGTACAGCGTCCAGCCGCCGAGCAGATCCTGCTCCAGCAGCAGTTGCACGTAGCGCGGCGCGGCCTCGATATCCGGGGTTTGTTGCATGTAGATGCGCATGAACCGGCTATTGTAGCGGCGACCATGGTTTGTGTGAGCATGGCGGGAGGGCGCCCGGTCTGGTCATTCCGGAATGACGCGCAGCGTCGATCCGCAATCCACCCGCAATCGTGAAGCCTTCAGGGGCCAAGTGGATTCCGGATCTTCACTTCGCTCCGTCCGGAATGACGAGATTGAGGATTACCGGGACGCCGGCTCCGGGCCTCGCCCTTGAGCCGGTCTACCCTTGCTCCCGGTGACTTCCGAGGAGCTCAAGTATCGCGTCGGCTGGCACATCATCGGCCAGAAAGGCCTGACCCGGGCCGCGCCACAGGATCAGGCGCAGGTGGTGGCCGCGGTTTTTCTTGTCCAGGCGCATATGCGCCAGCAGCGCTCCGGGATCGAGTCCGGCCGGCGGCCGCAGCGGCAGGCCAAAGCCGGCCAGCAGGCGTTCAAGGCGTGCACCGTCGTCGGCATCGGCCAGACCCAGTTGCGCCGACAGCCGCGCCGCCTGCAGCATGCCGATGGCGACCGCCTCGCCATGCAGAAGCTGGCCATAGCCGGCCTCGGTTTCCAGCGCGTGGGCAAAAGTATGGCCGAAGTTGAGCAGCGCGCGCCGGCCCTGCTCGGTTTCGTCGCGCGCCACCACCGCGGCCTTGAAACGGCAGGCATGCTCGATGATCTCCGCCAGCGCCTCGGCATCACGCCGGTTCAGCGCATCGGTGAGGCTGCCGAGCCGGACCAGAAAATCGCCATCGCCGATGGCGCCGTGCTTGACCACTTCGGCCAGCCCTGCCCGGTATTCGCGATCGGGCAGCGTCGCCAGCACGTCGGTATCGATCACCACCGCACGCGGCTGATGAAAGGCACCCACCAGGTTCTTGCCGCAGGCCAGGTTGACGCCGGTCTTGCCGCCGACCGAGGCATCCACCATCGCCAGCAGGCTGGTCGGCATCTGCACGAAATCGACCCCGCGCATCCAGCACGCCGCGGCAAAACCGGTCATGTCGCCGATCACGCCGCCGCCCAGCGCAATCAGACAGGCATCGCGGGTGGCGCCCAGTTCGCCCAGAGCCCGAAAAATGCCATCCACCGAAGCCAGCGTCTTGTGCGCTTCGCCGTCGGGCAGCACGACGCGGCCATGCTCGAGTCCGTTCAGCCCGGTGCTCACGGTGTCGGCGTACAGTGGCGCCACCACAGCGTTGCTGACCAGCAAGGCGTGACCGCCCTGGATGATCGGACGCCACAAGGCCGGGTCGGACAGCAGGCCGCGCCCGATCCAGATCGGATAGCCGCGCTCGCCCAGTTCAACGCGAATGGTGCGGCTCACGCTCATGCGGAAGTCTCCGACACGGACGCGCGCTGCCACTTCGCTTCGATGCGGCGCGCAATCTCGCTGGCGGCGCGGTGTACCGGCCCGTGCGCACCGGCAACATGCAGGTCGGCCGTGGCCGCGTACAGCGGCTTGCGCTCGACCGCAATGGCCTGGAGCCGCTGGCGCCGGTCCGGCGCGGCCAGCAACGGCCGACTGCGGTCGCGGCGCAGACGCGCCAGTTGCCGTTCGACATCAATATCCAGATACACCACAAAGCCCCGCTTCCTGAGCACCCGCCGGTTCTCCGGATCGAGCACGATGCCGCCACCGGTGGCCAGCACAATGCCCTGCATGGCGCTACACTGTGCCAGCTGCTGACGCTCGCGCTGACGGAACCCGGCCTCGCCTTCGTGCTCGAATATCAACGCTATGTCGGTCCCGGTGGCGGCCTCGATTTCGTGATCCAGATCAACGAAGCCCAGACCGAAGCGCGGCGCCAGGCGCCGCCCGATCGAGGTTTTGCCGGCGCCCATCGGGCCGATCAGGAACAGGTTGCTGGATGGATTCATGGCGTGATCGTAACCTGAAACGCACGCGACAACAGAGGTCCCGGAGAAGTCCCACATGCTCAAGTTCGTCATCCTGTTTCCCGTCTACCTGATCGTGCTGTTCGTGCTGGAGCTGCTGGCGCCGGTGGACAAGCATGTAATCATGCCGTGGACGGGCTTCCTGGCCGACGTCAGCGCCTGGCTGATGCATACCTTCGACAGCGACGTGGCCGTACACGGCAACATCGTGGCCAGCACCACCACGGGCTTCGCCATTTCGATCGAGCGCGGCTGCAACGGCGTCGAGGCCGTGATCATCCTGGTCGCGGCGATGCTGGCTTACCCGGCGCGCTGGCTGGAGAAGCTGGCCGGCATCGTCATCGGCTTTTTCTGCGTGCAGGGCGTGAATCTGATCCGCATCATCAGCCTGTACTACCTCGGCAACTGGAACCGCACCTGGTTCGACTGGTTCCACCTGTACGTGTGGCAGGCACTGATCGTGCTTGATGCACTGGTGGTGTTCCTGATCTGGCTGGCCTGGATCCGGCGCCGCGAAATCCGCCGCCATCGTGATTCGGGCAAGGCTCCGATTCCAAATCCAGCCTGAATGCAGGTCACGTCTTTACATCGATCCAACACCCTGGTGGGTTAGTCTTGAGCGGCATTGAATGCCGACTACCCGGCCGCTCGTCGGCCACCACCCAAGGAGAATGACGCATGTCCGTAGCCAAGATCATCGAACTCAACTCATCGTCCAGCAAGGGCATTGAAGACGCCGTGCAGCATGGGCTGGACAAGGCCGCCAAGACGGTCAGCAACATCAAGGGCGCCTGGATCAACGAAATCAAGGTGGTCACCAGCGACGACGGCAAGGTCAGCGAATGGCGCGTCAACATGCGGGTGAACTTCCTGGTGGGCTGATCCGCCACCGGACAATTCGGTATCATGCAGGCGGCCGGAACTTCTCCGGCCGTTTGCTTTTCCGGAGGCTGCATGCCCGAACTGACGCCGCAACTGGTTGCACGCATCGAATCGCTGATTGCCTCCGCGGCTGCAGCGGGTGAGCCCGAGCCGACCTCGATGGCCCTGGCCACCCGCAACGCCGATGGCGGCACCAGCGTGCGCATCGTGCTGCTGAAGGGCGTCGATGCACGCGGTCTGCGTTTTTTCACCAATTACCACAGCCGCAAGGGCCGCCAGCTTGACGCCTGCCCCGAAGTGGCATTGAGCCTGCATTTCAAGCACCTCGAACACGGTGCGCAACTGCGCATCGAAGGCCGTGCGGAAAAACTGCCGGCTGCCGAGTCCGATGCCTACTTCGCCAGCCGCCCACGCGGCAGCCAGGTCGGAGCCTGGGCCTCGCAGCAGTCGCAGGCACTGGCCGGGCGCCAGGAGCTGGAGCAGCGCGTTGCGCAGTTCGAGCAGAAATTCGCCAACCGCGAAGTGCCGCGTCCGCCGCACTGGGGTGGCTTCGTGGTATGCCCGCGCCTGATCGAGTTCTGGCACGCACAACCCAGCCGTCTGCACCTGCGTGAATGCTTCGAGGTGCACGACGGCCAATGGCAATCGACTCTGCTGTACCCATGAACGAGACGTGCATCAACCTTATTTCACGAAGCAGTTCCAACTTCGCCACACCGGGTCGCATCAGCGACACCCTGATCGGCTGCCGCGATGAATGACAGCTACCCGCAGCGCATCGCCTGTCTCACCGAAGAGCCGACCGAAGTGCTGTATGCGCTGGGCGAGTCCGGGCGCATCGTGGGTATTTCCGGTTTCACCGTGCGCCCGCCTGAAGCACGCAGGGAAAAACCCAAGGTATCGGCCTTCACCAGCGCCAAGCTCGACAGGATCCTGGCACTGGAACCGGACCTGGCGATCGGTTTTTCCGACATGCAGGCCGATATCGCCCGCGCCCTGGTCGCGGCCGGCGTCGAGGTCTGGATCAGCAATCACCGCAGCGTGGCCGGCATCCTGGCCTACATCCGGCGCCTGGGCGCGATGATTGGCGCCGTCGAAGGTGCCGAGCGTCTTGCGCAACAGGCCGAGGCGCACATTGTTGCAGTGCGCGACAAGGCTGCTGCCCTGCCCCGTCGGCCAAGGGTCTATTTCGAGGAATGGGACGAGCCGATGATCTCCGGCATCCGCTGGGTCTCGGAACTGATCGCGATTGCCGGCGGTGACGACATCTTCCCCGAACTGGCGCGCGAGCCGATGGGCAAGAACCGCATCATTGCCGATCCGGCCGAGCCCGCCCGGCGCGCACCGGACATCATCATCGGTTCCTGGTGCGGCAAGAAGTTCCGTCCCGGGCACGTCGCCGCCCGCGATGGCTGGCAGGACGTACCTGCCGTGCGCAACGGCGAACTGCACGAAGTGAAATCCCCCATCATCCTGCAGCCCGGCCCCGCCGCCGTGTTCGATGGCCTCGACGCCCTGCACGCCATCATCGCGCGCTGGGCAGGATAGCGCGCTCCTCCACTCCATTTCTTGCGGGAGCAGCCCATGGCCGCGAAAGGTTGCTCAGCTCTCCAGCTCTTCCCAACGGTCGTAGGCCTGCTGCAATTCTGCCTGCAGGTTTTCCAGCGCCTGGTTGGCCTCGACGATGGCCTCGGTGGCCTGCTGGTAGAAGCCGGCGTCGGACATCGCTTCGGTGCGCTCGGCGATCGCGGTTTCCAGTTTTTCGATTTTTTGCGGCAAGGCCTTGAGCTCACGCTGATCCTTGTAGCTGAGTTTCCTGCTCTTGCCCGCAACTTCATCACCGTCACTCCCGCGCAGACTGGAGTCCGGCGACTCTTGAGTGGCCGAAGCTGCAGAATTCCCGCCTGCGCGCGAATGACGTGAAGCCGCATTTGGTTTTTCAGGCCGCTGCCGCAACCAGTCCTGATAACCACCGACATATTCGCCCACATGGCCGTCGCCTTCGAGCACCAGGGTGCTGGTCACCACGTTGTCGATGAACTCGCGATCGTGCGAGACCAGCAGCAGGGTGCCCTGGTAATCGGCCAGCAGGTCTTCCAGCAGCTCCAGGGTTTCCACGTCCAGATCATTGGTCGGCTCGTCCATCACCAGCAGGTTGGACGGCTGCGCGAACAGTTTGGCCAGCAACAAGCGGTTGCGCTCGCCCCCGGAAAGGCGCGTGATCGGCGCCCGTGCCCGCTCGGGCGTGAACAGGAAATTCTGCAGATAGCCGATGATGTGCGTTCGCTTGCCGTTGAGCTCGATGAACTCGCGTCCTTCAGCCACGTTGTCGGCGGCGCTGAGCGCGTCATCGAGCTGCGAGCGGTGCTGGTCGAAGTAGGCAATCTGAAGATTCTGTGCCAGCTTGACACTGCCCGCATCGGGCGCGAGCTGGCCCAGCAGCAGGCGGATCAGGGTGGTCTTGCCCGAGCCGTTGGGGCCCAGAATGCCGATCCGGTCGCCGCGCATCACCGTGGTCGAGAAATCGCGCACCATCACGCGCTCGCCATAGGCAAAAGCGAGTTCGCGCGCCTCGATCACCTTGCGCGAGGAGGCCTTCGCATCGGCCAGCTCCATGCGGGCGCTGCCGACCTTCTCGCGTCGCTCGGCGCGTTCGCGGCGCAGCGCCTCAAGTGCGCGCACGCGCCCTTCGTTGCGGGTGCGCCGGGCCTTGATGCCCTGGCGTATCCACACCTCCTCCTGTGCCAGCTTCTTGTCGAAAGCGGCGTTGGCCTGGGCCTCAGCGTGCGCCCGTTCCTCGCGCCGACGCAGATAGTTGTCGTAATCGCCGGGCCAGTCGGTAAGCTGCCCGCGATCGATCTCGACAATGCGCGTGGCCAGCTCGCGCAAAAAGCGCCGGTCATGGGTCACGAACACGATGCTGCCACCGAAGCTGCGCAGAAATTCCTGCAACCAGTCGATGGCTTCGATATCCAGATGATTGGTCGGCTCGTCCAGCAACAATACGTCGGGCGCGCAGACCAGGGCCCGAGCCAGCAGCACACGGCGTTTCATGCCGCCGGACAGACCGGCAAAGTCCGCGTCCCCGTCGAGGCCCAGCCTGTGCAGGGTCTGCGCCACGCGGCCATCCAGATCCCAGCCGTGGCCGGCTTCGATCTTCGCCTGCGCCCGCGCCATGGCATCGGTATCGCCATCGTGTGCGGCGCGGTGAAACGCGGCCAACTGCGCGCCAAGCTCGCCCAGGCCCTCGGCCACCACGTCGAACACGCTGCCGCGCGCTTCGTGCGGCACCGCCTGTTCCAGGCGCGCCACGCGCAGACCGCCCTGGCGCCGGATCTCGCCATCGTCGGGCACGATTTCGCCATCCAGCAGCCGCAGCAGGGTCGACTTGCCCGCCCCGTTGCGCCCCACCACGCACACCCGTTCGCCGGCATCGAGGGTGAAATCGATGCCGTCAAGCAGCAGGGGACCGCCGACACTGAAGTCGACCTTGAGCAACTGGATCAGGGACATGC
>CBFGSA010000043.1:0-20802 GCA_965651365.1 uncultured Rhodanobacteraceae bacterium | reverse complement strand
GTTGCCGGTGCTGCTGGCCCTGTATCGCTGTGCCCGCTATGCCGGCAGTGATGCCGAGGTCGATACCGCAGCCCGCCAGGTATTGCAGTTGCGCGCGCGGTCCACCGACGAGGCGCAGGAGCAGCAGACTTTGTTCGAGGATTACCTCAAGGCCTGTTCGGGGCATCCGCGGCTGGCAGCGGAGCTGTTGCTGGGCCTGGTGCCGCAATGGGCGCAGCAGCACATGGACACGGCCGCCGAGCATCTCTTGCATGTGCTCGATGTCTGCGACATAGCCCGCGTCAAGCTCGCCGCCGCCTGGTTCATGCTGGCGCTGCGCGCACCGGAGGGATCAAGTCGGCGCCGTGCGCGGCTCGATCATCTGGTGGCGCAGTTCCCGCACAGCCCCTACGCCGGCAAGGCACGCGTTCTGCTGCGGCAAGGCTGAATGCATGCTCGGACCATCTGTCACGTCGTAAGAACGTCGTCCAGAAGGTTCGTCATCCTGGGGCCGCCGAAGGCGGAACCCGGGATCCATTTTTGTTCGGCGGCGACAGAGTCCCATCGCATCCAATGAAGGCAAGGTGGGCTCGGTGGCAACATCTTGGCGTTTTCAACAAGGACAAGTCATCGCGCTTTTACCTGGCTGGTGCCCGGGCCGCCGCCAGCATGCGTTCCACACTGGCAAGGCAGGTTTCAATCTGCGGCATCAGCGGGCTGTCCGGGTATTTCGCCTTCAGTGAAAGCAGCAGCTTGCGCGCCTTGTCGTCCTGGTTGAAGCGCTCGTGCATCAAGGTGGCCACCAGCAGGTAGTTCTCCGCGATGTCGGGGCTGGTCGGGAAACGCTGGTGAAAACCCGACAGCAGACGCAGTGCGGTGGCCGGGTGGCCGCTGCGGGCGGCCAGACGCGCCAGATCGGTCACCTGGGTGTCCTTGGAAGGCGCAAAATCGGCATCGAGCGTCTGGCATTCCTCCACCAGACGCAGCGCGTCGAGGTGCTTTTCCCAGGCCAGCAGGATTGGCAGATACGCCTGCCCGTGCCCGAGCAGGCCCTGCTTGTCGCCTTTCAGGTGCAGCAGCTTGCGGAATTGCGTGTGCACGGCCTGCGTGCCGCCCCGGTTCAAGTGGGCACGCAGCAGTTCGATGGCACGCTCGGGGTCGCCATCGCGCACCAGCTCGGCCGCTTCGTCCAGAATCTCCTGATCCGGGTCGGGCTTGCCCAGCGGTCGGCCCAGGCCCTCGTTCTGCGGCTCGAAGCCGAGTTCGTCGTGGTACTGGTAAACCAGATAGCCCAGCAGATGAAAGGTCAGCACCAGCGCATAGTTGGAGACAATCGCAGCGACGATGACGGCAAGGAACATGGGCAGCACGGCAGCGGCAAAACCGACGGCGTAGCGCTGGCTTGCAAACACCACCAGGCACAGCCCGGCGGCGGCCAGATAGGGCCAGCCGATGCGCGTGACGATGCCCAGCCACCTGGCCGGATTGAGCGCCGACAGCAGGCTGTCCTCCAGCGCCAGGGTGATGGTGGCCCCCGGCATGGCAAGGCCCAGCAACAACGCGATAATCTGCGCGGCGCGCGGTCCCAGGAAAATTGCGCACCCGACCGTGAACAGGATGAACACGACCACCATGCCGATGAAACGCAGCACCGTGCCGTCGCTTGCCGAAAAGCTGGTCTCCGGCGGTTCGAGCCGCCCGTTGGCGGTGGCCACCAGGCAGTCGAAGGCATAGCGGTACATCGCCACCGTCACCAGGATGGCCAGGATAAAGCCGATGACGGGCAGAAAGCCCAGCAGCTTGCCCAAAGCGAACATCACAATCGGCACCAGCGCCGCCATTTGTGCCGGGTACAGCGAAATGGCACGCAGCCGGTTCCAGAACGGAACGATCGGTGCGCGCCGGACGTCAGGACCTGCGGTCATCGGTCTTCCTTTGCAACGGTTTTCCCCGAAGGGCTAAAGAGTCGCATACCCGCCAGCGTCGGGCAAGAAACAGCAGGTACGCGCCATGCGCGCGTACCATGCACCTCAGCGCAGCGCAGCGATCAGACGCTCAAGCGCCGCATCCAGCGTCGCCCGCGAACAGGCGAAGTTGAGGCGTGCAAAACCCGGTGCGCCGAAGTCGCAGCCATCGGACAAGCCAAGGCCATGCCGTTCGAGATGCCCGACCGGATCCTTGAGGCCGCAATCGCGCAGATCAAGCCAGTACAGATAGGTGGCTTGCGGCGGACGCGCCTTGATCCGCGGCAGTTGCTGCAGCGTGGCCGTGATCTTGTCCCGGTTGCCGCGCAGATAGACAAGCAATGCCTCCAGCCAGGCATGGCCATGCTTCCAGGCCGCTTCACCGGCGACATGGCCGAGTGCGTTGACATAGGGCAGGATGCCGTCGATGGCGGCGCGGAAGCGCTGACGCAAACCGGCATCCGGAATCACGGCGCAGCACAGGCCAAGCCCTGCGATATTGAAAGTCTTGCTGGGGGCCAGCAGGGTGATGGTGCGCGCCGCCAGCTCGTCGGACAGGGCGGCGAAGGGCTGGTGGCGCAGGCCCGGCTCCAAGATCAGGTCGGCGTGCAGCTCGTCGGCAATCACGAGGGCGTCGTGCGCCGCAACGCGCTCGCCCAGTGCTGCCAGCTCGGCCCGGTCGAACACCCGGCCCAGCGGGTTGTGCGGATTGCACAGGAACAGCATCCGGCCGGTACCCGCCAGCGCGCGCTCGATGCCATCCAGGTCCATGCGGGAGCGCTGATCCTCCGAATCCACCATGGGTACGGCCAGCCGTTCGCGATGCATGTGTGCCGGCGCAGCCAGAAACGGCGGATAGATCGGTGTGGTCGTGATCACGCCCTGGCCCGGATCGAGCATGCGACAGGCCGCGTTGAGCGCCGGTACCGCACCTGGGATCCAGACCAGCCAGTCAGCCTCGATGCGCCAGCCGTGGCGTTGGTCCACCCAATCGCGAAACGCCTGAACCAGCCCTTCGCTGGCGTGGCTGTAACCGAATATGCCGTGCCCGACGCGCGCCGACAGCGCTTCGGTCACCGCAGGTGGCACCGCAAAGTCCATGTCCGCCACCCACAAGGGCAGGACATCGCGCCCGCCATAGCGATCCCACTTGACGCTATGGGTGCCGCGCCGGTCCGGAGTGTCTGCAAAGTTGAACGGTTTCATCGAATGCAATGGTCGAACAATTCCTCGCTGAACGCACGATGCCGGGATTCCGGCATTTTCCTTTTGCTTGTGTCGGCAGGGACCTGTGGCATAGTGGAGCAGGGCGGACTCAAAAGGAGCGGGGATGAGACCTGACCGATGGAGGATACTGCCACTCGGGACTGGTGTGTTGCGAACCGGGCTGCTTCTCGTGCTGCTCGGTGTCGCGACGATCGCAAATGCAGAGACCACCGACACCCACGGTGCCGTGGTGATCGCCGGTGACAGCCACTATGCGCCCTACCAGTTGCTCGATGACAACGGTGCTGCCAGCGGTTTTGACATTGAACTGTTCCGGGCCATAGGTCGACAGGCGGGCTTTGCCGTGCGCGTCGATCTGGGCGACTGGGACCGCCAGCGGGCGGCGCTTCGCAGTGGCAAGGTGGACGTGATCGCCATGTTCGAGACGCCTGCGCGGCGCAAGCAATACCTGTTTTCGACGCCTTTCCTGCATCGCTACCACACGCTATTCGGTCATCGCGACGCGCCGTACATTGCGTCCCTGGCAGATCTCAAGGGACACACGGTGGCGGTGCAGAGCGCCGGGCTGGCCTGGGAGGCCTTGCGCGAGTCAGGTCGTGTCACCATCGTCACGACCGATGTTGAAGGCGATGCCATCGCCGCGGTGCAGCAGGGTCGGGCCGGCTACGCCCTGGTGCCGACGCACATTGGCTACCACGCCCTGCTGCAGCATCCCGACGACGACATCGTCGCCCTCAGCCCGCCATTGCTGGAGTATCCGTATGCCTTTGCGGTGTCCCGCAAGCGTGCCGATCTGGTACCCAAAATCAACGCTGCGCTGGCACGGATACAGGAAAACGGTACTTACGACAAGCTCTATCTTGCCTGGTTGGCCAATCTGGAGCCGCCGCGAACAAGCTTTCAGCACGGTCTGGCCTGGGGTGGCGCCGTCGCCTTTCCTCTGTTGCTTGTCGCGCTGTTGGCGTTGTTGTGGCTGCGCCGGTCGCGCCGCCTGGCAGCCAGCGAGCAGCAACGGGCGAAGGTGGAATCCCGACGCCGGCAGGAACTGGAGCAGCAGGCCGAATATCTGGCCTACAACGACGTCGATACCGGCTTGCCCAACCAGAATGGATTGACGCAGCTGCTGGCTGCCCAGCTCGAAACCGCGCGTCGCGATGGCGGGTATTGCGCGCTGATTCGAATCGAGCTGCAAGGCCTGGACACGATGCGTGCTGTCGCTGGCGACGACATGGAGTACCGCGTGCTGCGTTCGGTAGCGCGGCGTCTGGACGCCGAGCGGGCCGACTGGACCGCCGCCTGCACGGGGCGCGGGCAACTTGCGTGGCTGGCCAGTCCACTGCCCGACCTCAACGAAGCCAGCCGGGCGGCGACCCGCGCCATCGAGCTGGTACAGACGCGCATGGAAATCGATGATCTGGCCATGACACCGCATTGCTGCGTCGGGTGGGCGGCGTTTCCCGAACATGCCGACTCGGGACCCGGACTGCAGCGCGCCGCCACGATGGCCTGTGCCTCGGCCCGCGAGCGCGGTCGCAGTTGCGTGATGTACGGGCCTGAGCTGGAACCGGATGCGTTCAAGCTGACCCTGCTTGGAGATTTGCACGATGCGATCCGGGAGGACGCCTTGTCGTTCGCGGTCCAGCCCAAGGTGACGCTGCCGGACCATCGCCTGGCCGGGGTCGAGATGCTGGTGCGCTGGCAGCATCCCCGGCACGGCGCGATCGAGCCGCAGAACTTCATCCCGGTTGCAGAGTCGGCCAGCGCGATCGGCCAGCTTACCGACTACATGGTGCGGCAGCTTGCCGCCCACGACGCGACCTGGCGTCAGTTCGGCTCCGCGTTCCACGTGTCGGTCAACGCATCGGTCAATGACTTCGAGGATCCGGAGCTGGTGCAGTCCATTCTGGCCATGACGCAGGACTCTGGCACCACGCTTGTTCTGGAAATCACCGAGTCGGCCTTGCTGCGCAACAGCGAGGAAGTTCTCGCCGCGCTGGCGCACTTGCGTCAATCCGGCATTGAAGTGTCGCTCGACGACTTCGGTACCGGCTACTCCTCGCTGACCTATCTCAAGCGCATGGCGCCGGACGAGATCAAGATCGATCGCTCTTTCGTCAGCGGCCTGCTCGACTCCAGTGCCGACCAGGCCATCGTGCATGCGGCGGTCGACCTCGCGCACAGTCTGGGAGCGCGCGTGTGCGCCGAGGGAGTGGAAGATCCGGCAGTGCTCGACTGGCTGCACACAGCCGGCTGCGACCTGGCCCAGGGCTACGCCATCGCCCGTCCGATGCCGCTGGAGCAACTGGCAGGCTGGCACTATCCCGGCCCTGCCACAGCACAGACCTGAGTCGGAACACGATCGCCGTGTCGGCGCGTTGACCTGATGGGCTCAGAACTCCAGGTTTTGGGCGGCGCACAGGTAGTCGAGCATGGGCGCCAGACGCTTCATGGTGGTGACGATGTAGGGCTGCAGGCGATCCGAGCAGGCGAAGTCGTCGCTGATCGCTTCGCCGGCGGCCAGGCTCTTGCGTCTGAGATCGTCGATCAGTTCGTGTTTTGGGTCGAAGCCGCGCGGGTGGCGCTTGAGGCTGTCGCCCCACATGTCGAGGTGGCGGTGGAAGGTGGGGTTGCGGGTGGCGCGCTTCCACGCGGCCGGATTGTCGACCATGAACTCGCGGATGTTGCGCAGGGTGTGGTTTTCGGGGTGCCACAGGCCGCCGCCGAGAAAGCAGTTGCCGGGCTGGATGTGGATGTAGAACGAGGGCGCGGCGATTTCGCGGCGGCGCTCGTGGTACAGCCGCGCACCGGCCCAGGGCTTGTAGGGCAGCTTGTTGTTGGAAAAGCGCACGTCGCGGTGCTGGCGGAACATCGAGCCGCCGACCTTGCGCGTGTCGGCCCGATAGTGGGTGCTGATTTTGGCCAGCGGTTCGGCCAGGTCGCCAATCAGTTGCAGAAACGGCTCGCGCACATGGCGCTCGTCGTCGTCCTTGTGGGTGTGGAACCAGTCGCGGTTGTTGTGGCGGTCGAGTGCGCGCAGGAAACGCATCGTGGCGGGCGTGAAATAGGTCCTGGACATTGCGGGCTCAGTCGGCTTGCGGCAGTTCGATCTCGAATTCGCGGGCCAGCTCCAGGCCCCAGGCTTCGAGCTGGTCGAGCAGGGCGGGGCTCGCGTCGCTGCGTTCGCGGCGCAGCACGCGCAAGGTCTGGAAGTATTCATCCAGTGGCAGGCTGGTGGCCTCGCTCCCGCCACTCAGACGCTGGCGCGCGAACTCCCGCCATTGCGTGCTTTCCTCAGGCGCAAGCGTGTGCGGCCAGTTGCGGGCGCGGTAGCGGAACAGCAAGCTTGCATAGCGCGGATCGCGAAAGCGGATCGCGGAAGCGGCCAGTTGATCCGGCGGTGTGCCGCGCACCTGCGCCAGCAGCGGCTTGTCGGCGTTGGGCAGGAAGCCCGAATAGATTGCCAGTTCCGGGTCGGGGGTTTCAGGCCCGCTGGTCTGCAGTGTATAGACCTGACGCACGGTATTGGCCAGTTCGGGAATGGCGCGTACCCGTGCGGCGTGGCGCAGGCACTGTTCCACATCCAGGCCGATGCGGGTCGTGTCGACGCCCCGGAGCACGCTCATCGGCGCCAGTGCCGGCGAACGGTTCAGGCGCACGGTGCGCAGCGGAATGCGCTCGATGCCCTCGGGCAGGTCGGCACGCGGCGTGAACATGCGGTCGGCGATGGCCTCGGCATCCAGCGACAGGAGCTCGGTGGGCTCGGTGGCGAGGTCGTAGACGATAACCTCGTTCGTGTTCTGCGGGTGTTGCGCCAGCGGCGCGATCAGGGTGATGCATCCGCGGCTGGCCGGATAGCGGGCCGAGACATGCAACACCGGCGTCCGGCCCGGGATGTCGAGCTGATCGGCGGCCTTGCGCTTGTTGCGCAGATTGAAATACCAGTCCCAAAGCCTCGGTTGCTGCTCTTTCAGCAGGCGCGCCAGGGCAATCGTGGCCTCGACATCGGACAGAGCGTCGTGGGCGCGGCGTTGCTCCAGGCGGTTGGCGGTGGCCAGATCCTCCAGGCGGAAGCTCGGCGCGCCATCCTCGCGCCGCGGCCATTCGATGCCGTCCGGGCGCAGTGCGTGGCACAGGCGCGCCAGGTCGATGATGTCCCAGCGCGAATTGCCGTCCTGCCACTCGCGCGCGTAGGGGTCGTAAAAGTTGCGGTACAACAGGTTGCGGGTGAAGTTGTCGTCGAAGCGCAGCGAGTTGTAGCCCACGCCGCAGGTGCCGGGCAGGGCGAGCTCATCGTGCACGGCGGCGGCGAATTCAGCTTCGATCATGCCTTCGCGCCCGGCCTGCTGCGGCGTGATGCCGGTCACCAGGCTGGCCTCGGGATGTGGCAGGTTGTCGCGCGCCGGCTTGCACATCAGCGACACACTGTCGCCGACCGGGTTCAGGTTCATGTCGGTGCGCTGGCCGGCAAACTGCCAGATGCGGTCACGGAAGGGATCGGTGCCGCTGGTTTCGTAGTCGTGCCAGAAGAAGGTGGGTGCGGGCATGGGCTTGATTGTCGCATGCCGGCGGTGCTGGCACGCCCGATTCCCGATTCCCGATTCCCGATTCCCGGCTCTTCGCCTGATAAACTGGCGGCTTGCCGATGGAAGGATGCACCATGCACGAGGACAACCTGATCTGGATTGATCTGGAGATGACGGGGTTGGATCCGGATCACGATTCGATTCTGGAAATCGCTACAGTGGTGACCGACAGTCAGCTCAATGTGCTGGCCGAAGGCCCGGTGTTTGCCATCCGCCACGCCGCGGAGCGGTTGGAAGCCATGGACGAGTGGAACCGCGAGCATCATGGGCGTTCGGGCCTGTGGCAGCAGGTGCTGGACTCGGATGCCGACCATGCCGCGGCCGAGGCCTCCACGCTCGAGTTCCTGCGCCAGTGGGTGCCGGCCGGGAAATCGCCGATGTGCGGCAACTCGATCTGCCAGGACCGTCGCTTTCTGTACCGCCAGATGCCGGACCTGGAAGCCTGGTTCCACTATCGCAACCTGGACGTGTCCACGCTCAAGGAACTGGCTCGCCGCTGGGCCCCACGCATTGCCGAGGGCTTCAGCAAGGAGTCGGCGCATACTGCGCTCAGCGACGTGCACGATTCGATCGCCGAACTGAAGCACTATCGCGCGCATTGGCGCGATTTCGTGTAGAGCGCGCCATGCGCGCGAACGGATCTGGCCCAATCGCGACCATGGACCGCTCCAGCAGCTGGCGGGGCCGTCGCGCTACAATGGCCGAATGCCCAACGCCAAGCCACCCGCACCCGTATTGACCATCGATGGCCCCTCCGGATCGGGCAAGGGCACGATCAGCCGCCGGGTGGCCGACACTTTGGGCTGGCGGATGCTTGATTCGGGCGCCCTGTATCGCGCGGTTGGCTATGCCGCGGGCATGGCCGGCCTGGATCTGAGCGATGCCGAAGCGGTGACGCGATGTGCCGAAAGCACCCGGATTCGCTTCAAGCCGGCCGAGGACGGCGGTGACACGCGGGTTATCGTCAATGGCCACGACGCCACCGACGAATTGCGCACCGAAACCTGTGGCGCGGCCGCTTCGGCTGTGGCGGTGTTTCCCTCGGTGCGCGAGGCACTGCTGGACAAGCAGCGCTCGTTTCGGCACCGCCCGGGCCTGGTGGCCGACGGGCGCGACATGGGCACGGTGATCTTCCCCGATGCCGAACACAAGGTGTTTCTGACCGCCAGTGCCGCCGAGCGGGCAAAAAGGCGCTATAAACAGTTGAAGGACAAGGGGCTTGCGGTTACACTTGCATCCCTTTTGCGGGAGATCGAGGCGCGCGACCAACGCGACGCCGCGCGCGAGGTGGCGCCGTTGCGCCCGGCCGAGGGTGCGGTGGTCATTGATACCACCGGCATGCCGATTGAGGTCGTGGTCGAACAGGTGTTGTCGCTGATCGAGCCGCCAGAGGCTGATTGACCCAGTTTTCACGTGCCGGAGGCACGTGGCGGGCTTTCTCCGGAAAGTCCGCGCCAGTGGCATGGACACGCCGCAAACAATGAACCGTGCCGGCAACGGCACATGACTTTTAACGACATCGCGCCCGGGCCGGTGTCCTGACCAGGTGGATCGCGACGCGCCATGGGTGACGCCGCGGTCTGTTCCCGTTTTTGGAATCAACATGACTGAAAGTTTTGCCGAGCTGTTTGAACAGAGCCAGATCCTGAGCAACCTCAAGCCGGGTGCCATCGTTTCTGGCGTGATCGAGGAAATCCGACCCGACGTCGTGGTCATCAACGCCGGACTGAAGAGCGAGGGCATCGTGCCCATCGACCAGTTCAAGAATGATGACGGCGATCTGGATATCGAAGTCGGTGACGAAATCAAGGTGGCCCTGGAGGCCATCGAGGACGGCTTCGGTGAAACCCGACTGTCGCGCGAGAAGGCCAAGCGCTCCATGGTCTGGGACGAGCTGGAGAAGGCCTTCGACAACGAGGAAGTCGTGGCCGGCAAGTTCTCCGGCAAGGTCAAGGGCGGCTTCACCGTCGACATCAACGACGTGCGTGCCTTCCTGCCCGGTTCGCTGGTCGATGTGCGCCCGGTGCGCGATCCCAGCTACCTGGAAGGCAAGGAGCTGGAGTTCAAGATCATCAAGCTGGACCGCCGCCGCAACAACGTCGTGGTGTCGCGCCGCGCCGTGGTCGAGGAGGAGTTCTCCGAAGAGCGCGAGAAGCTGCTGGAGCGTCTGGTCGAAGGTGCCGTGGTGCCGGGTGTGGTCAAGAACCTCACCGATTACGGTGCATTCGTGGATCTGGGTGGCATCGACGGCTTGCTGCACATCACCGACATGGCCTGGCGCCGCGTGCGCCACCCGTCCGAGGTGGTCAACGTGGGCGACGAAATGGAAGTGCGCGTACTGAAGTTCGACCGCGAGCGCATGCGCGTCAGCCTGGGTCTGAAGCAGCTCGGCGAGGACCCCTGGGTCAACATCTCGCGCCGCTATCCGGTGTCCTCGCGTGTGTTCGGCAAGGTCAGCAACGTCACCGATTACGGCTGTTTTGTCGAAATCGAGCCGGGTGTCGAAGGCCTGGTGCACGTCTCGGAAATGGACTGGACCAACAAGAACGTCAATCCGGCCAAGGTGAGCCAGGTGGGCGACGAGGTCGAGGTCATGGTGCTGGATGTGGACGAGGAGCGCCGCCGCATCTCGCTGGGCATGAAGCAGACCCAGCCGAACCCGTGGGAAGCCTTTGCCGCGATGCACAACAAGGGCGACAAGGTCTCCGGCCAGATCAAGTCGATCACCGATTTCGGTGTGTTCGTGGGCCTGGACGGCGGTATCGACGGCCTGGTGCACCTGTCCGACATCTCCTGGCACGATCCGGGCGAGGAAGTCATCCGCGACTTCACCAAGGGTGAGGAAATCGAGGCCGTGGTGCTGGCGGTTGATCCCGAGCGTGAGCGCATCAGCCTGGGCATCAAGCAGATGGAACAGGATCCGTTCGGTCAGTTCATGGTGGCCCATCCGCGTGGCAGCATCGTCACCGGCACAGTCAGGGAAGTGGACGCCAAGGGTGCCACGGTCGAGCTGGCAGACGGTGTGGAAGCGTGGTTGCGTGCCAGCGAGATTGCCAAGGAACGCGTCGACGACGCGACCCAGCGTCTCAAGGTGGGTGACGAGGTCGAGGCCAAGTTCATCGGCATGGATCGCAAGAGCCGCAAGCTGACGATCTCCATCCGCGCCAAGGATGACGACGAGATTCGTGGTGCCATGGACGAATACACCAATGCCGGCTCCGGCACCACCAAGTTGGGTTCCCTGCTCAAGGAACAACTGGACAAGGCAGACTGAGCTACGATTGTGTCGGCAGACCGCCCGCCGCGGTCTGCCGGTATGATTCGAACACCGGGCGTGCAAGCGCCCAATTCTTGAGGGTCGAGGCGCGCAAGCTCGGGTTTTCCTGCGTGTTGGCGACAAACAGATTCAACAGGGGCGGATGGATGACCAAATCCGAGCTGATCGAGGCACTGGCCCGGCGCCAGACGCATCTTGCGTCCAGCGACGTCGAGATGGCGGTAAAGGGTCTGCTCGATCTGATGAGCCAGTCACTGGCCGATGGCGACCGCATCGAGATTCGCGGCTTTGGCAGTTTTTCCCTGCACTACCGTCCGCCGCGCATGGGGCGCAATCCCAAGACCGGTGAGGCCGTGGCCCTGCCCGGCAAGTATGTGCCGCATTTCAAGCCAGGCAAGGCCCTGCGCGAGAAGGTCAACAACGCCGAGTAAAGGCGTTGCCTGAGTATCCAGAGAGGCCAGCGGCATGCGATTGCTGATCATCATCGTCATACTTCTTTTCGCTGCCGCTGGCGTGGTGTTTGGTGCACTCAACGCGGACATGGTCAGTTATGACCTGGTCTTCGCCCACTTCGCCATGCCCAAGGGCGCCGCGCTGCTCGGCATGCTGCTGATTGGCTGGATTCTGGGCGGCCTGCTGGTGTGGCTTTTCGTGGCGCAGCCACTCAAGCGGCGTCTTGCGCGCACGCGGCGCCATTTGGCTCTGCATGGTGACGGCGACGACGACCCGGCAAGCACATGAATCCGCTGTACCTGCTGTTTCTGCTGCTGCCGCTGGCAGCCTGGAGCGGCTGGTATCTGGCCCGGCGCGGTCGCCGGGCGGACGGCGACCGGGTCAACGAGCTGTCGTCGAGCTATTTCCGCGGCCTCAACTACCTGCTCAACGAACAGCCGGACAAGGCCATCGAGGTCTTTCTCAAGCTGGCCGAGCTGAACCGTGACACGGTCGAAACCCATCTGGCCCTGGGCAATCTGTTTCGCCGTCGGGGCGAGGTCGAGCGAGCCATCCGCGTGCACCAGCACCTGGTTGCCCGGCCCAATCTCAACGATCCGATGAAGACCATCGCCCTGCTGGAACTGGGCGAGGACTACATGCGCGCCGGTCTGCTGGACCGGGCCGAAACCCTGTTCAACGACCTGGTGGCGATGGGTGCTCACGCACCTTCCGCGCTGCGCCACCTGATCGACATCTACCAGCACGAGCGCGACTGGCACAAGGCCATCGAACATGCCCGCCAGCTCGAACAGGTGACCGGCGAACCGGAAGCGGAAACCATCGCGCACTACTACTGCGAGCTGGCCGAGCAGTCGCGCCAGCACGGCGCGCGCAAGGAGATGCGCGACTACATGACGCACGCGTTCGAGAGCCACCGTGAAAGCGTGCGTGCGCACATGCTGCATGGTGACCTGCTGGCCAGCGAAGGGCTGTTGGACGATGCGGTTGAAGCCTACGAGATGGCCTGTCAGTGCGATGTCGAATTCGTGCCCGAGATTCTGCCGTCCCTGCTGGATGTCTATGACCGACTGGAGCAGGACGAGCGTGCCGAGCGCTTTTTGCGCGAACTGCTGGAGCGCTACCAGGGCATCTCGCCGGTATTGGCCCTGTACCGCCTGATCCAGCGCCGCGACGGTGACGATGCCGCGGTGGCGTTTCTGACCTCGCAGTTGCGCCAGCGTCCCTCGGTGCGCGGCCTGACCACCCTGATCGAAGCCACGGCCAGTCGCGCTGGCGATGCCGAACGCAACAATTTCATCATCCTGCGCGACCTGACCCGCAAACTGACCGATGGCCAGGCCATGTACCGCTGCAGCCGCTGCGGTTTTGGCGCCAAGGCCCATCACTGGCAATGCCCGAGCTGCAAGAGCTGGGGCAGCGTGCGGCCGATCCGCGGCGTGGCCAACGAGTAGCGTCTCATGGATCAATGGCGCCCGGTCAAACGCTGGATGAGCATCTTCGTCATCCTGGGGCCGCCGCAGGCGGAACCCGGGATCCATTTTCAGGCAGTCGGGAATCCATGGTGCCGTGGAAGCCTGGGTCAACATCAGAATGGATCATGGGTCATCGCTGCGCGGTGTCCGGGATGACCGCCGGTTACCTGGCCGAATACCATGGTTTTCCGGGCGCACTGGTGTGGATCGCCGGCACTGCGCTGCTGTCGCTGCTGCTGGTTGGTGCCAGCCTGCGCTATGCACGCTGGCGGGGTCTGCTGGATGCGCCCGGGCGGCGACGTTCCCATTCGCAGATGACCCCACGCGGCGGTGGTCTCGGCCTGATCCTGGCTGCCGCGCCGGCACTGACCTGGTCGTGGTTGCGGCTGGCACCCGGCATCGGAGGCGTACAGGCAGGCCTGCTGCTGCTGGCTCTGCTTGCGCTGCTGCTGACCGGCTGGCTGGACGACCACCGCGATCTGCCCAATCTGCCGCGGTTGCTGGCCCATGTCGTGGCCTCGGCCATACTGGCCTGGGTCATCGTGCACGGCAGCGATTGGCCAGCAGTCTGGAAGGTGCTGGTCGGCGCCGGCCTGCTGCTGGCGGCCGTGTGGTCGATCAATGCTCACAACTTCATGGACGGCATTGACGCCCTGCTGGGCATGCAGATGCTGTTTGTGTTCACGGCGCTGGCGCTGATCGCGGTCTGGTACGCGCTGCCCGGCGTGGCGCTGGCGTGCGCTGCCATCGCGGCGGCCTGTGCGGGATTCCTGTGCTACAACCGGCCGCCGGCCCGGATCTTCATGGGAGACGTGGGCAGCGTGCCGCTGGGCTGGCTGGTGGTGGCGATGGCGGCCGTGTTGTGGCGTCATGCCCCACAGACTCTTTGGGCGGCTCTGATCCTGTGTTCAGCCTTCGTCATTGATGCCAGTATTACTCTGTTGCGGCGCATGTGGCTGGGTCGGCGCTGGTACACTGCCCACCGTGAACACGTCTATCAATGGCTGGTGCGCAGCGGCTTCGGGCACGGTCGGGTGGTGATGTTCTACCTGGCCTGGAACCTGCTGCTCGCGCTGCCAATGGCGGTCTGGGCGCTGCTGCAGCCGCAGTTCGGGCCGGTGTTGCTGGCCATTGTTCTGGTTGCGGGCGTCTGGTTGCAGGCGCGGGTGCGCACGTTTTGTCTTGCCAGGCGCGAAAGGAGACGATCCGGTGTTGCGTAAACTGATCGGTGTCATCCATCCGCGCATCGCCGTGGTGCTGCACGACCTGGGCATGGTGTGGCTGGCCTGGATGCTGGCCAATGGCCTGCGCTATTCGCTGTTGGCCGAACCGTCACCAATTGGCTGGTTTTCGCTGGAAACCGGTATCGTGCTGGTGGTGCAGGCCGCCATTCTGGCCTGGACCGGCCTGTACAAGGGCCTGTGGCGATTTGCCAGCTTGCCGGACTTGTGGAACATCCTGCGCGCGGCGGCCCTGGGCGCATTGGTGTCGGCGCTGGCGCTGTTTCTCTACAACCGTCTGGGTACCGTGCCGCGCTCGGTGCTGCTGATCTATCCGCTGGTGCTCAGCGCCTTGCTCGGCCTGCCGCGGCTGGCCTGGCGCTACTGGAAGGACAGCCGCCTGGACCTGTTCCAGGCCAAGCCCAGCAAGCGCGTGCTGATTCTCGGCGCCAGCCCCGCCGGCGAGGCCCTGGTGCGCGACCTCAAGCGCGATACCCAGTATCGCGTGGTCGGTTTCCTGGACAATGACCGCAGCCTGCGCGGCGCCAACGTGCACGGGGTGCCGGTGCTGGGCCGGATCGAGCAACTCGGGGACATTGCCCGGTCGGTGGCGGCGGAAATGCTGCTGCTGGCGCTGCCGTCGGCGACCAGCGCGGAAATGCGCCGCATTGTCGATCTTTGCGAGGCCACGCAACTGCCATTCCGCACCGTGCCGCGGCTGGAGGATGTGGTCTCCGGCCGGGCCCAGTTCAACCAGCTCAAGAAGGTGGCGATCGAGGATCTTCTGGGTCGCGAGCCGGTGGAGCTGGACTGGACCGCGATCCGCGAAAATCTCACGGGTCGGCATGTGCTGGTGACTGGCGGTGGTGGTTCGATCGGCTCGGAGCTGTGCCGCCAGGTTGCGCGCCTGGGCGCGGCCTCGCTGACGATTCTGGAGACCAGCGAGTTCAATCTGTACCGGATCGAGCGCGAATTGCGCGCAGCCTGGCCGGAGCTGCTGTTGCGCCCATTGCTGGGTGATTGCGGCAACGAGGCCAGTTGCGAGCACGCCTTCGCCGTGGCCAGGCCGCAAGTGGTGTTTCACGCGGCTGCCTACAAGCATGTGCCGCTGCTGGAAGAGCAGGCGGTCGAAGCCTTCCGCAACAACGTGCTCAACACGCGCACCGTGGCGCGGGTCGCCGATCACCATGGCGTGGAGAGCTTCGTCCTGATCTCGACCGACAAGGCCGTCAACCCCACCAGCGTCATGGGTGCATGCAAGCGCATTGCCGAAATGTGGTGCCAGAACGTGGCCAATCGCTCGCAGACCCGATTCGTGACGGTGCGCTTCGGCAACGTGCTTGATTCGGCAGGCTCGGTGGTGCCGCTGTTCCGCGAGCAGATCGAGGCCGGTGGTCCGGTGACCGTAACCCACCCGGAGGTTGCACGCTATTTCATGACCATTCCCGAGGCCTGCCAGTTGATCCTGCAGGCGGCGGTACTTGGTGATGGCGGCGAGATCTTCGCGCTGGACATGGGCGAGCCGGTCAACATCCGCTACCTCGCCGAACAGATGATCCGGCTCGGTGGCAAGCAGCCCGACCGCGACGTGCAGATCATCTACACGGGTTTGCGGCCTGGCGAAAAACTGTTTGAGGAGCTGTTTCACCCGCTGGAGAAATACGGCCAGACCAGCCACCCGAAAATCTACCTGGCGCGCTCGCGCAGTGTCGGCTGGGATCGGCTGGCGGCACAGCTTGGCCGTGCCGAGCAGGCAGTGTCAGGCTCGGACAACGACGCCCTGATGACGGTCATGGGCCAGTTGCTGCCCGAGTTCGGCAAGCGCCGCGCACACGAAGGCAACAATGTTGTCATTCTGCCGGAAACCGGCGCCGACTGAGTGCAGCTTGCAACGCCGCGTGCAAACCAATCTGGAGGACGAATGAGTCAAGGCATTTCCAAGGTCGTGTTTCCCGTTGCCGGCTTCGGCAGCCGCTTTTTGCCGGCCACCAAAACGGTGCCCAAGGAACTGCTGCCGGTGCTGGACAAGCCGTTGATCCAGTTTGCCGTGAATGAAGCTGCCGAGGCCGGTGCCGACACGCTGATCTTCGTCACCAACCGCAACAAGCACGCCATTGCCGATTACTTTGACTGCGCCTACGAGTTGGAAGACCGCCTGCGCCAGGACGGCAAGGACGACATGCTCAAGATCGTGCAAAGCACGCTGCCTGGTGGCATGCGTGCCGTGTTTGTCGCCCAGCCGCAGGCTCTGGGACTGGGGCATGCCGTGCTTTGTGCGCGGCCGGTCGTGGGCCAGGAGAACTTTGGCGTCATCCTGCCCGATGATCTGATTCTGAGCGATGGCCCCGGGGCCTTGCGCCAGATGGCCGAGGTGGCCGACCGCGAAGATGCGGCGGTTCTGGCCGTCCAGGACGTGCAGCGCGATGAGACCGCCAGCTACGGCATCGTCGATGCCGAACCGATCGACGCGCGTTCCAGCCGCATCCGGCACCTGGTGGAAAAACCGCAGCCCGACGAGGCGCCATCCACGCTTGGCGTGGTCGGACGCTACGTCCTGCCTTCCCGCATTTTCGATCTGCTGGAAAACACCCAACCCGGTCGGGGCGGGGAAATCCAGCTCACCGATGCCATCGACGCCCTGATCCGCGATGGCCGCGTGCTGGCCTGGCGTTTCGCCGGACAGCGTTTTGATTGTGGTCGCAAGCCCGGCATGCTCGAAGCCACCCTGCACCTGGCCCTGCAGGACCCCGAACTCGCCCCGCTGGTGCGCGCAGCGACCCGCCGCGAGTAGGTCGGGATCGGCAAAGCCGAACCCGTGGGCGTCAACACGACAACGCCTTGACCACGTCCACCACCAGACTCAAGCCTGGAAATGGCGCTCTTTGTGGTACCCATACGTTCGGCAACAGCATCTTGCGCAAGCCCAGCCCGCGAACGAGCCTTGAGCAGCTGATGGGCAAGCTGATACCCCGGCCCCAAGGCTTCATATGCCTTGGTGAAGCCCTTGCGCCTGGACGCGCGAGCAAGGAAAGCCTGATGATCGTGGGTGACAGATTGATGCTTGAGATTGGCCATGTTGCGACTCCTTGACCCGTTTGCGGGGCAACTTGAGCTCCCTGGCAGGGGTTTCTTGCGTTTTCTTGATGAATGCGTGAACGACAATGATGCGCTTGCCGCGCTGAAAGCAGTACATCGCACGCCCGGTGCCGGAGCGACCGCGCGGCCTGAGCTCAAACAGCCCATCTCCAAATGTGCGTGAGTGAGGCAGCCGCAAGTTTGGTCCGTGCTCCGCCAAAAGCTCAGCCAAGCGGCTGACGGGTCAAACCTCCCCTGCAGCGATTTGTTGGGCGCCACGCGCACCGGCCTCCCGGCCCACTTGCTGCCCAGGAGATTCGAAAATCGTTGCAATTCACGGGTAACGCCGCCGCTATGCCCGTTGCGACTCTTGCCACCTTCGTTGTGTTTGCGCTAACCGCCAGCGCTCGTAAACACAACGTTCCGCATAGAAATTGATCCCCAGTCGAATCCTTCGACTGGAAATTCGACCGCGTCACCATCGCTACCCGCCCCGGCTGCGTATAGCATCGGATACCAGTGGTCGGGAGTCGGGTGCGCAAGTTGGCCAATGTCCGATTGAGGCCACATATTGAGCAGCGCACTTGTGTCGTGCTGTTCGAGGATCTTTGCAACATCGCTGTCGAACTGGCGGGCCCAATCTGGCGTTTTCGGTTCGCCCGAGCGCATGTGGCGTACCGCATCGCCCAGATTGTGAACGACATTGCCGCTCGCCAGGATGAGTATCCCCTCCTCGCGCAGTGGCGCCAACGCACGACCAATTTCGTAGTGGAACTGCGACCCACGTTGGCTGTCGATGCTCAGTTGGATTACGGGAACATCCGCGTTCGGATACATCCAGCGCAGGACGCTCCAAGTTCCATGATCCAGACCCCAATCGTGGCTGAGGGCCGCACCTTCTTCAGCCACGAGATTGAGAACTCGCTCGGCCAGATCGACATGGCCGGGTGCCGGGTATTGGATTTCGGACAGAATTGGGGGAAAGCCGCTGAAATCGTGGATGGTGCGTGGTGTGCGATTGGCCATGACGTATGTGCCGTTCACGTACCAGTGCGCGGAGATCGCGAGTATGGCCCTCGGACGCGGGCTCCGCTCTGCCAGGGCCGCAAAGCCGCGGCTCCAGTGGTTGTTTTCTACGGCGTTCATCGGGGATCCATGTCCCGCGAAGATCACCGGCATTTTCGTTGCGGTCGAGTTCGTCATTTGTGTTCGTCACTGCGTTGATGTGCTGGTGGAACTTCGATCCTCGTGTCGAGAACCTTGAATTTTGATTGGTGCGGACGGAGCCCAATTGCTCCGCCCTTTTCTTCTATCTGCGTACGGGATTCCTGCGCGCCTATGCGCGCTTGTTGAGGACTCCGTCAATCGATGCACGTCCGCCGCCGCTGATCGCCAGTGAAACCGAAGCAGCAAGCAGGGCCAGGGCGAACTCGTATCCATTATTGCTCATGAACAGACCGTTCGAGATGTGGGTGCTGAAAATGGCAACGATCATCGTGAATGCCAGTGCTGCGGCAGCCGGGCGCACCAGAAGACCAACGATCAGTGCCAGTCCACCAAAGAACTCAGCGCTGCCAGCCATCAGCGCCATCAGGAAGCCCGGCCCAAGGCCAATTGACGCCATCCACTGACCAGTACCTTCGAGGCCGTAGCCCCCGAACCAGCCAAACAGCTTCTGTGCACCGTGCGCGGCGAAGATGGTGCCGACCGGGATGCGAAGGGCGATCGCATTCCACCTTGCGTCCGTTGTGAAAAGGCGTTGGATCAGTGACTTGAACATGGTTTTCTCCTTGGTTGGCATCAGGTCGCCGTTGATCGTGGGGTTTGCGGTTGTCATCAGAAATCTCCTCGTCGGTTTAGGGGCCGCGGTATGGCTGCGGTTTGACCATTACTCTATTCACTGGCATTTCTGGGATAAAGATGGCAAAATGAAATTTACTGTTCCTGTTTTGTGAACAATGGATCGATTTCAGCAAATGCAGACCTTCGTCGCGGTGGTCGATGCGGGAAGTTTTGTCGGCGCTGCCGACACGCTCGGGCTATCCAAGGCTGCAGTCTCGCGCCACGTGAACGAACTGGAAGCGAGGCTGGGAATCCGGCTACTGCATCGCACCACGCGTCGCCTGTCCCTGACCTCCGAGGGTGAAGTATTTCTGGGACGGTCCCGAGACTTGCTCTCAATTCTTGACGAGGCGGAGGCGGAAGTAACATCCAGCAGCTTGTCGGCCCGCGGCAGGCTCCGGATAAACGTGCCTGTGACGTTCGGAATCCGGCAGCTGGCACCGCTTTGGAGCATGTTTCGCGCACTACACCCCCAGGTGGAGTTAGAAGTCACCCTAGCGGACCGGATGGTGGACCTGATTGAAGAAGGCTTCGACTTGGCCATCCGAATCGGAACGCTCAGCAGTTCCAGCCTGATCAGTCGAAAACTGACCACGACGCGCTTGATAATGTGCGCGAGTCCGGAATACCTCGCCGCCCACGGAACACCGGCGCTGCCTGATGAACTCGGCAGGCACGCAGTGATTGGATACAGCTACTTCGCAAGCGGTGATGAATGGCGCCTCGAAGGGCCGGCCGGACCGGTAAGTGCCCGAACGCGGCCCAGCTTCTACAGCAACAATGGCGACACATGCCTCGCGGTGGCACTAGCGGGCCAAGGCATCATCTTGCAACCGGATTTCCTGGTCGGCGAAGACATCCAATCGGGAAAGCTCGTGGAACTTATGCCGGAGTATTTCGCAGGAAAATTGGGCGTGTACGCGGTTTACCCATCCCGTCGTCTGGTTGCTCTCAAGGTGCGGGCACTTGTCGAATTCTTGGCGGAGCGCTTCACCAAGACTCTACCGCTCTAAGGCAAGCCGTTTCGGTAGCCAGGGATTCTGAAAATTCGGGGGATGCGAACACGCCACCCGTGACGCCCAACGCTTGAATTCAGCGGCGACCTGTCAGGGGCGTCCGCTGCAATGAATTGTTAGCAACCGGTTGTTCGAGGCGCTCGGACAGCCAGACCTTGATGACGGACTGCCGACTCACACCCAGCCTCTTCGCCTCTCTGTCGAGTTCATCGATCATCCATCCGGGGAAGTCGACATTGACCCGCCGCGTTGCCAGCCGAGGCCTGGACGCTTTGTCCAAGTCAAGATCGGCGATGATGTCTTTGCCTGAGTCGAATTTGCGATCGAATGCTTCAGCTTTCATATAGGGCCACCTCTTTGGGCCGAGCCCGACGCACGGAGATGATGCGGATGTTGCCATCGCGATAAGTGATGACAGCCGACCAGTGTTTCTGGTCAAGGATGCCGACCACGAGATAGCGTGGCTCATCCGCGGTTTTGGCCGGGATCTCGAGCAGGTACGGGTCATCCCAGAGCGCCTGCGCCTGCACGAAGTCGATGCCGTGTTTGGCCTTGTTGGACTTGCTCTTGGCGGCATCGAACTCAAACATGGTATAGGAAACATACCATAACTACTCCCTGAGCCACCACCGGCTGCTAACGCCTGAGCTCAGCCGCCGGCAGACCGCGTAGCGGGATGGCGGTCGGCTGC
>CBFGSA010000042.1:0-21145 GCA_965651365.1 uncultured Rhodanobacteraceae bacterium | reverse complement strand
TTTGACGGTTTGCAAGGGCGCAGACGGCCACCGGGCAGCGGGCGGCGTCAGACCGAAGCGGCGTGCAGACCGCCGATCCACGTATCGGTGACCCGGAGCTGTTCGTCCAGCGCCACCAGGTCGGCGCGGGCGCCTGTGGCGATGCGGCCGTGGCTGTGGCCGAGGCCGAGAAACCGGGCCGGGTAGGTGGACGCCATGCGCAGTGCTTCGTCCAGTGCCAGGCCCAGCATGGAAACGCTGTTGCGAACCGCGCTGGCCATGTCCAGCGCCGAGCCGGCGAGGACGCCGTCGCCGGTCTGGCATTGGCCGTCGCGAACCCGGATCTGGCGTCCGTGCAGGGTGAAGTGGTGTCCGCTGGCGCCGACCGGCGGCATGGCGTCGGTGACCAGGAAGACCGTGCCGCGCGGCTTGGCCGCCAGCGCCACGCGCAGGCTGGCCGGGTGCACGTGGTGGCCGTCGACGATCACGCCGCACCCGCTCGCGGCATCCTCCAGTGCGGCGCCGACTGCGCCCGGCGCGCGGCTGGTGAGGGGGCTCATGGCATTGAACAGGTGGGTGAACCCGCATACACCCGCATCCAGCGCCGCGCGAATCTGCGCGTAGCTTGCCGCGGTGTGGCCGGCGGATACGCGCACGCCGGCGGCTGCCAGGTCACGGATGAAGTCTGTCGGTACCTGTTCCGGTGCCAGCGTGACCAGGGTGATGCCGCCTTCCAGTGCGCTGAGCAGGGACAGCGATTCGGAGTCGGGTCGGCGAATCCGCGCCGGATCGTGCACACCCTTGCGCTCGGGTGCCAGAAACGGACCTTCGATGTGGATGCCGGCGATACCCGGCACGCCTTCGGCGATGGCCGCGTCCACGGCCCGGATCGCGGCGCGGATGACATCGTCCCGATCGCTGATCAGGGTTGGCAGCAGGGCGGTGGTGCCGAAGCGGCGGTGTGCCTCGGCGATGCGCCGGATGCCATCAACGGTGGGCATGTCGTTCAGCAGCACGCCACCGCCGCCATTGACCTGGCAGTCAATGAAGCCCGGGACCAGGATGCGCTCGCCCGGATCCCGGCACGGCATCGACCGCAGTGCTGGGTCGTCGGCATCGAGTACGGCGGCGATCTGCCCGTGCTCGATCACGATGGCGGCATGCTCGCGCCAGCCCGATTCCAGCAGGGTGCGTGCGCTGATGACGGCGTGGCGTGGCGGGGGTGTTTTCATCACACGGTCTCCGTCACCTTGTTCAGGTGCGGCGGACGGTCAGGGTCCAGACCGCGCGCGCGGGACAGTGACTCGATGGCCCGGTACAGGCTCTGGATGACCAACATCGGTGCGCAGACCGGATGCGCTGCGGCAACGATCGGCAGCGCGTCGGGGTGGTCGTCGCCGGGCAGGGCCGTCCACACGCGGGCGCCGTGGGCGCGGAACAGCGCTGCGGTCTCCAGGGCGTCGGCAAGGGTACGGTCGCGCTGGCCCAGCAGCAGCAGTGGAAAATCCGGCCCGATCAGCGCCATCGGGCCGTGCCGCACTTCCGCGGTACTGAAGGCTTCAGCATGCAGTGCACAGGTTTCCTTGAACTTGAGTGCTGCTTCCTGTGCGCCGCCATACCCCAGGCCACGGCCCAGCACGAACATGTTGTGCGCCGGTTGCAGCCCGGCGGCCAGGGCTGACCAGTCCAGCGCAAACGCTTCGTGCAGTGCGACCGGCAGGCCGCGCAGGGCATCCAGCAATTTGGCCTCGGCGCTCCAGTGGGCTGCCAGATGGCTCAGGGCAAACAGGGTGCCGATGAAGCTCTTGGTGGCGGCGACGCTGCGTTCGGGGCCGGCGAGAACCGGGATCACGCTGTGCGCCAGCGCGGCCAGCGGCGAGTCTTCGGCGTTGACGACGGCCACCACCCGCGCGCCGGCCTGGCGGGCGCGGCGCGCATTCTCCAGCAGGTCCGGGCTGCGGCCCGATTGCGAGATGGCCAGGAACAGGCTGTCGCGGAGGTGCAGCGGCACCGAATACACCGAGCCGACCGATGGCGACACCGAGGTGGTGGCAATGCCGGTGCGGGTCTCCAGCAGGTACTTGGCAAACGTGGCCGCGTGGTCGGAGCTGCCGCGGGCGCAGGTGGCGATCAGGCGCGGCGGCTGCTGACGCAGGCTGCTGGCCAGCGCGCGGACAGCGACATCATTGTGCTCAAGTTGGCGGGCGGCGACGTCCGCTGCCTGGCCGGCTTCGGTAAACATGAGGGTGGCTGGATTCATGCGCGTGTCCCGGTTTCGTTGGCAGGAAGGCTTGCGTGCAGCTCGGCGACAAAGTCGTAGGCGTCGCCGCGGTACCAGGAGCGGGTGAACTCGACCAGGCGATCGTCGGCGAGAAAGGCG
Source organism: uncultured Rhodanobacteraceae bacterium (assembly GCA_965651365.1). Taxonomy (GTDB): domain Bacteria; phylum Pseudomonadota; class Gammaproteobacteria; order Xanthomonadales; family Rhodanobacteraceae; genus DASSBG01. The sequence goes on along the minus strand of CBFGSA010000042.1, from coordinate 18,786 downwards.
CGGCGCTCGATGGCCAGCCCGGCGCTGCCTGCATCCACCTGCAGCAGGCGCGCCTGTTCGGCATCGAAGTTGACCGCGTGCAGGCGTTGCAGGGCGCGGACCGGGCGGTGGCCGTAACGGGCCAGAGCCTCGTACAGCGAGCCGCGGACATGATCGGGGTCCGGCAGCAGATGCATCGGCACGGTGCTGCGCTCGATCGCCAGCGGCTTGTCGGCACTCAGACGCAGGCGGTACAGCCGCACCACGTCGGCGCCCGGGGCCAGGTTGAGCGCCATCGCTTCCTGCGGCGTGGCGCTGCCGCTGTCGCGCTGCAGAAAGTGCGAGCGCGGATTCAGTCCGCGCGCGCGCAGATCTTCGGTGAAACTGGTCAGCCGCGACATCGGCTTGACGATGCGCTCGGCGACAAAGGTGCCGGCGCCGTGGCGCTGCCGCAGCAGGCCGTCGGCGACCAGACCGGCCAGCGCCTTGCGCACGGTGACCCGGGATACGGACAGCTGTTCGGCCAGCGCGCGCTCGCTGGGCAGACCCTCACCGATGGCCGGTACGCCGCGTTCGATGCCGTGGCGCAGGGCGCGGCGCAGGCGCAGATAGGCCGGTACGTGCTCGTCGGCGCGTTCGGCGAGAAATGTCTGAATCCAGTCGCTGCTCATGCGTGCATGATACCAATCAGATACCAATACTGCAATATCGTTCTGAAAATGTGTATTTCTGGACATATGGTATTTGAATGGTATTATTTGGTTGAGCGAAAACGAACGGAACCACGTCCGCAGGTGCGGGCGCCAGCAGGAGAAGACATGAGCCTCAACCGTGTTCTGATCGAGGTCACCGGGCGCATTGCCGAGCGCAGCCGTGCCCGGCGGCGTGACTATCTGCAGCGCATGGCCGCGGCACGCGACAATGGCCCGCGCCGACAGCGGCTTGCCTGCGGCAATCTGGCGCACGGCTTTGCCGCCTGCAGCCCGGCCGACAAGCAGCGTTTGCGCGCGGGCGTCAGGCCCAATATCGGCATCGTGACGGCGTACAACGACATGCTGTCGGCGCACCAGCCGTATGCCGCGTACCCATCGCGATTGCGCGAACTGGCCCGGGCTGCCGGAGCCACGGCCCAGGTGGCCGGGGGTGTGCCGGCGATGTGCGACGGTATCACCCAGGGCCGTGCGGGCATGGAGCTGTCGCTGTTCTCGCGGGACGTGATCGCGATGTCGGCGGCCGTGGCCCTGGCGCATGACATGTTCGATGCGGCGCTGCTGCTCGGCATCTGCGACAAGATCGTGCCCGGGCTGCTGATGGCGGCGCTGAGCTTCGGTCATCTGCCGGTGTTGTTCGTGCCGTCCGGGCCCATGCCGAGCGGCCTGCCCAACGCCGACAAGGCCGAAATCCGGCGCCAGTATGCCGAGGGGCGCGTGGACCGCGAGGCATTGCTGAATGCCGAAGCACGCTCGTATCACGCGCCCGGCACCTGTACCTTCTACGGCACGGCCAATTCCAACCAGATGCTGATGGAAATCATGGGCCTGCAACTGCCCGGTGCCAGCTTCGTCAACCCCGGCACAGCACTGCGCGATGCGCTGACCACGGCGGCGGTGGAGCGCGTCGTGGCCATGACCGCCGCACGCGACTACACGCCCGTGTGCGAGATCATCGACGAGCGCAGTCTGGTCAACGGCATCGTTGGCCTGCACGCGACAGGTGGCTCCACCAATCATCTGCTGCATCTGGTCGCGGTGGCGGCCGTGGCCGGCATCGAACTGCGGCTTGAAGACTTCGACGACGTGTCCCGGGTGGTGCCGCTGATGGCGCGGGTCTATCCCAATGGTCTGGCGGACGTGAATCATTTCGAGTCCGCTGGCGGCATGGCCTTCCTGATCGCCAGTCTGCTGGATGCCGGCCTGTTGCACCGTGACGTGGCCACCGTGGCCGGGCCAGGACTGGAAGCCTACACCCGGCGGCCGGCGCTGGACGATGCGGGTCGGTTGATCTGGCGTGAAGTGGGCAACAGCGGCAATTCCGATATCCTGCGTCCGGCCAGTGCGCCGTTTCAGGCCCAGGGCGGGCTGCGCGTGCTGCGCGGCAACCTGGGCGAGGCCGCGTGCAAGATTTCGGCGGTGGCGCCGGAGCACCGCTGCATCGAGGCACCGGCCATGATCTTTGCCGATCAGGCCGAGGTGCGCCGGGCGTTCGAGCGGCGCGAACTGGAGCGCGACTGCGTGGTCGTGGTGCGCTTCCAGGGGCCGCGTGCCAACGGCATGCCGGAACTGCACCAGCTCACACCCATCCTGAGCTCGCTGCAATCGCGTGGTCATCGGGTGGCCCTGGTCACCGATGGCCGCATGTCGGGCGCCTCGGGCAAGGTGCCGGCGGCCATTCATGTATGCCCGGAAGCCGCTGTCGGTGGCCCCATCGCACGCCTGCGCGATGGCGACCGGATTCGGCTCGATGCCGTTTCCGGCCGGCTGGAAGTGCAGGAGCCAGAGGCCGAATGGGCTGCCCGCGAGCCGGCCACGCAAGCAAGCCTGGCGCACCGGACGGGCACCGGGCGTGAACTTTTTGCCAGCTTCCGCGCCGTGGTCAGTGGCGCCGACCAGGGCGCCAGCGTGTTTTTTGCACCCGCTGCGACGGCGACCACGCCCGCCGCCAGCGTGGCACCGGCGGTGCCATCGTGATGCGCACGCTGCCCATGGCCAATGCCAGCCAGCGTCATCTGTACGATCTGCTGGCCCGGGTGCCGGTGGTGCCCGTGGTGCGCATCGATCGCGCGCAGCAGGCCGTACCGATGGCACGCGCATTGCTGGCCGGTGGTCTGCCGGTGATCGAGGTGACCTTGCGCACGCCGGCGGCCATGGACGCGATTCGCGCCATTGTCAACCAGGTGGAGGGCGTTGTCGTGGGCGTTGGTACCGTGCTCAATGTGGCCAGCTTGCGTGAGGCAGAGGCCGCCGGCGCAGCCTTTGCCGTCTCGCCCGGCGCCACGCCGCGGTTGCTGGAGGCCGCCGACGACGGTTGCATGCCGTTGCTGCCCGGCGCGGCCACGCCCAGCGAGGCGATGGCCTTGTACGAGCATGGCTACGCCGTGCAGAAATGGTTCCCGGCCGCGCGTCTCGGAGGCCCGGACATGCTGCGTTCCCTCGCCGGGCCGTTGCCGATGATCACCTTCTGCCCGACCGGCGGTATCGGCCCGCGCGATGTGGCCGCGTATCGCGCGCTGCCCAACGTGGTCTGCGTGGGTGGTTCGTGGCTGACGCCGGCAGACAGGATGGCGGCCGGTGATTTCGGGGCGCTGCGCCGGCTCGCCGCCGACACGGTGGCGGCAGCGGATCGGGGAATCTCCGGCTGACCGCGCCAGATCGGCTGCGCCGATGTTCGCTTTTGGTCTTCGTGGATCAGGTCCAGGGCAGGCCCTGCCTCCAGTGGCCGGATATCGCTGCGCGATTCCGGGGTGGCCGGTTTCCGGTGGCGAGCGTCAGACGGTGCCGGTCGCCGGCCGGGGTGGTGCGGTGGAACCGCGCACCACCAGCTCCGGACTGAAACCCTCGTTGCCGATATCGGCGCCATTGTCATCGAGCCGGGCAATCAGCAGCCGGGTGGCGTGGCGCGCGATTTCCTCGGTGGCCTGGCGCGCCGTGGTCAGTGGCGGCCAGGACTGGCGCGAGAACGGGCTGTCCTCGAAGCCGGCGATGGACAGGTCGAAGGGCACGTTGATGCCGGCCGAGCGCGCGGCCGCCAGCACACCGGCGGCAATCTCGTCATTGGAGCCGAAGATGGCGGTGGGCGGATCATCCAGTGCCAGCAGCTTGCGTGCGCCGCGGAAACCGTCGTCGAAGGCATAGTCGCCCTCGACGATCAGCTCGGCGTCCTGCGCGATTCCGTAGTCGTGCAGCGCGTCGGCGTAGCCCGCGAACCGCTCCGGACTGGAGCGGTGTTCACGCCCGCCCCAGAGAAAACCGATGCGCTGGTGGCCGAGCTGGATCAGGTGGGTGGTGATGTCGTAGGCCGCATCGCGATCGTCCACGTATACGCATGCGTAGCCATCATCCGGGTCGCGTGCTGCGGACAGGATGCGCACAAAGTGAATACCTGCAGCCGCAAGCTCGCGCAGCAGCCCCGCGTCCTCGGACATCGGCGGCGCCAGCACCAGGCCCGCCAGGCGCGACTGCGACACCAGGTTGGCCAGTTGCACGGCCAGGTCCGGGTCGGCCGAGTCGCACGGGTGGATCTGCAGGCCAAAGCCGAGTTCGCGGCATACCGACAGCGCACCTTCCTGCACGGCGATGATGTAGTAGGGGTTGGGGTTGTCGTAGACCAGGCCGATGGCGTAGGCGCGCGCACTGCGCAGACTGCGCGCCGACAGGTCGGGCAGGTAGCCGAGTTCGCGGATGGCCTGCTCCACGCGCGTCCGGGTCGAGCGCTGCACCGAAGGCTCGTGATTGATGACGCGCGATACGGTTTTCAGTGACACTTCCGCGCGCGCCGCGACATCTTTGATGGTTACCGCCACTCAGCAGATCCTGTTCGCCGCCCGGGCTCGTGGCGTGCCGTCGCTCAAGCCCCGGCAGCCGGAGAAGCGCGAGCGACGGCCTGGGCCGCCCCGACCCGGTGACCACGGAGCGCAAAAAACAGAATATACAGGTAACAGGGCACCATCAGAAGCACAAAGGCAAGCTGAAAGTCGATGTGCTGCTTCAGATGCACGAAAATCTGCGGGATGATCGCTCCGCCGGCGATGCCCATGATCAGCAGCGCCGAGCCGAATTCGGTGTACTTGCCCAGACCGCGGATGGCCAGCGGGAAGATCGCCGGCCACATCATCGCGTTGGCCAGGCCAAGTGATGCCACGAACACCACCGACAGCATGCCGCTGCTGGTCCAGGCTGCGATGGACAGGATCACGCCGAGCACGGCCGACCACGCCAGGTAGCGCTGCTGCGACACAAAACGCGGAATCAGCAGCAGGCCCAGGATATAGCCGGCCAGCATGGCAAACAGGGTGAACGAAGTGAAGAACCGCGTCTGGCTCAGGGGCAGACCCAGGGCCTGGCCGTAGGTGCCGATGGCATCGCCGGCCATCACTTCCACGCCGACATAGACGAACAGGCACAGCACGCCCAGCCACAGGTGCGGGAAGCGCAGAATGCCGCGTCGGCCTTCGTTTTTCCCCGCATTGTCGTTGTCGGCCTCGACTTCCGGCAGGGCCGAGCGCAGCACCCATATCGCCAGCGCCACCAGGATGGCCGCCATCGCCAGATAGGGCAGGTGGATCTTGGCCGCGAATGCATTCAGCAGCGCGTCGCGTGCCGCCGGATCGGTGGTTGTGCGAACCTGCTGATCGATATGGTCCATGCCGCGCAACACCAGGGTGCCGATCACGAATGGCGCCAGAAAACCGGCAAACTTGTTGCAGATGCCCATCACCGCAATGCGTTGGGCCGCGCTCTCGATGGGGCCGAGAATGCTGATGTAGGGATTGGCGGCAGTCTGCAGCAGGGCCAGGCCCGCGCCAATCACGAACAGGCCGCCGAGTGCGCCCGGATAGATGCGCATGGTGGCGAACTGGCCGAACGCGGCGGCGCCGACCGCCATCACGAACAGGCCCAGGCCCATGCCGCGCTTCATGCCGGTGCGCTTGAGGATGTTGGCCGCCGGCAAGGCCAGGAAAAAGTATGACAGGTAGAACGCCATCGGCACCAGGAAGGCGTTGATGTCGTTGAGGTCGAAGGCCAGCTTGACGAAGCTGATCAGCGGACCGTTGAGCCAGGTGACGAAACCGAAGATGAAAAACAGCACGCCGATGATCAGCATCGAGCTGGCGTAACTTGCGCGTTGAGCGGGTACGGGATTGGGCATGCGAACGAACTCCGTGCACTGGCGGGACCGGCAAACTGCGCAGTCCGGCCGCTGTTGGCTGGCGCTTGCCGCGTCGGTTCCGCAGGCCGGAAAGAAGCCCGGAGATGCCCGGCAAGCCGCTTGAAAAGACTTGAGACAGCGCAAGGTTTAACGTTGTCATCCACAAACGTCAAGTACCCGTGCGCGACGCCGTTCTTTCCGGCTGCCAGGACGTGGCCAGGGTGTTGCGTTGCAGCATCCGGAATGGCCGTGGCGATCCTGGAAATAGCTGTTTTGAAACATGAAGATGCTGGATTTCTGTATAAACGGGAAAGCGCGTGTTTTGCTGCACCGCCTGAAAAACAGGCAAAAAATCATCGAAAAAAGTCGTTGACAACGTTGTCATGCTTGCCGACACTCGGCACAGATTTCAGCGGAAGGAAGCGATGGCAGTACGCGAACATCAGCATGACGCCGCAAGCCGGTGCCACGCGCCCGGCTCGACCGCGCGCAGTGCGCGGGCGCCGTTTCTGGCCGCGGATGTGGGCGGCACGCATGCGCGCATGGCCATTGTCCGTGCCGGCGCCGGACCGCAGCAGGTGGAAATCGAGCACTACCACAAATATGTCTGTGCGCAGTGGCCCGGTCTGGATGCCATCATGCGCGATTTTTTCGATCGGCATGGCGGCACATCCATCCGCGAGTGCGCACTGGCCTGTGCCGGCTATGCCATCGACGATCAGATCATCAACGTCAATCTGCCCTGGATCGTGAACCTGTCCGCCTTGCGCGAATCGCTGGGTTTCAGCGAGCTGACCCTGGCCAACGACTTCGAATCACTGGCGCATGCTGCCCTGCACCTCGACGATGAGGCGGCCGTTGCGTTGAATGCCGAGTACGACATTCACGCGGGCGGTCCGCGCGTGATTCTGGGTCCGGGCACCGGGCTGGGCACGGCCGTGGTCTTTCCCGACCGTGACCCGCCCCTGGTGCTGGCCACCGAGGCCGGCCAGACCGGGCTGGCGCCCGGCACCGCGCTGGAGCGCGAAATTCTCGCCGTGCTGGCGCGCGAGCGCGAACACGTGAGCATCGAGGACGCCGTGTCCGGCCCGGGCCTGCTCAATCTGTATCGAGCACTGGCCGAGATCGAAGACATGCCTTGTGTGCTGGACACGCCCGAGGTCATCACGCGCTCGGCGCAGATCGGCAATGACGCGCTGGCGCGCCGCGCGCTGAATTGCTTTTGCGGCCTGCTGGGCAGTTTCGCCGGTGATCTGGCCATGCTCTACGGCGCCGGCGCCGTGTGGCTGGCCGGGGGCATTCTGCCGCAACTGCGCGAATTTCTGGCGCGCAGCGACTTTCGTGCGCGATTTCTGGCCAAGGGGCGCATGCGCCCGGTGCTGGAGCGGGTGTCCGTGCGCATGATCGAGCACGGCCGATTGGGCGTCATTGGCGCCGCATACATTCATCTGGGCAGATCCGCTGCCCGGATTCCTGGCCATCAGGCAGGCTCCGATCCGCCCACCGGATGACCGAATTGCAAGCGGGTGTGCGGGGCAATCCCGCGGCGCCCTGTACAGACAAGCCAAACCCAGGAGAGCAACACCATGAACATTCGCAAGAGCATGCTTTCGGTCAGTATCATTGCCGCGCTGTTGATCAGCGCCCAGGCTGCAGCACAGGACGACACCAGTTCGGACAGCAACAAACAGCAGGAATCGCGGCAACAGGCTACCGACCTGAGTACGATCCAGGTGGTCGGTATTCGCGAAAGCCTGCAGAAATCGCTCGAGACCAAACGCAATGCCGATTCGATCGTGGATGCGATTACCGCCGAGGACATTGGCAAGTTCCCCAGTACCAACGTGGCCGAAGCCATGGCCCTGATGCCGGGCGTGACCATCGACCGGCGGTTTGGTCAGGGCGAACGCGTCAGTATCGACGGCACCGATCCCAGCCTGAACCTCAGTTTCCTTGATGGGCATCCGGTAGCACAGGCCATCTGGTTGTACGGTGAATCGCCCAATCGCGGTTTTGACTACACCCTGATGGCACCCGAGATTCTCGGTCGGCTGGAGGTGTTCAAGACCTCGCAGGCGCACCTGCCCGAGGGCAGCCTGGGCGGCGTGGTGATGATGCATTCGCGCAAGCCGCTGGACATGGATGCCAATACCGTCAGCGGCTCGGTGGGCTACATGTACAACGACCAGGCCAGCGCCGGCAAACCCAATGCCTCGCTGCTTTACAGCTGGAAAAACGAGGCCGGAAGCTTCGGTTTCGATGTGGCCGCGCAGCACTACGAGGAACGGGTGGATCGTCAGGGCATCGAGATTTTCGGCTACCACCCGGTATCCGACTATGCCGCCCAGAGTCCGGCCATTGCCGGCATGGTCGATTCGGGCCAGCTCAGTGCCGATGCGCTGGTGCCGGACGAGATCAATGCGGCCTATTTCCAGCAGCAACGCAAGCGCGACAGCGTACTGTTCAACCTGCAGTTCCGGCCCAGTGACCGCTTTTCGGCCAATCTGAGCGGGCTGTACATCCGCGAGAACTTCGCCAACTACAACCAGTCGGTGTACAACTTCATGCACTGGAACGCGGCCACCATGGGTGCGACCGATGCATTCAATGTGGGCAGTGGCGGCGTGGTCACCAGCGGCCACTCCAGCAGCGATGGCGGCGCCATCGTCTACGACAACCAGTTGCGTCATTCCGTGGTCACTACCAAGGGCCTGGACTTCAAGGCCGACTACCAGGGAGATCACTGGAGCCTGGGTGGCCAGGGCGGTTTCAGCAAATCCGACAACCCCAACATCGGCCAGTATCTGCTGGAGCCGGTGTACTACGGCGGCTTCAACTGGGACATCAACAAGGGCTTCCAGGCCGATGACCAGACGAGCTATCACGACCCGGCAAGCTGGGGAGGTGGCTGGTTGGGCAACAACGGCCGCTTTTCCTCGCATGCCAAGGATCGCTACGCACAGCTCGACTTCAGTCACGACTTCAACAGCGTGATCAACCAGATGCAGGTCGGCATCCGCTACACCCGGCACAACGAGGACTACGGCCTGGGCGTGTATGGCGGCGTCAACGGCGGCACCCTGGCCGACGTGGGCACGATCGGTGATACCGACATCCTTGATCCGTTCAATGTGTTCGACAACTTCGGAAACCACATTCAGGTCGGTGAAGACAACATCCGCGACTGGATCAACAACAGCCCGCTCGACTATCAGCACTCCGATCCGGGGTCGTTGCTCAACAATACCTGGCAGCTCGAGCAGAAGAACACGGCCGGCTACGTGCAGTTCAACTACGCCACCGACGTGCTGCGCGGCAATTTCGGTGTGCGCGTGGTACGCACCAAGACCGCCAGTACGGCCTACAACATTCCCAACGGCGAGGCGCCGGTGTTGCCGGCCCCGGCTGGCTGGTGGCAAAGCCAGAGCAACACCAAGAACAATGTGCTGCCCTCGTTCAACCTGGTCTACGACAACGGCGGCGATGTCGTGTTCCGTCTGGCCGGCGCGCGGGTCATTGCCTGGGCACCGTACAACCTGATGGTCAACCAGACCTTCCTCAATGACACGGTTCTCACCGGCAGCGGCGGCAGTCCGGATATCGATCCGTACAAGTCCGACAACTTCAACGCCTCGGTGGAGTGGTATTTCGCCAACCAGTCGGTGCTGGCGGCCAGCGTGTTCTACAAGCGGGTGCGCAACTACATCCAGATCACGCCGGGTGACGAGCGCCACTACAACTCGATCCGCGACAACGACCCGGATACCTGGAGCGGCATGATCGGCACCGGTGGCTGCACCGATGACGGTTTCTGCGATTACCGCGTGTCGCGGCCGCACAATGCCGGCAGCGCCAAGATCAAGGGTCTGACCCTGTCCTGGCAGCAGCCGTTTGCCGACACCGGCTTCGGCTTTGCCGCCAACTACACCTACGCCGATGGCAAGACCAGTGCGGGGGATGGCATGCCGTACCTGTCGCGCAATTCGCTCAGTCTCAGCCCGTACTACGAACAGGGTCCGTTCAGTGCGCGGATCAACTACAACTATCGCAGCAGCTACCTGGGTGTGGGCTACGTGGCGGGTGCCGAGCCGGCCACGACGGATGACTATGCCGATGTCAGCGCCTCGCTCGGCTGGCGCTTCAGTGACCAGCTCTCGCTGTCGCTGGACGGCATGAACCTCACCAACGAGAAGTACCTGCAGTACAACGGCAGCAAGGCCATGCCGGCGGCGCGCTACACCACCGGGCGCCGCTACATGGCCAGCCTGCACTTCAAGTTCTGAGGCTGGTGTCGTTCAGGCCGGGGTCTGCATCATGCCGATCCCGGCCCCTTGCAGGAATTGGCGCATGCACACCTTGCTCAGACTGACCCATGCATTCGGTATCACTCTGACGTTGTGCATTGCTGCGCCTGTTTCCCGTGCCGGGAGCGTGCAACCGTGGCCGATCATCCCCGTTCCGGCCTCGGTTGAAGCGGCTCCCGGCCATTTTTCCCTGCACCGGAACACGCCCCTGCTGGTGCGCTCCGGTGATGCACGCGCGATCGCGATTGCACGCGGTTTCGCGCGACGCCTTGACCGCGAGGGTGGGCCGCAACTCGATGTCAGGCCATGGTCCGGCGGTTCTTCCTCGGGAACCCGCATCGTGTTCAGCCTCGATCCGATGGACCTGCAAGCGCCCGGTGGCGAGGGCTATCGCATCGAGATTTCCACCGACCGGGTTCGCGTCGCAGCACGCGACCCGCGCGGCCTTTTTTATGCGGGCATCAGCCTGTGGCAACTGCTGAGTGCGGCGCCGCCGGAGGCTGGCGTGCGCCGCATTGCCAATGGCATCATCGTCGATCACCCCCGCTTCCGCTGGCGCGGGCTGATGCTGGACTCGGTGCGCCACATGCAATCGGTGGCCACGATCAAGACCGTGCTCGAACAGATGGCCGAGCACAAGCTCAATGTTTTCCATTGGCATCTGACCGATGACCAGGGCTGGCGGTTGCCGGTGGATGGCTATCCGGAGCTGACCCGGATCGGCGCCTGGCGCAAGGACGGCAACGGAAAACGCTATGGCGGGTTCTACACGCGCGCGCAGATCCGCGAAATCGTGGCGTATGCGGCCGAGCGTCACATCATGGTGATTCCGGAGATCGACATGCCGGGCCATGCCCAGGCCGCCGTGGCTTCCTATCCGTGGGCCGGCGTGACTGGCAGGCGACCGCCCGTATCGCAGGACTGGGGCGTCAATCCGTACCTGTTCAACATCGACGCGCGCACCTTCAAGCTCATCCACGCCGTGCTCGACGAGGTGATGGCGCTGTTTCCGTCGCGCTATATCCATGCCGGTGGTGACGAGGCGATCAAGGATCAGTGGCAGGCTTCGCCGACGATCCGGAAGAGGCTGCACCAGCTTGGTCTGGACGACGCGGATGCACTGCAGGCCTGGTTCATGCACCGGATTTCGAACTACCTGGCGCAGCATGGCCGGCGCATGCTGGGTTGGGACGAGATCCTGGATGGTGGTGCTCCGGACAATGCCGTGGTGATGTCCTGGCGCGGTGGCAAGGGTGCGGTCAAGGCTGCGTCGCAGGGCCATGACGTGGTCATGGCGCCATCTGGCGAGCTTTATTTCGACCACATCCAGAGCAGCCGCAGTGACGAGATCAGCGGCAGGCTTCCGGTCATTTCGCTTGCGGACGTGTACGCCTACGACCCTGCGCCGCCGGCGCTCGATGCCCGAGCCCGCAAACACGTTCTGGGCGCCCAGGCCAATGTCTGGACCGAGCACCTGCCTGGCGCCGGGCATGTGCTGCGTGCGATTTTCCCGCGCATCGATGCGCTGGCCGAAGTGCTTTGGTCACCGCCATCGAAGCGCAACTGGGACAATTTTCTGCAGCGCCTGTCACCGCAGCTCGGCCGCTACGCAGCCGGCAACGTGGCCTGGTCGGACAGCGCGTTTGCCGTCGACATCACGGTTGATCGTGCACACGCGCTGGCCAGTGGCAGCGCGCGGGTCATGCTGAGCAACCAGGCTGGCTTCGGCACAATCCGCTACACGCTCGATGGCAGCACCCCGAACAGCCAGTCGCCACGTTATACCGGTCCCTTTCCGGTAACGCTGCCGACTACCGTCGCGGCGCTTGCGCTGGACGATCATGGCAAGCCGCTGTCACACCCACGCCAGCGCGTGCTGTCGCATGCGGCCCTGCTGAGTCTGTCCGGCAACACCCTGCCGAACTGTCCGGGCAGCGACTTTCGCCTGCGGGTGCAGCCGGCGGCAAACGCCACGAGTCTTGCGCCCGACTACAGCGTGAACGTTTTTGATGCTTGCCAGATGTATCCGCCCACGGCACTGGATGGGGTTGGCGCGATTCGCATCGACGTGGCCCGCCTGCCGCGCAACTATGCGCTGGCGCACGAGGTCGACAAGGTGATCAGGCGCACGCACCGCACGCCACAGGGTGAACTGGTGGCGCGGCTGGATGACTGTGATGGGAGGGTGGTCGCATCGATGCCGTTGCCGCCACCCGGCCAGGACCCTCAACGATTCACCCTGGAGCATGCCCTGCCGCAACTGCGCGGGACCCACGCCATCTGTCTGCAGTTCGACGTGCCCATCCCCGGCCCGTTGTACGGCCTGGACCAGGTCTCCCTGCTGCCGACCGATTGACCGGACCGGTGTCATCCCGGACGCAACGACCCGTAGCTTCACGCAAGAAAGTGGATTTGTCCGCACCATCCTGGCGCTCACCCTTTCGGGCCATCGGCTGCGCCGATGTTCGCCTTCGGCAATTCCTGCCTCGGCGTCTGGGTCAGCACTGCATGCTGTCCGGGATGACGGATTGTGGAAACGGGGCACAGGTGGGAGTCGTTGTCCGTTTCACTTGTCTTGAGCGTCACCAAAACGTTTGAGCACCTGTGCGTAGCTGACCATCGAGTCGGCGGCACCGGTGTGTTCGGTGGACAGGGCGGCAGCGCGGCCGGCGTGGCGCACGCATTTTTCGAGCGGCGCTCCGGGCCAGCGAACCAGGGCGGCGGCGAGCGCGCCGTTGAAGGCGTCGCCGGCACCGGTGGTGTCGATGGCGTTGACCTTTTCGGCCGCGATGCGGTAGTGGCTGCGCGCGGTGTTGACGCGGCCGCGATGTGCACCGTGTGAAACAAAGCAGCCGTGCCTGCCCAGCGTAATGATGACGCTGGCCACGGGCAGCTTGTGGCACAGTGCGTGCAGGTCGTCATCGGCGGTTCCGGCCACATCGTCGGCCGCGATACGGGTGCCGCACAGGGTTTCCAGCAGCAGGGCAAACTCGGTTTCATTGGGGGTCACGATGTCGCATTGGCTTAGCAGGCCGGCATCCAGCGCGGGATCGAACGGCGCCGGATTGAGAATGCGCACGGTGCCTTGTTCGGCAGCAGCAGCCAGGGCGGCGCGCACGGCGTCGAGACGGATTTCCAGTTGTGTCAGCACGACACGCGCCGATGCCAGTTGCGCGCCTTGCGCGGCGACGAATGCGGCGTCCAGCCGGGTGTTGGCGCCCAGGGTCACCACGATCTGGTTCTGGCCGTTGGCGTCGACCAGGATCGCGGCGCTGCCGGTCGGCGCGTCCGCCATCACCTGCCAGTGACAGTCGATGCCGGCCTCGACCGCATTGCGCTCGGCGATGCGGCCCAGTGCGTCGTCGCCGCGCGCGCCAATGAACGCGGTGTCGGCACCCTGGCGAGCCGCGGCCACGGCCTGGTTGAAACCCTTGCCGCCGGCGCCGGTGCTGAAACCTTCGCCGCGCACCGTTTCACCGGGCGCCGGGAAGCGCCGCACGCGCCAGGCATGGTCCTGGTTGTAGCTGCCGACGACGGCGACCTTGCCTTGCTGCATGGCGCGCGCCTACGGCATTGCCGCCTGCGCGGCATTGATGCGCTCGATGTCTTCGCGCGTGTGCCTGTGCCGGAACAGGACTGCAAACAGCACCGTCACCACCAGCGCATAGCCGGCAAAGCTCAGCCAGATGCCGTGCCAGTCGAACGAGCCGTCGGCATGGGTGAAGAACATGTCGATCACTTCGCCCGCGATCAGATTGCCGAGGACGGCGCCGACACCATTGGTCATCAGCATGAACAGGCCCTGGGCGCTGGCGCGGATTTCCGGGTCGGCCTCGCCTTCCACGTACAGCGATCCCGAAACGTTGAAGAAGTCGAAGGCCATGCCGTAGATGATGTTGGACAGGATGATCATCCACAGCAGCGGACCCGGGTTGCCATAGGCGAACAGGCCGAAGCGCAGCACCCAGGCGGTCATGCTCATCAGCATCACGGCCTTGATGCCGTAGCGCTTGAGAAAGAACGGGATGGCCAGGATCAGCAGCGTCTCGGAGATCTGCGAGATCGACATGGTGATGGCAGGGTAGCGGATCGCCAGCGCATCCTTGAATTCGGGAATCCTGGCAAAGTCGTGCAGGAAAGTGTCGCCGTAGGCGTTGGTGAGCTGCAGTGCGCCGCCGAGGAACATGGCGAAGATGAAGAACACCGCCATCTTGTAGTCTTTCATCAGCACGAACGAGCGCAGACCCAGGGCGTCCATCAGCGAGGTGTGCTGCTTGTAGCGCGGCGGGCACGGCGGCAGGCTGAACGAGTACAGGCCGAGAACGACGGCGGCACAACCGGCGACGTAGAACTGTGCGGCGGACACTTCAAAGTGCAGCAGGCTGACCGTCCACATGGCTGCGATGAAGCCGACCGTGCCGAACACGCGGATCGGCGGGTACACCTTGATGATGTCCACACCCTCGGTCTTCAGCGCGTTGTAAGCCACCGTGATCGCCAGGGCAATGGTCGGCATGTAGAAGCACATGTTGATGAGCATTACCCAGAAGAACAGGTTTGGATCGTTGATGCTCGGCAGGATGAACAGCATCACGGCACCCAGGATGTGCAGGATGCCGTACAGGCGCTCGGCATTGATCCACTTGTCGGCGATGATGCCCATCAGCGAGGGCATGAACAGCGAGGCGATGCCCATGGTGGAGAAGATGATGCCGAAGTCGCCGGCCGACCACTGGCGGTTCTGAAACCAGTAGGCGCCGATCGTGATCAGCCACGAGCCCCACACGAAGAACTGCAGAAAGTTCATTACCACCAGGCGGAATTTCAGGCCCATCAGCACATCCCCTCAAGATGACATGTCGGTACTGCCCTGACGGCCCATCCGTCCACAGCATCGCCGCAGACTATGCCAAGCACGCGCATTTGTGCAAGTTGGGGCGTGCTGCGTCGACGCCTGCTCCGTCGCGTCGCTCCTGCGGCCTCGTCATCCTGGACGTGGCGACAGTCGCGATCCAGGATCTATTGTCATGGCACACGGTAGCGATTTGTAAACGCCGTTGCGGACAGGATCAAAATGGACCCCGGGTTCTGCACTGCGCGCAGCCCCAGGGTGACGAAGGCGCTTGTCTTGGCGGCAAGGGTTGTTGGCTTGACTGTTTCAGCGCATGTTGTGTGCCCAGGTTCATAATGAAACGATCCCCGCACAAGGAGATTGTCATGGAGTATCGTCGTCTGGGCCAGTCCGGCCTGCAATTGTCCGCATTGTCGTTTGGTGCCTGGGTCACCTTCGGTCGGCAGATCGACCGCAAGGCCGCGCGCGAGATGCTGAAGCTGGCCTATGACCAGGGTGTCAACTATTTCGACAACGCCGAAACCTACAACGCGGGCATGGCCGAGACCATCATGGGTGATGCTCTGGCCGGCCTGGACATTCCGCGCGACAGTTATTGCGTGTCCAGCAAGGTCTACTTCGGCGCGGTCAAGGAGCCGAAACCGACCCAGCGCGGCCTGTCACGCAAGCATGTGGTCGACGCCTGCAACCAGGCATTGCAACGGCTCAAGGTCGACTATCTGGATCTGTATTTCTGTCATCGCCCGGATGAGGACACGCCGGTGGCCGAGACCGTGTGGGCGATGGACAACCTGGTTCGCCAGGGCAAGGTGCTGTACTGGGGCACGTCGGAATGGCCCGCCGAGCGCATCCGCGAGGCGCACGAGGTGGCCACAAGGCACAACCTGATCGCACCGAGCATGGAACAACCGCAATACAACCTGCTGCACCGCGAGCGTGTGGAAACCGAGTACGCGCCGCTGTACGAGGAATTCGGCATGGGCACCACGATCTGGTCGCCGCTGGCATCGGGCGTTCTGACGGGCAAGTACAACGATGGTGTACCCGAGGGCTCGCGCTTCGATCAGAAGGGCTATGAATGGCTGAAAGACTCGGTACTGGGCGAGGATGCGGAAAAGAAGCTGCAGCAGGTGGCCAAACTGGAGCCCATCGCCAGGGAGCTGGGCTGCAGCCAGGCTCAGCTCGCCATCGCCTGGTGCCTGAAGAACCCGCATGTCTCGACCGTGATGCTGGGCGCCAGCCGCGCCGAACAGCTTGAGGAAAATCTCAAGGCCATGGAGGTCGTCGAGCGCATGAATGAGGACTCCCGCAAGCGCATCGAAGCTGCGTTCGCAAGCTGATCGCATGCGTCGGGTTGCGCCTTCGGCGCAGCCCGACCTACGGTGCGGCGTTGTGTTCCGGCTTCGGCGCTGTCGGTGGTGCGGGCGGGCTTGGCGGTGTCATGTGCGGCGGTTTCGGTACGGTCGGAGGCTCGGGCGGCTTGGGCGGCGCCGGCGGCAGAACAAACTGGTGTTCGGGCAGTTGCACGGCGACCTGCATGTGCTTGCCGTGGCGCACGATGCTGGCCCGGATCTTGTCGCCGGCGTTTTCGCGCAGGGCGCGCATCGCGTCCTCGGGTCGATCGATGCGCGTTGCACCGATTTTGGTGATCACGTCGCCGGCCTTGAGCCCTGGCAGCGAATCGCCGTCGCTGGACAGCAGCAGGGCGCCTTTGTCGGTACCGAAGTAGCTGCCCAGATCCTTGTTCAGCGACACCAGGTTCAGGCCCCACCAGGGCGCGAAGCTGTGCAAGGCAATGCGCGCCTGGCGTGCGCCGTCGTTGGCCTGGCGCACGATGCGCTGGATGTCGATATGGGACAACTCCTTGCTGTGCCATACATGGTTCTCGTTCAGCAGGCTGCTCCAGGCCGGCATGGTGCGGCGCTCGGCCTTGATGCCAAGGATCTTGATGCTGCCCTGGTGTTCGACGCCCAATTTGTAGATCTGCCCGGCCTTGACTTCGTCCAGCCCACCGATATTGGCCACCCCATCGGTGGAAACCTTGTTGCCGTCGACCGAAACAATGCGGTCTCCGGTCACGATGCCGGCATCTTCCGCCGGGCTGCCGGGGGTGACCGCTGCGACCTCGAGACTGTCCTTGTGCGGCGTCAATACCAGGCCCAGCATGCCGGCGTCGGGGTCGGCCAGGAACCGGTAGGCGAATGCCTGCGGTGCCGGCTCACCGGCCTTGCGCGACAGGTCGGCCAGGCGCCTGGCCAGCATGTCCATGCGCTCACGCAACTGGTCCAGTTGCTGGCGTGTGTGCGCCATGTCGGCGCGTTTTTCTTTCCGTTCGGCGCGTTGCCGGGCCATGTCCGCCTTTTGTTCTGCCAGCGTGGCTTGCTCCCGGGCCAGTGCGGCGCTTGCTGCCGTCGCACTTCCGGCAGCGGCGGTGGCCAGCGCTGCGGGCGCGATGCACACGCTGGCGAACAGGACGGCGACCAAGGTGATTGGGGTTTTCATGAGCTTCTCCACGGGGTCAGTTGACGAACAATTGCGGGGTGCCTGCCGCGACCGCGGCCAGACGAGCCTGGCCGATATGCACTGTGGCCAGTTGCTGCAGCAGATTCACGCGCTGCTGCCACAGGACCTGTTGTATCGACGGGTTGCCATGGCTGGCGACCAGTTGCAGATCCACCATGCCGATGCCGTCCTCGATGCGGCTGGCATGGGCCAGCGACGGACCGTCCAGCGGCGCGCCCTGCGCATTCAACATGCGCACCCAGTCTTCCAGGCGCTGCGAGCGCTCGCGCAATTCCGGCAGCGGCGTGCGGTCGTCCGGGCTGGCGGTGGTGGCCGGCATGGCGGTGCGGGTCTTGTGCGCTGGCGGTGTGGCGCGGGGCCACAGCAGCAGCGCCAGCAGTAGGCTCGCCGCCATGGCCAGCGGGATGCCCAGCGAGCGCCAGCGGTGACCGCCACGCTGCGCGCGGCGTGCAAGCCGGGGCCACAGGTCGGGGGGCCGGGCCCCGGGAAGGGCCCGCAATGCCCGGCCCAGTCCAGTGCTTTCATGGTTCATGCAGTTGTCGTGCGGCTCAGGCATGGCACGGCCTCCTCGGCTTGCAGGATCTGGCGCAGGCGCTGGGTGGCGCGCGCCAGTTGGGACTTGGAAAAGCTGATGCTGCGCCCGAACTGCCTGGCAATTTCGGGGTGCGTGTAGCCCTCCACGTGGTACAGCCAGAGCACGGCGCGGGCCGTTTCCGGCAGCCGGTTCAACGCCGCTTCCAGCATGGTGGCATCGGCATGACGCCATGGTTCGGCGCCCGCCGGATCATCGGGCTCCTCAGGTAGCGGGTCGTGGTGACGGATGCGCTCGCGGCGCAGGTGCATCAGGCACTCGTTGACCGCGATGCGTCGCAGCCAACTCCAGAACGGAGCATCGCCATGGAACTGACCGGCGTTCTGGTGGGCCTTGAGCATGGCATCCTGCAGCACGTCACGGGCGCGCTCGGGCGAGCCGGTGATGCGCAAGGCCAGGGTGTACACCGGTTGCGACCAGGTGCGGTAAATGCGTTCGAACGCGGCCAGGTCTCCGCCGCGAAAACGCTGCACCAGGCCGCGGTCGATATCGATGGCAAACGATGAGCTCACATGGCCAATGATGCCCCACGCGGGCAAAGGGTCGCATTTTGATTCCGTCATCCCGGACGGAACGCAGTGGAGATCCGGGATCCACGCACTTGCTTGTGATGTCGGGCAAGGAGGTGGCTTCCGGATCAGCGCTGCGCGCTGTCCGGAATGACGGCGTTC
>CBFGSA010000041.1:0-21310 GCA_965651365.1 uncultured Rhodanobacteraceae bacterium | reverse complement strand
GCTCGACGGGCCGAGGCGGTACCTCGGCTTTATCCGTCTCGCCCATGGCTGGTCGTTCGCCTCATTTCGAATGCCATTGACAGTTCGGTTCCAGCGCCGTTCGAGGCAAGTAACCTTCCCTGTGGGTATCGCCGGCCCAGCCATCCATGGCTGGTCGTTCGCCATATTCCGAATGCCCCCGGCATTCGGAATATGGCTCACCCATGTACTGCGAGGAAGTAGATGGCGAGGCCGAAGATCACGATCATGGTGACGGTTTCCAGCCAGTTGACGCTGCCATCATCCTGCACGGCTTTCCACAGAATCAGCATCGAGGGAAAGCCGAGGAACAGCACGCTGACCGTATCCAGGTCGATCGGCAACACGCCGCCGCTGGCCGTACGGTTGATGATGCCGGTCTGCGCAAACGCAGCCAGCATGACCAGAGCTGCCGGCATGATCAGGAAGGGCACCTGGGTGACCTGGCTGGACGCATTGGCCAGGGCGACGTCGTGCATGCCCTTGCGGTGTGCCGAGGCCATCATCACGAACGCGCCCATGGAAGCGAACACACTGAGGATCAGCGCGCCCAGCATCTTCGGGTAGCCGGCCCTGTCCAGTGCCCCGACCAGTACATCGGCAAAACCGCCCACGGCATGGCCGCCGATGATGCTGGCAACAATGCCGGCCAATGCAAAAATGCTGATGGCCAGCAGGGTCGGCGCTGGCCCCGACGGCACCGCTTCCTCACCTTGCGGTGCTTCGTCTGATCCGCTGAAGCGTTTCAGCAGGCGCAGGGTGGCAACAATCTGGACCAGCAGCAGTGCCGCCCCCAGCACGTACAGGTCGGCGGCGCCCAGCGCATCACCCTGATGGGTGCCGGCGTCAAACGCGTGCATCAGCAGCATGATGGCACCCGTGGCAAAGAACGCACCGCCAGCACAGGCGTACAGGTCCGTACTGAGCATGACCAGCGGCCTGGGCAAGGCGGCAGAGCCGCCCCTGTCGCGGGGCAGCAGGGCACTGTAGATGCCAAATGCGGCGGCGCTGACATGCACGGTGAACACGGTGACCAGGAATCCGACCCGTGGCGTGGCCAGCAGCACGAAGGCCAGCATGACCACCTCGGGCACATTGCTGGCCAGGCCCGCCAGGGTCCCGGCCACGAAGCGGTTCATGCGCAGGCGCCGGCCCAGGCCATCCACGGCCCTGATCAGCAGTTCACAGGCGGCGAATACCACCAGCAGGCCACCGAGTCCGAGTGCGATGGCGTGCAGCCAGGGCTGCTGTGTGTGCATGGCGCCCAGCAGCCAGGCTGCACCAATCAGAACCAGGCCCGCAACCAGCGTGCCTGCCCACAGCTTGTTGCCTGCGCCACCGCCTCCCGACATGCCTTCTCCCCGTGCGTTTGCCCGTCAGTCGTCGCTGTCGCCCTGGCGCATGACGATCTCGCGCTGCGGCGGTGCAAGGCGGATGCCGGCGTCCTGCAGCGCCTTCTTGGTGACCCGGGTCAGGTCGGTGAGCACCGCCCAGTAGTCGGGTGTCGCGGCCCAGGCCCGTGCCGAGACCTCGACGTTGCCTTCGCCCAGCCCAACGATGAACACGGCGGGTGCCGGATCAGCCAGCACGCGCTCGTCGGCTTCGCAGGTGCGACGGATTTCCTCGATCACCTGGTCCAGATCGGCGTTGTAAGGCACCCGCAGCTTGATCTCGGCTCGCCGCGTGTCCATCGCATTGATGTTGATGATGGCATCGCTGCCGACCTTGCTGTTGGGCATTACGGCCACCTGGTTGTCCAGGGTAATCAGGGTGGTGTACATCAGGCTGATCGAGTCGACCTTGCCGGTCTGGCCGCCGACATTGACCAGATCGCCGGCCTTGAACGGCCGAAACACGATCAGCAGCACGCCCCAGGCCAGGTTCGATAGCGAGCCCTGCAGCGACAGGCCGATGGCCAGACCGGCGGCACCGACTGCAGCAACCAGCGAGGCGCTGGGCACGCCCACGACTTGCAGCACGGCGACCAGCAACAGCACGACCAGAATGCCGTAGGTCAGATTGCGCAGGAAACCGACCAGGGTCACGTCGACCTCGGCCCGCGTCAGGGAGCGCCGAAACAGGTTGGCGATGCGCGCGCACAACCAGATACCGACCACCAGCAAGACCAGCGCGCCGACGATCTTGAGGCCGGCCACCAGGGCCATTTCGACAAATTCCTTGCTGGTGATCTTGCTCGTCAACTGGTCAATCAGTGGTTGCATGGCGTGTTCGATTCCTGCCTTGTGTGGCCTGTCAGCTTATCATTGCGCGGTGAACATGCCACAAAAGAAGCCCCGCAACCGGGGGCTGCGGGGCAGTGCAATCCGAGGAAAGATCGCAGAATCGTGCAGATTACTTGCCGCTGTCGGGATTGGAGATGGTAAACGCGCTGACATCCACGCCCAGGTTGACCCCTTCCCCGGTGCCGGCAATCGCCAGCGATACGGTACCCTTGCTCAGCACCTGGGCCGAGGCCGATTTCACCATGCCGGCGTGGGCTTCGCCCTGAATGTATCGGCCGAGCACGTCATCGATCTTGTGCACGTCGGTGAACGTGCCCGTGCCGTCGTCGATGTGCCACTTGCCGGCAGTGAGGCCACCGCCCTTGACGGTAATCTTGACCGGCATCGTCTGGCCGTTGGCACAATGCACCGTGCCCTTGCCATCGGCATGCTTGTAGATCAGCGACCAACCGGTGAGATCAAAATTCAGCTTGCAGTCCAGCGTGGCTTCGGCGGCCTGCACCGACGTGGCTGCAGCCAGACTGCCCGCCACCATCAGACCGGAAAGGATGGCACCAGAAAGCAGGTTTTTCATGAGCGGAACTCCTTGGCTTCGCGTTTGAATTCGGGGCCAGCTTCGCGTTGGCTCCATGAACAAAGCACGAACGGAATCCCGGCTCGTTCAGGCAGTTGAACCACGCTTGAACCGGAAGTCCCTGCCTCCGGATTGTTCATCCGCATCCGGCGCAAGACTGGCGAGACACCACGGTACGCACCATGCGGACTCGCAGCCGGCACACTCCATGAATAGCACCGGAGCGCTGCGCTACACTGCCTGCTGCATCGCCACGGCGCTCGTCATCCGACATGCCCAAACCTCGCGCTCCTGCCGATCCCGACCGCGTCATTGCCCCCGGCACCGTGATGGCCAAGGGCCGCTCCGGCGACGCCAATGCGCTGTGGCGATTTGAAAAGCAGCGGCGCCAGAATCTGCTGGCCCAACCGGGACCGCATTCGGTGGCACTGGTGCTCGATCACCTGCGCGCCGACTTCAACGTGCCCAAGATCTTCCGCAGTGCCGAAGCCTTTGGCGCGCACAGCGTACACCTGATCGATATTGGCCCATTCGATCCGGCGCCGGCCAAGGGTGCCTTCCGACACGTGCCGGCGCGATTTCACGAGAGCTTCGCCGCTTGCCGGTCGGCTCTGGCGGACGACGACTTCGCGCTGTTTGCACTCGATCCGCAGGGCCGTGAGTCACTGGCTGAAGTCCAGTTGCCGCGGCGCTGCGCATTCGTGCTGGGGCACGAGGCCCGCGGCCTCAGCGGAGAAGTGCGCTCAGATCAGCACATGCGCCTGCTGCGCATTCCGCAATGGGGCCAGGTGGAAAGCCTCAATGTGGCCGTGGCAGCCAGCCTGGCGCTGTACGCATACGTTTCCCGGCACGGCACATCCGTGCCGGAACCGCAACCGCGCACACAGCGCTGAAGCCGCCCCGCGCCGGCCCGGGTGTTCGGTTTGCCGCGGGGCGACATTTCACCTTGCATGGAAACCTTGCTGCGACCGACACCCCGGTGCCATGGGCGCGGGCCGACGGCGATTGCGGCGCTGGGCCTGGCCCTGACCGGGCTGTTCGCGGCGGCGCTGCATGCCGCCACGTTCTGCGTGCACAGCTCGGCGCAATTCCAAAGCGCGCTGAGCAGCGCCGAGAACAACAATCAGGACGATGTCATCAAGGTCGCCGAGGACAGCTACAACGCGCCTTCCGGCGGCTTTCACTATGCGACCTTCGCATAGCCAGGCGACGACTACCACGATCTGGAAATTTCCGGTGGCTGGTACGACCTGTTCAATTTTGCTTGCCTGGGGCACCACAACACGCCGTTCCAGACCGTGCTCAACGGCAGCGGCACCGGCCCCGTGATGAGCCTGATCATGCGCGCGCAAAGCAATGTCACGGTGCGCTTTCTCACCTTTACCGGCGGCAATGCCGGCGACGAAGCCGGCGGCGGTCTGTCGCTGTTTGCCGGCGATGCCGGATATCAGGCCGACTGGATCGTGGAAAGCAACGCCTTCATCGCCAACAACGCCCTGTTTGCCGGTGGCCTCAACGCCAGCGGCAATCAGACCGCCAGCACTGCACACCTGAAGGTCGCCAACAACCTGTTCCTGCTCAACCATGGCACGCAGGGCAGTGGCGCAGCCGAGCTGGTGCTGGACAACGCCGCCGGCATCTACTTCACCAACAACACGGTCCTGGCCAACAGCAGTGACTTTCTCGGCTTCGGCGCCGTCTACCTGGCCACTGGCAATGCCTATCTGCTGGTGGCCAACAACAACTTCCGGGATAACGACAACGACGACATCTATGCCACCGCCGATGGGTCAGGCTACGGCCTGCTGCACAACAACTACCAGTCGCGCGGCGGCTCGCTGCCCACCCAGTCCGAGGGCAATATCAACGTCGATCCCCAGTACCAGCACGGCCCGCTGTTCGACTACACCCCGGCACGCAACTCGCCACTGGTCGATGCCGGCTTCAGCCCGTCGCCATTCGCCCCGTGGCATCTCTCCGACAGCGATCTCGAAGGTGCCGAGCGCACCGTCGGCCAGGTCGATATCGGCGCCTACGAAGAAGAGCGCATCTTTGCCGACGGCTTCGATCCGCCACCACTATTCTGAGGCACCCGGCGCAGTAGCGGCACTCGGATCGGGTGTTCGGTTTTCCCCAATCCGGCATTTGCATGGGTAACTACAGTAGACTGGGATTCCCTGGCATGAATACCGCATATCCGCCTGCGGCCGCGTGCACCGCGGCCCTGCTTGGGCTGGTACTGGCTGCCGGCACGAGCCGCGCGTGCGGCGCGACCTTCTGCGTGAACAGCGCCACGCAGTTGCAGAATGCGCTGTCTTCGGCCGCAACCAACGGCCAGGACGATGTCATCCGGGTCGAGGAGGGCACCTACAACGTGCCTGCGGGCGGCTTCGTGTACGACGCCGGCAACTACCCGAATGACGACCACGATCTGGAGATTTCCGGCGGCTGGTACAGCGGCTTCAATTTTGCCTGCCTGGGCCAGCATCGCACCCCGTTCGGCACGATCCTCGACGGCAAGCACAGCGACCCGGTGATGACCGTGTATCCGCGCGTGCACACGAATGTCACCATTCGTTTCCTCAGCTTCGAGCATGCCGATACCAGCGCCGACTACGGCAAAGCCGGTGGTCTCAAGATCTACAACACCTACGACAACCAGACTGGCGACGGCTACTTCGGCACCATCACCATCGAGCGCAATGCCTTCATCGGGAACACGGCCTGGGGCGCCGCGGGACTGTATCTGGGCACCTACCGCTCGGAAAGCACCGCCGTTTTCCGCGTCATCAACAACCTGTTCCTGCACAATCACGGCACCCACGGGTCCGGCGCTGCGGGACTGTTCCACGGCGACGGCAAGGGCATCTACCTGACCAACAACACGGTGCTTTCCAATACCACCGACGACACCGATCCGGACGCGACCGGCGGCATCGAACAGTCGGGCGCGAATGCCACGCAGTTTGTCGCCAACAACAATTTCTGGGGCAACGATGGCCTCGACTTCCAAATGTCCTACCAGGGTGTCTATGTCGACTACACGCTGATCGACAACAACTATCAGTCGCTGGGCGGGGCGCCGCCCACGCAGATGGCCGGCAATATGAGTGTGGAACCGGAATACCAGGATCCGCTGGCGCTGTTCGACTACAACTTCACGCCCAGCCGCAACTCGCCGCTGGTCGATGCCGGGGCCAGTCCGCCGCCGATCAGCATTAACTGGTACCTCACCGATACCGACCTGTTCGGTGCCGGCCGCAAGGTGGGCGCGGTCGACATCGGTGCCTACGAGGAAGAGGTCATCTTCCGCGACGGCTTTGAGCCGGGGATCCAGCCGTAAGCCGCTGCCCGACGCGGAACGGATCGCGATTGCCCGGGCACGCTCTTGGCGTGGTCGGGGCGCAGGTGTGCGGTTTGTCCTGGATCTGCATTTATTAGGGTATGACTCCATTACTGCAATTTGCCGTCAGGCACAAACGTG
Organism: uncultured Rhodanobacteraceae bacterium; assembly: GCA_965651365.1. GTDB lineage: Bacteria > Pseudomonadota > Gammaproteobacteria > Xanthomonadales > Rhodanobacteraceae > DASSBG01. The sequence goes on along the minus strand of CBFGSA010000041.1, from coordinate 14,991 downwards.
CCGCCCTTGTGTGGGCTGTCTTGAGCCTGTCCGTGCTGCTGGCTCCGCGGGGAGCCGTTCGGGCGGCCGCGTTCTGCGTGCACGACAGCGCCGGCTTGCAGGCCGCGCTGGACACGGCGGCCAGCAACGGCGAGAGTGACGAAATCCGCGTTGGTACCGGACTCTACCTGGCGCCGGTGGGTGGCTTCACGTACAACCCGTCGCCGCCGGACGCCAACCTGACGATTGTCGGTGGCTGGAAGCCGCCGTTCGATTTCGGCTGTCTACTCAACGAGCAGAACCCGGCGCAGACCGTACTGACCGGCAATGGCAGCGGGCCGGTCATGAAGATCATCGCACGTGACGGCAATGCCACGCTTCGCTTGCTGACGTTCGAGGATGGCCAGGCCGGCTCCGGCGGCACCGCCGGACTGTCGCTGGATTCGCCCATCAATCTGGACCCGAATGCGCACGACAGCTACACCTTCACGGTTGAACGCAACCTGTTCGTGTTCAATCAGGGCGGCGCGTTCGGCGGTCTGCGGGTAATGATGGTCGATGGCCTGATGCAGGTGATCAATAACGTATTTGCCTGGAACGACGCCAGTCAGTCCGCGGCGTTGCATTTGACCGCGCTGGGCCAGACCCTGATTTACGTCAGCAACAACAGCGTGCTGCACAATGCCGGCTCGGGCACCGCGCGATCGCGATCCATGCCGGCGCGCCGGCGCCCGCCTGGTTGTACAACAATCTGTTCTACGACAATGACACCGCCGATATCAACCTCAACAGCACCGGCTACGTCGAGCTGCAGCACAACAACTTGTTCACGCGCATCGGTGCGACACCAGTGCTTGAGGAAGCCACCACCAGCATCGTGCCGACGTTCCAGTCCGGCGGATTTCTGTGCTTGAATTGCTTTACGCTCGAACGTGCCTCGCCACTGGTCGATGCGGGTCTGGAACCTGCGCCGTCATTCCCGTTCTGGTATCTGACCGCCACCGACGCCAAGGGTGGGCCGCGCGATATCGAAGGCGTTGACATCGGCGCCTTCGAAACCGATCGCCTGTTTCGCAACGGATTCGATCCACCGTTCATCCCTTTGTGAGCGGGGCCACCGGATCCGTCGCTGGTGCTTCTTGATCCGGCCTGCTGACCGACGTGCGTCAGTTCGGCGTGCCAGCGCTTCAGTTCCTGCGCTTCACGCAGGCTGCCGTAACCGGCGGCCTGCATGCGGGCCAGCGCTTGAGCGACCACCTGGCGCACAGCATCGCCATCGCCGCCTGCGCGGTAGTCGAGCCAGGCCAGCAGGGCCGGCACGTAGGCGGCGCGTGGATCGGTGGCCGCGGTCCAGCGCTTGAGCAGCGGCGAAGCCGTGCGGCGGGCCTCGGCAAAGCGCCCGTTGTCGATCAGCACGTGCACCAGGTGCAGGCGTGAATCGGGGTTGTCAAATACCTTTGGCGGCAAGACGCGCATCGCACGCAGGGCCGCGCGGGCGTTGCCGCTGCGCTGCTCCAGCTCGGCCAGCATCAGGTCCATGTTCAAGACATGGAAGTGATCGGCCGGATAGTGGCGCAGGTAGCCGGCCCGGATGACCGCAATCTGCCTCCGTGCCGCAGCGAGGTCGCCGCGTTCCATGGCGCAGCGGGCCAGGCTCTGGCGCACGAACAGCAGGTGCACGCCGGGGGTGGCACCGACTTTTATCGACATGCGCCGCGCGGCCTGGGCAAAGGCGGCGCAGGCCTGGTCCATTCGGTTGAGCCGGTACAGCACGCTGCCGAGGTTGTAGTAGTCGACCGCCAGCGCATCACTTTCGACACCCAGCAGGCGGGCGCGTTCGGCCAGCGTTCTTCGATGTTCGTCAGCCGATTGGCGCCAGTGGCCGGATTCGTAGAGCACGTTGCCCAGCAGGGTGTGCACGTGGATCAGCTGCAGGCTGCGCGTGCGCGTGCGCGGCATGCGCTCATACAGGGCAATGGATGCGCGCGCCTCGCGCCCGGCAACACCCAGGTGATGGGCATCCTTGTGCACCATGGCCAGGATGTCGTGGGCGCTGGCACGGTCAGACAGTGCCTCGGGCGCGTGGCGGTCGAGCCAGGTTACCGCTTGCGAGACCAGCGCCAGCCCCGCTTGCGGGTCGCCGTATTCGGCCAGACCCTGGCCGATCACGACCTGCATGCTGGCCAGCGAGCGCGGGTGCCCGGCCAGCCGTGGGTCCACCTGGCGCGCCATGGTCTGGAACAGGGTCTTCAGCGTGGCTGGTCCATTCTGACTCTCCGGCTGCACGCGATGCACGCTGTCGACCAGAAACTGGGTCACGGCGACGGCGCGCTCGCGCGCCCGACGCACACGTTGCAATGCCAGCAGGCTCGCTACCAGCCCGGCCACCAGGCTGGCCACGACCAGCATCACGGCCAAACGACGACGGCGGCGGCGCGGCAGTTCGGCAATCTGCTGCAGGCGTTGGCCAACCCCGGCAGCATCCAGCCGCCGCTGCGGATTGGGGTCCAGCATCTGCGCCAGCAGACCGGCCAGTGGCCGTCCCAGCACGCGACGAGCGGCTGCCAAGTCGGTCGGCTTGCCGGCCTCGGGCAGCCGCCCAGTAGCGATTTGGTACAGCAGCGCGCCCAGCGACCAGATATCGCCGGTCGCGCCGGCCGCCGCACCGGCCTTGAGTTCGGGCGCCATGCTGGCCGGGGAGCCGTAGCGCGGGCGCACGCCAATGTCGCCGGCCGCGCCGAAATCCATCAGGGTCACATGCGCGCCGCTCAACATCACGTTGCCAGCCTTGACGTCGCCATGCACGAGGCCAGCGGCATGGATCGCCTGCAGGGCCGAGGCCAGTTGTCGGGCAATCGCGGCAATGGCGCGGCGCGATCCGTGCCCGCGTTCGGGCTTCGTCTCGGCCAGGGTGTCTCCATCCAGCAGATCGGTCCACAAGCCCACTCTGCCATCGTGTACGTCGGCGCCGTGCACGGCCAGCACGTTGGGATGGCGCACCCGCGCCAGGCGCCGCGCCTCGGCGATGAAACCGGCGGCCTCGTCGCCGTGGCCGCGGCGCAGTTTGAGCGCCACATCCCGTTGCAGCACCGGGTCAAAGGCGCGATACACGCGGCCGAAGCTGCCTTCGCCAATCAGCCCCTCGATGCGCAGATGGCCCCAGTGTGCGGCGGGGTGGCCGCCCTCACTTGCCTCACCGTGCGCAGCAAACACCTGGCGCAAGGCGGCCAGCTTGTCCAGGTTGCCGTGCACGCGCCGCGCTTCGTCATCCAGTGCTGGCTCGAGGGCGTTGCTGTGGCCGTCCGCCGCGTCCAGGGCGGCATCGAGCAGGGGATCACGGCTGCGCTTGTCGGCCATTTCAGGGCATCAGTTCGGCCAGCCGCTTCAGGCCGCGCGCCACCTGCATGCGCACGGCATCGGCCGAGGGGCTACCCAGCTCGGCCGCGATCTCGGCATAGCTCATGTCGAACTCCATGCGCATGATCACCGCCTCGCGCTGGCCTCCGGCCAATTGTTCGAGGGCGGCTTCGTAGTCAGCCAGGGTCTGCTGCGCAACGGCATGACCGAGCACGCTGTCGGGCGCAGCCGGCAGTGCCTGCGAGTCGTTTGTGTGCACTGGGCGACGACCGTGGCGGCGAATTTCCTCACGCACGGCATTGAGTGCGATCTGGCGCAGATAGGCGAAAAACGCACCCTGGCCGCGGCAGTTGAATCCTTCCACACGCTTGAGCGCACGCATCAGACTGACCTGAACCAGATCCTCGGTCTCGGCCAGGTCGCGGCACCCCTGCGGCAATCGACCGTGGGCGAAGCGGCGCACCATGGGCAGGCAGCGGCGAAACAGTTCGTCACGCGCGGCCTCCTGGCCGTGATTGATGCGTTCAATCAGGCTGGCCGTGCTCTGTTGCTGCGTGTCCGGCTGCGGCATGTGCTACAGGCCAATGGCGGCGGGTGGCCCAACAGGCTCATCATGTGCCAGCTTTCCGGTCAGTGCAAGGGCTCTACTTGTCGAGCTCGGGCCAGCGCTCGGGGTCGAAACCGCCGACTTCGAAATGCAGGGTGCGCTTGCCGGTGCCCTTGATGTCGACGGTGATGTCGAGGGTCTTGGCGCTTTCCAGCAGTTTCAGCAGGCGCTTGTCGTTGTCGATGAACATGGCTGGGTCTTTGGTGTCGGGCAGCGAGGCCTTGAGCGGCCTGGCATCCTTGCCGTCGACCTGGAGCGGCAGGCGGCAGGTGCCCTTGCACGCGAAGCCCTGGTTGTCGCCGTCGTACAGATAGGTGCTCTGGCCCCAGTTGCTGTGCCGGCGCAGGATCAGCTTGACACGCTGGCGAACATCGGCTGGACGACCGGGATAAAGCGTGGCGGTGTTCTGCTGGCCGCCCGATTCCTCGCCGTTCTGGTACAGCCAGAGATTTTCCAGCCGGCGCTTTTCGTTGATGGACTTTGCCTTGGCCTGGGTTTCAGCCAGGGTCTTGCGTATCTCGGCGGCCGCTGCGCTGCCCGGTGCGCGTTTGATGACACCTTCCCCAATCGGGGCGGCCAGTTCGTAGCTGCCTTTGGCGCGCAAGTCCTCATACAGCTTCAGGTCTTCCTGGCTGCGCGCGTCCTGTTGCCGCGCGTTGGTGCCGCTGGACGACGGCGGAGAGGAGGATTGCGAGCAAGCGCCCAGCAACAGCAATACGGACAAGGCGGTTGCAAGTCGAAAGCAGGTTGATTGCATGAAAATCTCCAAGACAGAGCTGGTTCGGACAAGAGCTTGAGCGTCATTCCGGACGGTGCGCAGCGGCGAGCCGGAATCCACCGGCAACGTGAACGCTTGCGGATGCGAGTGGATTCCGGGTTCTGCGCTCACGCGCAGCCCCGGAATGACGACAGACTCGGCCGCCAGCGGCCGTTGAGGTTACACTGGTCGGCCATGCCCGTCCAAGAGCCCACCAGTGCGCTGCTGCGCCAGCACAAGCCGTTTCTGGCCTTCTGGTGCGCACGCATCGCTTCGGGCTTTGCCTTCCAGATGCTGTCGGTGGCCGTGGGCTGGCAGATCTACGACCTGACCGGGCGCGCACTGGATCTGGGCCTGGTGGGCCTGGTGCAGTTTGCGCCATCGCTGTTGCTGGCGCTGCCGGCCGGCCACCTCGCCGACCAGTTCAACCGCCGCCGCATCGTGGCCATCTGCCAGTTTGTCGAGGCACTAGGCACGGCGGCACTGGCCATCGGCAGCCTCACCGGCGAGTTCGGCGAACTGGGCATCCTCGGCTGCGTGTTGCTGATCGGCATTGCCAAGGCGATCGAGTCGCCGGCGCGCCAGGCACTGTTGCCGGGACTGGTGCCGGCGTCGATCCTGGGTCGGGCGCTGGCGGTCAATTCATCGGCCGGGCAGGCGGCCATGATCGTGGGGCCGGCGTTCGGCGGTTTTCTCTACATCGCCGGCGCGGGCACCGTGTATCTGGTGTCCACGATACTGTTTGTCATTGCCGTGGTATTCCTTTGGCGGCTGGAGTACCACCACCGGCCACCGCGGCGCCAGCCGGCCAGTCTCAAGACGCTGCTGGCCGGGGTCAGCTACATCCGCAGCCATCCGGTGGTGCTGGGTGCGATCTCGCTGGACCTGTTCGCGGTGCTGCTGGGCGGCGCCACCGCGCTGCTGCCGATTTTCGCCCGCGACATTCTGCACACCGGCCCCTGGGGCCTGGGCCTTCTGCGCGCAGCGCCGGCCGTTGGCGCGCTGGCCATGTCGGTTTGGCTGGCCAACCATGCACTCAAGCGCCGCGTGGGCCACATCATGTTTGCCTCGGTGGCCGGCTTCGGTATCGCCACCCTGGTGTTCGGCCTGTCGACCTCGCTGTGGCTGTCGCTGATCGCGCTGGTCGGCCTGGGCGCCTTCGACATGGTCTCCATGGTGATCCGCGGCGCGCTGGTGCAGCTGGAAACGCCGGACGGCATGCGCGGGCGTGTCAGTTCGGTGAACTCGATCTTCATCAACACCTCCAACCAGCTTGGCGAATTCGAGTCGGGCGTTACGGCGGCCTGGTTCGGCACCGTGCCGGCGGTACTGATCGGCGCCATCGGCACCCTGGTGGTCTGCGGTCTGTGGATGTACTGGTTCCCGTCCTTGCGCCAGCGGCAGAAGCTGCAGGCGTAAGTCGGAACCGGCGCAGCCGGGCCCGACATGACCCTGCGCGGTATATTGCCGGTTTTATTGACCGGTATCTTTGGAGACACGTGTGATCACGAATTCCCCTGCCGCATTTCTGCGCGCTTTTGCGGAACTGGAGCCGTGTGCGCCAGCCTGCGCCAGCGGCGCGTTCCTGGTCCGTCCGGAACACTTCGCGCTGGCAGCCGAATCGGCCAGCGACAACGCCTATATGGCCACGCAAACCGGAGTCGATGCCGAGCGTGCGGCACATCAGCACGCGGCGCTGGCCGACGCGCTGAGCGATGATGTGCCGGTGACGGTGTTCGCCGGCGCGGCGGATACTCCCGATGCGATTTTTCCCAACAATGTCTTCGCCACCACGGCCGAACGTTTCATCGTCGGGCGGATGCGCCATCCGGTGCGCCAGCGCGAAGCGGACAACCCGGCCGTGCGGGAGCATTTCGCCGCCAGCGGCCGTGCGCTGGTGGACCTGTCCGGGCGCGACGATCTGGTCGCCGAGCTGACTGGCGTGCTGGTGATCGACCGCGCCCGCGGGGCGGGTTTTGCCGGTATGAGCCGTCGCTGTGACCGGGCTGGTGTCGAGGCCATGCATGCGGCCTTTGGCCTGGAGCTGACGCTTTGTTTCGATCTGGCGCCAGGCGAATACCACACCAATGTGGTGATGGCACTGCTGGCCTCGCGCGCCGTAATCCTGGCGCCGGACGGCTTTGCCGATCCGGCGGTACCCGAGGCCATTGCCCAAGCGTATGACGGACGCGCACTGTGGCTGGACGCAGGCCAGAAGCAGGCCTTCGCCGGCAATGCCATCACGCTGGCCGAAGACCGCGTGTGGATGAGCGCGCGCGCAGCCGCGGCCTTGGGCGATCGGCAAAAAACCGAGCTGGCCGATTGGGGTTTCCGCATCGGCCAGGTCGAACTGGACGAGATCGAGAAGGCCGGCGGCAGCCTGCGCTGCTGCGTGGCGGAGATCTTCTGACGCCACACAACCTCCGGCTCCGAATGCCGAGTCCTGCAGCGTGGTGTCCGTGGAAGGAAGCGCACCAGGCCAAGGAGCCCGGGAGCCGGGGGGCCGTCATCCTGGGGCTGAGCGAAGCGAGGAACCCGGGATCCGGGGGGCCGTCATCCTGGGGCTGAGCGAAGCGAGGAACCCGGGATCCATTTTGACTTTTCGGCAATGTTCAGAGGACTTGGCAAACCAAGCATCTGAGAATGGATCCCGGGTTCCGGCCTGCGGCCGGACCCAGGATGACCGCTTTGTCCCGAGTCCCGAATCCCGAATCCCGAGTCCCGAATCCCGAGTCCCGAGTCCCGAGTCCCGATTGTCAGTCAGAAGCTGTACACCAGATTGGTGGTCAGCAACTGGTCCGAATGTTTGGTGCCGGGGGCGATGCTGCTGTTGTAGCGCAGCTGGTGGGCGACCTTGAGTGCCAGGCGATCGTTCATCTTCACCACCAGGCCGAGATCGTTCTGTGCGAAACGGCCATCACTGCCGGCCTCGATCAGGAACTTGTCCTCGATCGAGGTTGCGGCGTTGAACTTGTGGCTGAAATTCATCAGGCCGCGACCGATCAACTCGCCTTCGCTGGCCGGCGTGATGGTGGTCTGAACCGGGGGATCGCCGCTGATGATGAACTGGTCGACCGGCTGAACGCGCTTGTAGCCGGGGCCGGCCTCGAAGCTCAGTTCGGTGTCGGGGTTCTTGATCGCGATGTAGCCGTAACCGACCGACAGAGCAGCCTGCCACTGGTAGGCGGCGAAGTCGTCTTTCTCGTAACGCGCGGCGGTAATGATGTAGTCGCGCGGACTGAGCTTGTAGCCGATTGATGCGCCACCCTCGAAGCGGTTGGCCGTGGCCTGGTAGACATCACGCGAGACCTCCTCGCCGTCCACCACGCGCGAGACCGTAACCTCGCCCTTGTTGCGCAGCGCGGTCAGGTAGAAGTTGTCCTTCCAGGTCGCGTCTTCCTTGTTGAAATTGAGCTTGGCATTGAGGCTTTCGGACTTGGTGTTGCCACGGGTCAGGGCCAGCCCCAGCTCGCCGGTGCCGGTCCAGTCGCCGGGGTGGTTGTTGCTGTCATCGGCCATGGCGGCCAATGGCACGGTAAGGAATATCAGGGGTAGCAGCAGTTTCAAGCGCACCAGGCGTCTCCTTGGAAGTGGGTTGGATTTTCGTGCACGTCGACGGCCGGTCAACGGCGAGTCGAATACCAGGCGGCAATATGGTGGCGTGCTTCGGCAAAGAATAACCAACGTTCAAGGATCAGACCTGACATCACGCTGAACACGGACAACCAGGCAACCCAAACACCAGCCGGCGGAACCAGCAAGGCCAGACCCACCCACAGCACCGGCAGGACAAAGGCGAGCAGCAGGGCCAGGCGGCGCAGTTTCAACCTGTGCCGACGCGCCAGCACGAAGCCCATCTCGCGCAGCAGGTAGTTGGCCTCGGTATGCGGCGGGCTGGCTGCGCGGACGTGTCCGAAACGGTCCAGGCCGGTGGCACGGCCGGTATCGGGCGTCGTGACGCCGGCATCCAGGCGTGCCCAGTAGCTTCGCTTGTTGAGGGCCGTTGCCAGCACCACAACCAGCAGGCCGAACAACCAGCCATTGCGTGCCAGATCGGCCCCTTCCAGGCTGCGCGAATGAAGCTGCAAGGCCACCACCAGCCACAACCACAGGCCGCCGCTGGCCAGCGCCATCGCGAGGTACCCGGGCAGCACCTGCGGCAGGCGCCAGGCCGGAATCGGCTTCAGCGAGGTGTAGATTCGCGCCGTGCAATACACCGTCAGCAAGGCACAGGCCGCCAATGCCAGTCCGACGCCGCGCACGGCAACACTATCTCGCGGTGCATGCCGCAGGGCTGCCAGGATCAGCAGCGGAACCCAGGTAACGAGCGCCGCGACGGCTTCACGCGACAGCCAGGAGCTGCGCCACTGGGTCAGCCCGCGCCAGCCGCGCCAGGGTTTGCCCAGATGCCAGGCCGAGGCAATCAGGCCGGCCGCGCTCAGGAACAGACCGACGCTCAGCGTCACCAGCAGCGCATTGACACCAATCAGGTACACGTTCATGCCCAGCGCCAGACCGAGCCAGGCCAGCAGTCCGAAGCCGGCGCCGGACAGGACGGTGAACACGATGACGGAAAAACCGGGACGCATGATCAGGAACTCAGCGTGACAGCAGGCGATCGAGCCAGCGCAGGGGGCTGGGCAACTGATCGCGATCGAGGGTTTCGGTTGCCGGTGCCGACTCGACAGGTGCCGGCGGTGAGGCGCGACGCGGGCGCGGCGGCAGGTAGCGGTTGACCGGCCGGTAGCCCAGCTCCGGCAGCAGCTCGAAGCCGCCGCGCTCGGCCACCAGATGCGACACGCTTGACGCCGGATCTCCCAGGTCACCGAAGTGGCGCGCGCGGGTAGGGCAGGCCGCAACGCAGGCCGGCTGACGATCCGCCTCGTCCAATGACTCGTTGTAGATCCGGTCCACGCACAAGGTGCATTTCTGCATCACGCCATGGTCATGGTTGAACTCGCGCGCCCCGTACGGACAGGCCCAGGCACACAACTGGCAGCCAATGCACTTGTCCTCGTCCACCAGCACGATGCCGTCCTCGGCCCGCTTGTAGCTGGCCCCGGTCGGACACACCGTGACGCAATCCGGCTCTTCGCAGTGCAGGCACGAGCGGGGGAAGTGGATGACTTGCGCCTGCGGCGCATTCGGGACCCGGGACCCGGGACCGGGGACCCGATGGGCTGCACGGGCTCCGTCGCGCTCTATTGCCGACTGGTGGGCACCAGCTCCTGGCGAACTTTTGCAATTGCGCGAATCTGCAGTTGCCGGGTCCCGGGTCCCGGGTCCCCGGTCCCGGTCCGCTACTCCCGGCTCGCCAGCGCCAGGCTCCAGATCCGCAGCCCTGACCCCAACCTCGAAGCTGTGCACCCGATTGAACCACACGCCATCGCGTTCGGCGCCCAGCGGATCGCTGTCGGGCAGGGGGCCGAACTGGCCTCCGTCGTTCCATTCCTTGCAGGCCACGGCGCAAGCGTGGCAACCGACGCAGGTATCGAGGTCGATCACCAGGCCAAGCTTTTTCCCGGTGTGTTCGGGCAGGCAGGTCATAGCGGCCAGAAATGCGGAATCAGAAACATCGACAGCAGACAGAACAGACCGATCAGAGGAATGCCGATTTTCATGAAATCGGTGAAGCGGTAGCCACCAGCGTAGTACACCATGGTGTTGGTCGGGTAGCCGACCGGCGTGGCGAAGGAGGTGGCTGCGGCGAAGGCCACGGCGACGATGAACGGGCGCGGGTCGGCGTGCATGGTGTGCGCCACACTGATCGCGATGCCGCCCATCAGCACCACCGACGGATTGTGACCCATCAATTCGGTCAGCAGGGCGGTGAGCAGGTACACCATCAGCAAGGCCGCCAGCGGGCCGTGGTCGCCGACCAGGGCCAGGCCACCTTGCACCACGGTGGCGGACAGGCCGGTCTTTTCCATCGCGATGCCCAGCGGCAGGATCGCGCCGAGCATGATGATGATCTTCCAGTCGATGCCTTCGTAGGCATCCTTGCGCCCGTAGCAGCCGGTCAGACCCATGGCCACGGCACCGCAGATCGCGGCCACCGGAATTGACAGCAGGTGCAGCCCGGCCACGGCCACCACCGCCGCCATGATGCCCACGGCGGTGAGCGCGCGCCAGGGCGTGCGGTGCGCGTCCTCGCGTTCGCTGAGCACGACCAGGCGATCATCGCCGCGCAATCGTTTCAGCGATGATTCCTTGACCAGCATCAGCAGCACGTCGCCGACCTGCAGGCTGATGTCGCGCATCTTCTCGCGCAGAATGTGACCGCGGCGGTGGATGGCCAGCGTGGTGGCATCGTAGCGCCAGCCGAAGTCCAGCTCCTTGAGCGTGCGGCCCTCGATGCGGCTGCCCGAGGCCACCATCATTTCGGCCACCATGCGCTGTTCGTCGCGGTCGGTGCGGGTGCGCTCGCCGGAGGCATCCTGCAGTCCCGCGCGGGTGCGGAACTCGACGATCTTGTCCCATTCGCCGCGCACCAGCAGCACGTCACCCGCCGCCAGTTCCTGCGAACGCGGTGACCACATGTGGCGGTCGCCGCGCAGCAGTTCCAGCGGATAGACGCCGTATTTTTCGCCCAATGCAGCCTCGGCGATGGTGCTGCCCAGAAGGTCCGAGTCTTCGACCACCTTCAACTCGGCCACGTACTTGCCGATCTCGCCTTCGACCGGCATGTCGGCGTCGACTTGCTTGGGCAGCAGCCAGCGCCCGACCACCATCAGGTAGGCGATTCCGGCCACAGCCAGGATCGCGCCCATGCCCGTGAACTCGAACACCCCGATGGCTTCCAGCCCGTGCTGGCGGGCGATGGAATCGGTCAGCAGGTTGGACGAGGTGCCGAGCAGGGTACACACCCCGCCCATCTGCGCCGCGTACGCCATTGGCATCAGCACGCGGCCGGGCGGCGTGCGCGTGCGCTGACACACGCGCAGCACCAGCGGCAGGAACGTGGCCACCAGCGCGGTATTCTTGACGAAGGCGCCGATCGGCGCGGTCGTGACCATGATCGCCAGGGTCAGCAGCCAGGGCTGCTTGATCCGACTGAACATGCGCATCAAGGGCTCCAGTGCGCCGGAGCGGTCGATGCCGAGACTCAAGGCGAACATGGCCGCCACCGTAACCGTGGCCTCGTTGCTGAAACCGGACAACGCTTCGGTCGGCGTGACGATGCCCAGGATCATCAGCAGCGACAAGGTCAGCAGCGCCACCAGGTCGATGCGCAACTTTTCGCTGGCGAACAGCGCCAGTGCCACGATGATGATGGCAACGGTGGCCCAGGCTTGCCAGGTCATGCGGCCGTCTCCGTGTCGAGTTCAATCGCGAGGCCAGGTCTCCTTGGCTCGGGGTCGGAATCGATGCGTACCTTGAGATCGAACCAGGCGGCCTGCCCGGTGACCGGATCGGCATTGGCCACGCTCTTGTCCGGTGCTGGCGTCAGGCTGTCGCGGATCAGGTGGTTGAGCAGAAAGCCCCGGATCTTTTCGGGTGCGTCACCCGCCAGTGCCCAGGCCTTGCGGCCCTTGCCGATGGCGTTCCAGGTCCACACCGTGCCGGGCGCGGTGGCACCATTGAAACACAGCTCGACCCGGATGCGGCCGCCGGGTGCGACCAGCCAGGCCCACTCGCCATCGTGGACACCGGCTGCGGCGGCGGTATCGGGATGCACATAAAGCACATTGCGCGCGGCGATCTGGCGCAACCAGGTGTTCTGCGAGCCCCAGGCGTGGTACATGAACATCGGCCGCTGACTGATCGCGTGCAGCGGGTACGGATCGTGCTGCGCCGACACAGGCTCGAGTTCACCGCTGTCAAACCAGAATGGCAGCGGATCCATGTAGCGCCGAATGCGCTCACGTTCGGACCCCGGTGGCTGACGTTCGCCATGGCCCTCGGCGGCCAGACGGAAGCGCTGCAGATCCTCGCAATACAGCATCAGAGTCACCGGCGCGGCATCATGTTTCAGACCCAGCTTTTCGGCCCATTGCAGCCAGTCGCGGTTGGCCATCTTGTAGTAGCGCGCGGCCGTCGGCACTTCCTGTTTCCAGAAGCAGCCGTTGTCGATATAGCGCTGCAGTTGATCCGGGTTGGGCGCACCGATACCGTCGCTGGCGCCGTCGGCGCCACGCCAGCCGGCCAGCAGGCCGACCCCGGGCTTGCGCTCGTGGCGCCACATGTAATCGGCATAGTCGCGGTAGCGCGGCGCACCATCGGCCTCGACCATGCCGGGCAGGCCGAGCCGCGCCCCCAGATCCAGCAGCACGCTCTGGAACGGGCGCACATCGCGGTCGGGCTCGACCACCGGCTGGCGGATCGCGTCGGCCACGGTGTCGCCATTGCCGATCGGCCGGTCCAGCAGGCTGATGCAGTCATGCCGTTCCAGGTAGGTGGTGTCGGGCAGAACCAGATCGGCGTAATTGACCGTCTCCGACCAGTAGGCGTCCGAATAGATGATGTGCGGAATGCGGTACTCGCCGGTCTCCGCATCGCGCTGGCACAGATAATCCTGCGTGCGCGTGGTGTCCATGGCCGAGTTCCAGCCCATGTTCGCCATGAACAGGAACAGGGTGTCGATCGGATAGGGCTCGCCGCGCACGGCATTGCGGATTACCGTGTGCAGCATGCCGTGCGCGGCCAGCGGGTAGCGCCAGGAAAAGGCCTCGTCGATACGCCGCGGCTGGCCCTCATTGTCCACCACCAGATCGTCCGGGCTGCATACATAGCCCAGCGGGCCGGAATCCAGCCCGCCATCCGCGCAGCGACCCTGCGCCGGCCGGTTGGGCGGTGGCGCCGAACGCGGATAGGGCGGCCGGTAGCGGAAGCTGCCGGGTGTGTCGATGGCGCCGAGCAGCATCTGCAGCACATGCAGCGCGCGGCAGGTGTGGAAGCCGTTGGCATGGGCCGCAATACCGCGCATGGCGTGCATCGCCACCGGCCGGCCGGTCATGTGGCTGTGCTCGCGGCCCGAAGCGTCGGTCCAGGGCTGGTCCAGTTCGATGGCCTCGTCGAAGGCCACCCGCCCCATGTCGGCGGCCAGCGCGCGGATGCGCCCGGCGGCAATGCCGCAGCGGGCGGCCACGGACTCGGGGGCATAGCCGGGGTCAAGGAATCGCTCGGCCAGCAGTGCGAAGGCCGGCACCGCCCTGCGTCCGTCGGCCAGTTTGTACTCGCCGACCACGGCCGGGTGGATATCGGTGGCATCGGCCGGTGCCAGCACGCCGCCGCCCTCGGGGATGCGCGCCCAGCACAGCGGCTGGCCGGCATCGTCGCGCGCGATCAGGCCATCATCGGCCGCACCCGGATCGCGGATCACCAGATGGTGGGCATTGGTGTAGCGCACCAGGTAGTCCAGATCGATGCGCCCGGTACGCAGCAACTCGTGGATCAGGGCGCCGGCCAGCAGGCCGTCGCTGCCTGGAGTGATCGGCAACCACTCGTCGGCGATCGCGCCGTAGCCCGAGCGCACCGGATTGATCACCACGATGCGCGCGCCGCGCGCCTTCATCGCCCCCAGGCCCAGCTTGATCGGATTGGAGTCGTGATCCTCGGCCACGCCCCACAGCAGCAACAGCTTGCAGCGCTCCCAGTCCGGCTCGCCGAACTCCCAGAAGCTGCCGCCAATCGAATGCATGCCGGCCGCGGCCATGTTGACCGAGCAGAAGCCGCCGTGCGCGGCGTAGTTGAGCGTACCGTACTGCTGCGCCCACCAGCCGGTCAGCGCCTGCGACTGGTCGCGGCCGGTGAAAAAGGCCAGTTCGTTCGGATTGCGCCCGCGGATGTCGGCCAGCCAGCCGGTGGCGATATCGAGTGCCTCATCCCATTCGATCTCGCGAAATTCGCCACTGCCGCGTTCGCCGGTGCGCAGCAGCGGCTTGTTCAACCTGGCCTTCGAATAATGCTGGCGAATGCCGGCCGAACCCTTGGCACAGATCACGCCGTGATTGACCGGGTGCGCCGGGTTGCCGTCGATGTAGCGCACCTTGCCGCCTTTCAGGTGCGTGCGAATACCGCATCGGCACGCGCACATGTAGCACGTGGTGGTCTTTACCTCATCGCCCGTGGGCGTGTTCAACGGCAAATGTTTATGTGCCATGACCGTACGCCTCATCTTGCCCGCGTTGCCGGCCAGCAACCATCCATGGTGCCGGGCACCGGCCCCGCCTTCCCTGGCGGGTCGCTCGACGCGGCGCGACATGCCCCCGGCATCTCGCAAACGCCGCGTCTCGCCCGCATCGGCACGCGCACATGTAGCACGTGGTGGTCTTTACCTCATCGCCCGTGG
>CBFGSA010000040.1:0-21419 GCA_965651365.1 uncultured Rhodanobacteraceae bacterium | reverse complement strand
ACGCCAATCCGCCATTGCGCGGCAGCCATTCGTCATTCCGGAGCCGCGCGCAGCGCGGCATCCGGAATCCACTCGGTTGCCGGAAACTTTGCGCAAGAGAGTGAATCTATTCGCGCCCTCCTGGCGCTCACCCTTCGGGCCATCGGCTACGCCGATGTTCGCCTTCGGCAA
The DNA here is from genome assembly GCA_965651365.1 of uncultured Rhodanobacteraceae bacterium. Taxonomy (GTDB): domain Bacteria; phylum Pseudomonadota; class Gammaproteobacteria; order Xanthomonadales; family Rhodanobacteraceae; genus DASSBG01. Next base: position 21,248 of record CBFGSA010000040.1, on the reverse strand, counting down.
TCCTGCCTCGGCGTCTGGATCGCCGCACGGCGGCGTCCAGGATGACGATCGAGCGTGCAATGCGGCAGCCCGTTTCGTAATGCCGAATCGAATCGTCCTGTCAGGCAAGGCGGAAGTTGGGGCACAATCGGGTCATTGCAGTGGCGATGCGGAGCCCACGTGATGGTTCAGAATGGGGCAACCGGACAGGCCGGCCAGCTCGACGCAGCCGCCTGGGACTCGCTGTATGACGAGCTTCGGGTGCTGGCGCGGCGCAAGCTCGCGGCCGAGTCCGATGCCGATGTGCTGCAGCCAACCGCGCTGGTGCACGAGGCATGGCTGCGACTGGCGGGCCGGGACGATGCGTGGACCGACCGCGAGCATTTCATGCGCCTGGCCGCACGGGTCATGCGCCACGTACTGGTCGATCAGGCGCGCGCGTTGAAGGGCCGCCAGCGTGATCCGGCAGCGCTGCGTGTGACCCTGGATTCGCGCATTCCCGGCAGCGAGCCGATTGCATCGACCCGCCTGCTGGATATCGACGCGGCCCTGGAACGACTGGCTGCGCAGAGCGAGCGCTGCGCCCAGGCGCTGGAGCTGCACTACTTTGGCGGCATGACCTATGCCGAGATCGCCGCGGCGCTGGAAACCTCCGAGGTGACCGTCAAGCGCGATCTGCGCAGCGGCCGTGCCTGGCTGCTGTCGGAACTGACATGAGCCGTGTGAACTTCGAGCGGCTGGATGCGCTGTTTCACGCGGCCCTGGACACCCCGGAAGATGAACGCACGCGCTTCATCGACCAGGCCTGCGGCGACGATGCCGAACTGAAACGCCGCCTGCTCGCCATGCTGGTGCACGACCAGGTGGCCAGCGATCCACTGGCCGCCGCGGTGCAATCGGGACAACGACAGTTTCGGCGCGGCAGGGACACGGCACCCGGGCAGATCGGCCCATTCCGCATCCTGCGCCGACTCGGTCGGGGCGGTATGGGCAGCGTCTGGCTGGGCCAGCGTGAGGGGCGCGAATTCGTGCAGCAGGTCGCGATCAAGCTGCTGCACGACATCGACGACTCGACGCTCACCAGCGCCCGGCTGCGCCGCGAACGGCAGGTGCTGGCGACCTTGCAGCATCCCAATATCGCCCGCCTGGTTGACGGCGGCGAGCTGGACGACGGCACGCCGTGGGTGGCGATGGAGCATGTCGACGGCATCAGCCTGGCCCGCTACGCGCAAACGCATCACGCGGGCCTGCGCGCGCGCTTGCGCCTGTTCCTGCAATTGCTGGATGCCGTGGCGTACGCCCATCGGCACCTGGTCGTGCACCGCGACATCAAGCCGGAAAACGTGCTGGTCGATGGCGATGGCCACGTCAAACTGCTGGATTTCGGCATTGCCAAGCTGCTCGATGACTCGATCGCGGGCCAGGCAGCCCAGGCCATGACGGTGGCCGGGGCCATGACACCCGCTTACGCCTCGCCCGAACAGTTGCTGGGCAGGCCGGTGACCACCCAGACCGATGTGTACTCGCTCGGCGTTGTGCTCTACGAGCTGCTCTCGGGCAGCCTGCCGTTCCCGCCCGAGGACGGGCTGGCACCCCTGGCGCTGCAAAATCGCATCTGCACAACCCAGGCCGCGCCACCCAGCCAGGCTCGTTCAGCACCCGTATCGCCACGCCGCCTGCGCGGTGATCTCGACCGGATCGTGCTCAAGGCGCTGCGCAAGGAGCCCGAGCGACGCTACGCCTCGGTCGAGGCGCTGGCCGAGGACCTGAAGCGCTACCTGGATGGCCGGCCGGTGACGGCACGGCCAGACTCGCTGCGCTACCGTCTGGGCAAGTTCGTGGCGCGCAATCCGCTGGGCGTTGCCGTCAGTCTGTTGCTGCTGCTCACCGTGCTGGCCTTCGCCATCACCAGCCGCTGGCAGGCCACCCGCTTCGCCGCCCAGCGCGATCGCGCCCAGACCGAAGCGGCCGCCGCGCAGCAGGTCGCCACCTACATGATCGACCTGTTCCAGGTGCCCGACCCGGTGGAATCGGCAAGACGCGACCTGAGTGCGCGCGATCTGCTGGACAAGGCCGCCGCCAGCCTGCCCGAGCAGATCCAGGATGCACCGAAGCTGCGCGCGCGCATGATGCATGTGATTGGCTTGTCCTACGCCAATATCGGCGATTTCAAGGCCGCCGAAAAAATGCTCGAGGGTGCACTGGCCATTCGGGAAGCGGAATTCGGCGCGGACAGCCTGCAGGCGTCCGATACCCTCAACCGCCTGGGCAACGTGTATCGCATGTACGGCCAGCTCGGCAAGGCCGATGCCGCGCTGAGCCGGGCGCTCGACATCCGCCGCAAATTGGCCACCGGGCCCAGCCACGACCTGGCCGATGCCTGGAACAATGTCGGCCTGCTGAAATACCAGCTCGGCGATTATGCGGCCGCGCTCCGCGACCTCAAGCACGCCATCGACATGCACCGCGCGGTCGCCGGCAAGGACACCCAGGTGGTGGCCATCGCCTGGAACAATCGTGCGCTGGCCCTGCAAAGCCTGGGCCGCTACCGGGAAGCGGAACGGGAGGTCCGCGAGGCGATCCGGATCAAGCAGACGCTCGGCCTCGATGGTCGCTCGACCATGGTCAATTCGCAGGCCGTTCTGGCCTCGCTGCTGGTCGATCAGGGACAACTCGACGAGGCGCTGGCGCTGCGCCGCAAGACCCTGGCCCGCCGCCGCATCCTGTATCCACAGGGCCACCCCTCGCTGGTCGCCGGCCTGATCAACATGGGCCAACTGCAGCTGCTGCTCGGCCATGCCGCCAGCGCACGCCAGAACCTGGTGGAGGCCCTGGATTGGGCACGCAAAATCGACTCGGCCAGTGGCCTGCTCACGGCACGTGCCGAGCTGGCGCTGGGCCGGCTTGCACTCGCCCGCGGCGACATCAGCGCAGCGCATCAGCAAATCAAGCATGCGCTGGCTGCGCGCCGCGCCGCGATGGCGGCAGACAACCCGGCGCTGGCCAGAGCCCGCTACTTCGCTGCCGTGGCCGATCTTGCCGCCGACAACGCCGATGCCGCGGCCAAGCGGCTGGCTGCCGCGTGGCGACAACAGGAAAAACACCTGCCGCCCGGCCACCCGGATCGGCGCGAGACGCAACTGGCGCAGGCCGTGCTCTCCGCGCGCCGCGGCCATCGAGGGCAAGCGCGCGCCGCTCTCGAGGCCGTGATCACCAGCGCCCCGGCCGAACCGAGCCTGCGCAGCGACCTCGTCACCGCCCGCGCACTGCACTGCCTGAGCGCGATCGACGGCCCAGCCGCCTCCGATCCCGCAATGCACAATCACCGTGCCCGGCAACTGCTGCTACGCTATCTCCCCGCCACCCACCCGCTGCTGCAAGTGCAAGGCGACGCCTGCCTTGGCACCGGCTGGCTGGCGGACGGACAATGAGGCGTCACGCTTCGCTTGCTGTGTCTGCGGGCCGGATGCCTGTGCACCCGTGGCATCATTGCGTCTGTCAAGGCAGGCGCGGAGCACCCGCATGAGAACTGGAAAGCTGAGCAGCAAGCGCCCCCGGGCACGGCTGAAGAAAAAGGCCAAGCGCGGATTTCGCGGCTATCCGATGGCAACCATTGCCTGCTACGGCCCGGACGACAAGCGTGCCAGCAAGCTGGTCGTGGCCGTGATCGAGGTCGAGGATGCCGAGCCCGATCCGCTGCGCAAGTGGTATTCCGACCGTACCGATGTGCGCAACGATCCACGAATTGGTGAAGAAGTTGTCGAGTTTCTCGAGGCGCATGGTGTCCTGTCGCTGGTCATGCCAGAGCGCATCATTGGCTGCCCGCACGAGGAAGTCATCGACTATCCCGAGGGGGAAGCCTGCCCCCAGTGTCCGTTCTGGAAAAACCGCGACCGCTTTACTGGCCAGATGCTGCACTGAGAGAATGCTGCCACCATGACAAGCACCAAGACATCCAGGTTTGAGGCCACACTGCTGCGTCCGGCAAAGCCGGGCCGGGGCACCTCGTGGGCCTTTGTGCGCGTGCCCCGGAAAGTCAGCGAAAAATTGCCGCGACGCGGCCGGACCAGCGTGGATGGCAGCATCAACGGCCACCCGTTTCAGGCCACGCTCGAACCCGACGGCGAGCTGGGTCACTGGCTCCGAATCGACAAGGCACTGCGCGCAGCGGCTGGCGTGGAATTCGGTGACCGGCTTGTGCTCAAGATCGCGCCCGCGAAAGCCGAGCCCGAGCCCGTCCTGCCCGAGGATCTGCGCAAGGCGCTTGCGCGCAGTCCCGAGGCAAAGACAATCTGGGATGCGACCACCACCCTGGCGCGGGTCGACTGGATTCACTGGATCGAGTCGGCCAAACAGGCCGCCACCCGCAAGCGCCGCATCGAGAATGCCTGCGACATGCTGGCCTCGGGCAAGAAGCGCGTGTGCTGCTTTGACCCCTCCGGCTACTACAGCAAGAGCCTCAGCGCGCCGCAAGCTGCGGAGTAGGCCTGAGCGCGATCAGCGGCTGCCGTAGTGGTAGCGGCACAGCACGATGACCAGATCGTTGCCCTGGACTTCGTACACCAGACGGTGCGCATCATTGAGGCGCCGTGACCACGCACCTGCAAGGTTGCCACGCAGTGGCTCGGGTTTGCCCATGCCGTTGAACGGCTGACGGGCGGCGTGTTCGATCAGGGTATTGAGCCGACGCAAGAGCTTGCGATCGGTCTTCTGCCAGTATCGGTAGTCGGCCCAGCCTTGAGCGGTGAACACGATACGGCGAGCCATGTCAGTTTCGGGTCTTGGCCTTTTTGCTGCCAGCGCCCGACTTGCGCGCTCGACGCTTGTACGGTGCACTGGACTCATGCACCGACTCGGCGTGCTCCGGGCACGGATCAAGCGCATGCACCTCGACGCAACCGGAACGCGCGTCGGCCAGGGATTGGGCAAGCCGACGTGCATTGGCCGGGCTGGCCAGAAGATAGTCGGTTTCCTTCCAGCTGTTCCACTCGGCCAGTGACATGATCACCACATCCTCGGCGTCGCGCCGCGTGATGATGGTCACATCGGCATCATCGACCACCCGGTCGCACACGTCCTTGAGCTGGCTGCGGGCGTCGGAAAAACTGATGGTGCGCATGGCATGGACTCGTACCGTATTTTGTACAAGTATAATTTGCGTGTCGAATCTGTCAATCGCCGGGCCTGTACTAGCCCGGACTATTCATGAACCTCCTGCTGCGCCGGCCCAATGACACGCCCGGCGCGGTTTTCACTCCGTCGGGGTGCTCGACGTAGTGTCGGCTACGCCTGCGCGCCCCTCGGTCGCGAAACCCGCGCCGGACATGCCCTTGGGCCAGCTCGCTACGAACGCTCATGAATAATCCGGGCTAGCCCCGGTCGAGGCCGGCCTCGTCGAGGGCCTTGAGGTAGGCAGCCCAGTTGGCGTCGTGGTTGATGCCGAGGGTGTAGAGGGTGGACCAGGCGAAAATGCCGGTGTCATGGCCGTCGCTGAAACGCAGCAGCACGCCGTAATTGCCGACCGGCTCGATGGCTTCGATGCTGACGTGGCGCTTGCCGGGCACCAGTTTCTGCTGGCCGATGCCGTGACCCTGCACTTCGGCGCTGGGCGAGTGGGTGCGCAGGTATTCGAACGGCAGGCGGAAGTGTTTGCCGTCGTCGAAGGCGACTTCGAGCGCGTGCGAGGCGCGGTGCAGGGTGATGCGGACGGGTTGGGGCATGTACGGGTGTGATTGAGTCGCTGGATTCCCGCGTTCGCGGGAATGACGAAGCGGCTGTCAGTGCACGCGGCCGAGGCCGGTGTCGGCGGTATCCAGTTGCGGCGCGTTGCCGGCGACCCTGGCCAGGGTGGTGGCGTAGGGGTCGTCGAAGCACACGGTGGAGATTTCGTCCCAGGCAAAGAAAGACGGCTCGCGCAGCCAGTGCGCTTCGGGGGTGATTTCCTGCAGGCTGAAACCGTCGTCCTCGCATGCCACCAGCTTGCCGACGTAGCACACGTCAACCTCGTCCGGATTGTCGTTGTCGACCCGCACGCTCATCACCGGAGCCTGCCGGGCCACGCTCCCGATCACCCCGCGCACATCGTCCAGCGCAATGCCTTCGGGCATTTCGGTGCGCAGCCCGTTGAGCGCAATGGCCTTTTCCAGGAAGTCGTGGTGCTTGTCGGGTACCTCGATGTCGGTGATGTCGCGGTGGCGCAGCAGGTGGATGCCGTCAAAGGCGAGGTTGTCGCCCAGCACCCACATCAGGAAGAACTCGTGCCCGACGGCCCCGACATAGCCGCAGTAGCTGCCGGCCTCGAGCTCGTCGCGCCACACGCGCACCAGTTGCTTCGTGTCGCAGGCCTTGCGCAGCAGCGGCCGCATGCCGCCCGGCTTGAAAGGAAGAATCTTGGCCATGCCGCCAGTCTAGCGCATCCGGCCTTACAGGATGTAGCGGCTGAGGTCTTCGTCCTGGACCAGTTGGCCGAGGTGCTGGTCGACGTATTCGCTGTCGATGTGGTATTTTTCGCCGGACTTGTCTGCCGCTTCGAAGGAGATCGTCTCCAGCAGCCGTTCCATGACGGTGTGCAGGCGGCGCGCGCCGATGTTCTCGGTGCTGGCGTTGACCTGGAAGGCGACCTGGGCCAGACGGTCGATGCCCTCGTCGGCAAACTCGATGGTCACGCCTTCGGTGCCCATCAGGGCCACGTATTGCTTGGTCAGCGCATTGTGCGGCTCGCGCAGGATACGCTTGAAGTCGTCCTCGCTCAGCGCGCGAAGCTCGACCCGGATCGGCAGCCGGCCCTGCAGCTCGGGAATGAGGTCGGACGGCTTGGCCAGCGAGAAGGCACCCGAGGCGATGAACAGCATGTGGTCGGTCTTGATCGGGCCGTACTTGGTGGACACGGTCGAGCCCTCGACCAGCGGCAGCAGATCGCGCTGCACGCCTTCGCGGCTAACCCCGGACTGGCCGCCGGCGTAGTCGCTGCGCTGGGCCACCTTGTCGATCTCGTCGATGAACACGATGCCGTTCTGCTCGCACATGTCCACGGCCTGCGAGCGCACTTCCTCGTCATTGAGCAGCTTGCCGGCCTCTTCCTCGATCAGCACCGGGCGCGCGGCCTTGATGGTCAGCGTGCGGTGCTGGGTCTTGTTGCCGCCGAGGTTGGCGAACATCTGCTGCAGCTGCTGGCCCATTTCCTCCATGCCCGGTGGCGACATGATCTCCACGCCCACGTTCATGGCCAGGTCCAGTTCGATCTCGCGCTCGTCCAGCTTGCCCTCGCGCAACTGCTTGCGCAGCTTCTGGCGCGTGTCGCTGTGGCTGCTGCTGGCCTCGGGCGAGGCCGGATTCCACTCGTTGTCGCTCTGGCGTCGCGGCAGCAGGGCATCGAGGATGCGTTCCTCGGCGCGGTCCTCGGCCTGGCTCCTGACCCGCTCCTTGGCCTGGTCGCGGGCCAGCTTGAAGGCGCCGTCGGCCAAGTCGCGGATGATCGCCTCGACATCCTTGCCGACATAGCCGACCTCGGTGAACTTGGTCGCCTCGACCTTGACGAAGGGCGCGTTGGCCAGGGTCGCCAGCCGGCGCGCAATTTCGGTCTTGCCCACGCCCGTGGGACCGATCATGAGAATGTTCTTGGGCGTGATTTCCTTGCGCATTGACTCGTCCAGCTGCATGCGCCGCCAGCGGCTGCGCAGGGCCACGGCCACGGCACGCTTGGCGTCGTTCTGGCCGATGATGTAGCGGTCGAGTTCGTTGACGATTTCGCGGGGAGTGAGTTCGGACATTTAGGTGCCGGGAATCGGGAATTGGGAATCGGGAATGGGTGGAAAAGGCCGGGAATCGGGAATCGGGAATCGATGGAAAGTTCGGTAATCAGGGAGTGTTCTGGAAACCGGAAATCGGGATGCCGGAACGGAAATGCCTGAATCGGGCCATCAAGCGGAGGGTGCGAGAAGCGTGCTGTTGCTCTTGCGATTCCCGATTCTCCATTCCCGATTCCCGGCTCTTCACAGCTCCTCGATACTGACGTTTTCGTTGGTGTAAATGCAGATCTCGCCGGCGATGGCCAGCGATTTTTCGACAATGGTGCGCGCGTCGTGCTCGGAGTTTTGCAATAGCGCCAGAGCGGCGGCGCGGGCATAGGGGCCGCCCGAGCCCATCGCGATCAGTCCGTGTTCGGGCTCGAGCACGTCACCGTTGCCGGTGATGATCAGCGAGGTGTCCTTGTCGGCTACGGCCAGCATCGCTTCCAGCTTGCCCAGACGCCGGTCGGTACGCCATTCCTTGGCCAGTTCGACCGCGGCACGGGTCAGGTTGTGGCCGTGCTTCACCAGCTTTTCCTCGAACAGCTCGAACAGGGTGAAGGCATCAGCCGTGGCGCCGGCAAATCCGGCCAGGATCTTGCCGTCCTTGCCCAGACGGCGGATCTTGCGCGCATTGGCCTTCATCACCGTGTTGCCGAGCGTGACCTGGCCGTCGCCGCCGATCACGACCTTGCCGTCGCGGCGCACGGAAACGATGGTGGTGGCGTGAAAACTTTCGCTCATGGGGTCGGTTTCACCGGGACTGAGCGATCAACATGCGGGCGCAGGTGCCGGTTTCCAAGTGTGGGTCCGTGAGCGGTGAATGGTGAGCGGTGAGCGGACAAAACGGTGCGATACGCGCTCCGTGAAGCTGAACAGAGTGCGTCGGCTGGTTTGACGCGCCCCTCGGTGGCCCTCAGCATGCGGCGCGAGCATGGCAGCCGGTGTGCGTTTATCTTGCCGTCCGCTTGCCGTGCCTCCCTTTCGCCAAGCAACGGGATTTTCATGATCAAGACAACGACAATTTTCGCAAGCTCAGCCTTGCTGGCTTTCGCTGCGGCAGCGGCGGCGCAAAGCGCACCGCAGCAGGCCCAGCCGCAGGCCGCGCCGCAGCAGATGCAGCGGCCTACACCCAAACCGGCCTCCGATGCGCAAGTTGCCGCCTGCGACAAGATCGCCAGCAAGCTCATGGGTTCGTTGAAGGACGAAGACTTCCACGGTGCGACCGACAACTTCAGCAAGAAGCTCAAGCCCAAGCTGCCGGCCGACAAGCTCGAATCGGGCTGGAAGTCGCTGGTCAAGCAGAACGGCGAGCCGCAGTCGATCGGCCATGCCGACCAGGGGCAGGAAATTCAGGGCTATACAGTGGTGTTGCTGCCGCTGAAGTTCGAAAAGGCCCGCATGGGCGCACAGGTGGTCTGCAGCAGCAAGGGCAAGGTGGCCTCGCTGCGGATCGGCGCGATGCCGGCCGCGTCCAAGTCCTGACCGAAAGCCGGATCGACTTCGCCGCATCTCTCCCAACCCCGTGGCGGCGGGGAGGGCCGGGATGGGGCGCAAACCAATAAATCGCAAGCCGCGCCACCACACCACCTGTGAGCAGAGGGGTGCGGTGGCGCGGCGCCATTTTGCAGTCCCGAGTCCCGAGTCCCGAGTCCCGGGCTTCAGGACTTGCGCTTGGCACGCGGATGGGCGGCGTCATAGACCTTGGCCAGGTGCTGGAAATCGAGATGCGTGTAGATCTCGGTGGTCCCGATGTCGGCATGGCCGAGCAGTTCCTGCACGGCACGCAGGTCGCTGGACGATTCCAGCAGGTGGCTGGCGCAGGAATGGCGCAGCAGGTGCGGGTAGACGCGCTTGGCCAGGTTCTGGACCCGGGCCGCGTGCTTGACCCGCAGTTGTGCCGCACGCGGGCTGAGGTGTTTGCCGTGGCGACCGCGAAAGACCGGTTCACCGGCACCGCTGCCCTGCTCGGCGGCCAGCGCGCGCAGCGCCTCGATCGCCTTGCCGCCGACCGGTACCACGCGGGTCTTGCTGCCCTTGCCGGTCACGCGAACCTCGCCGACGTCGAGATCCAGCTCGCCCCAGTCCAGACCAACCAGCTCGGACAGGCGCAGGCCCGAGGAATAGAACAGCTCCAGCATGGCGCGGTCGCGCGTGAGCAACGGACCCTGCTCGCGCAGCTCGACCAGCAGGCGCGCTTCGTCGGCATCCAGGGTTTCGGGCAGCTTGCGCCGTACCTTGGGCGCGCGCACGCCGGCGGCCGGGTCGCTGGCCAGATGACCCTGGCGCGCCAGCCAGGCAAACAGGCCGCGACAGGCCGACAGCAGCCGCTGCAGACTTTTGGCCGACAGGCCGCCACGGTGCTGGTCGGCCATGAAACTGCGCATCAAGTCCGGCGACAGCTCGCCGATCGCGCCGATTCCGTGCTGCTCCATCCAGGCCTCCAGCCGCGCCAGATCGCGGCGATAACCGGCCACGGTGTGCGGCGACAGGCGCCGCTGGCTGGCGCAGTGTTCAAGCCAGCGTGAGATGTCGTTTGGAGTCTGGGTGGCAGGAACGTTCGATCCGAAAAGCTCCACCGTCGAGTCCGGTTTTTTGACGATTCGCTGGTTCATAGTGGTTCCATGGGCCAGGAATCGGCAGAAAAATGGGCCGGCGGTGGGGCTTTGCAGGCCGGACAGTTTCTGCCGCCCAGACTCCTGGCTCAGGCATCCTCGTCGAAGCGCTTCAGCGCCGTGGCCACCGCCTCGCCGATCAGCTTCAGGAAGATGGTGCCGATACCGGGATGGAAGCGGTTCAGCTCCTTGCTGCCCATGGCCAGCATGCCCAGGTCACCGACCCGGATCAGCGCCGCCGAGGCGACTTCGCCGGCGCGGTCGGCAAACAGGGCTTCGAGCTTGTCATCGGCCAGGCGACCGCACAAAGGGTCGCGCCGCGACAGGAACTCGGCGAAGGCCGGCCAGTCGCCGGGGCCGTCGGACGTCAGCAGCCAGTCGACGTTGGGCAGCGATTCATGGCGCCGGAACAGCACCAGCCGCACCAGGTCGGTGTGGAAATCCTCGTTGAGGGTGGCGACCACGGTGCGCACGGTCTGCTCCAGGGTGGCCGCGCGCATCAGGGCCAGGGTCATCGAGTGCACGCGCACGACGAGTTGTTCGTTCTCGCTGGCGATCTGGGTCAGCTCGGACAGGCGCCGGTGCAACTCGGCGTTCTTCTCGCGCAGCACCTCAAGCTGGTAGCCGGCCAGCGAGGCCGCCGGGCCCTGCTCGCGCGGCACCTGCAGCTGCATCGCCAGATCGGGAAAGTCCTTGAGAAAGGTCGGTCGTTCGCGCAGCCAGGATGCGATCTGCATTGCGTCCAGGCCCGCCTTCAAATTCATCTCGGCCATGCGTGCTCCCCGTATGTCATGTCGAAGGATGGCTCATGATAACGGCCATTCGCCCTCGAATACGAAGGCCGCCGGGCCACGCATGCGCACCGTGTCGCCGGGGCCGGACCATTCGATGGCCAACGTGCCGCCGGGCAGCGTGATCGTGAGCGGGCTCTGGCAGCGCCCCCCGGCGATCATGGCCACCGCGGCGGCGCACGCACCGCTGCCGCAGGCCAGCGTCCAGCCGGCGCCGCGCTCGTGCACTCGCAGGCGGACATGCTGTGCATCCAGAACCTGCACGAAACCGGCGTTGCAGCCGGCCGCGAATTGCGGGTGGCGGGTGATGGCCGGGCCAAGCTCGGTCAACTCCGGATCGTCCAGCGAGGCGACTTCGACGACTGCGTGCGGGTTGCCCATCGACACCACGTGGGCATGCACTTTCCGGCCATCAACATCGAACACATGCTCCGGGCCGCTGTCGTCGGCAGCAAAACCGCTGGCCTGTGGCGAAAAGTCCGGTTGCCCCATGTCGATGCGCACATCCAGCGGCGCCAGCACCTCGGCGCCAATTGGCCCGGCCGGACTGTCCAGTCGTACCCGGCTTGCCAGCGGTAGCGCGCCATCGCGATGCAGCCAGGCCGCGATGCAGCGCGCGCCATTGCCGCATTGCTCGGAGGCCGAACCATCGGCATTGAAAATGCGGTAGCCGGCCAGGCAGTCGGCCTGCCGCGTGTCAGTGACCAGCAGAATCTGATCGCAGCCCACACCACGGTGGCGATCGGCCATGGCACGCAGTTGCGCGGCATCGGGCACGAGCTTGCCCGCGCGCGCATCCAGCAGCACGAAGTCGTTGCCGGCACCGTGCATCTTGGTGAACGGCAGGCGCTGCGCCATCGGTTTCAGTCGTCCGTGCTGTCGTCAGCCGCTGGCGTGCTGGCACTGCTGGCCGGGGCATTTGCGGGGTGCACCAGCGGGCCCTTGTTGCCGCAGCCGAGCAGCGCGGCACACAGCGCCAGGCCCATCAAGATCGCCATTGTGATTGCACGCCTGTGCTTCATGGGGAATTGTCCGATTTCGATGTTTTTGACGAGTTGCCGGAACCCGGGTTCTTGCCATCCCCAAGATCCTGCAACTTTCCGACCACGACCTGGCCACGCCACTGCGCGTCCTTGACCCGGAAATACAGATCCGGGTTCATGCGCCAATCAGCATACACGCTCACATTGCAGCCAGGCAGTGCCACGCCACTGTCGAGCAGTGCGCCGGTGCAATTGCCGGAGGCAGCATTCAGCGTGTGCACACCCGAATCGAAACCCAGCATGGACCCGGTGATCTGGCGCCGCCAGTAGTCCAGTTCGCGTGCCATGCGTGGCTTGGCCACCGTGTCGCCATACTCGGCGTACAGTTCATCGACTTTCGACCTGGCGCTGATGCGCTGTTGCGCATCAAGCCCGGCCCAGATGCGATCGCGGGTGGCGAGAAACTGTGGATAGTTGCGCTCGGCGGCAATCGCAACCCAGGCGAACGCCAGGACCGGATCCGCCTTGACGCCTTGACCCTTGAGATACATCAGGCCGATCGCCAGTTGCGACAACTTGTCGGCATAGCGGGCCGCCCGGCGGAACTGCCGCATCGCTTGGGTATAGTTGCCTTGGGAATAGGCCTCCATGCCGGCGTACTGGCCCGCCTCGTCGGGATGGCCCCAGGTCGAGGCCTGGCCCATGGCACGCAGCATGATATCGACCTGCTGATCACCGGTGGATCGAATGACATGGCCGCATCCGGCCATCAGCAGCGTTGCAAGCCACAGCAATGCGACTTGGGGGTTCTTGCCGAGTCTCATGGGAACCTTCATGTTGGCGCGATACACGCAGTGTAATGCGCCACCTGCTCTCCGTCAGGTATCGGCGTCGCTGGCGAAGCCTTCGCGGGTGCCGCGGTGGATCACCTTGTCGCTGTCCAGCACTTCGCGTGCCGGGATGTCGGGTTGGCCGGCCAGGCGCTGGTAGATCGGCGTGAAGTCCGGCTTGGTGGCATCCATCAACTGCTGGAAACCGTCGATCACGAAATAGGTCTGCTGGAAGGTGTCGATGCGGTACTGGGCGCGCATGATCCGCTCCAGATCGAAGCCGATGCGGTTGGGGGCATCCGATTCCAGGCTGTAGATCGATTCGCCCTTGGAGCTGACGATGCCGCTGCCGTAGATGCGCAGTTCGCCGTTCTGGCGGATCAGGCCGAATTCGACCGTGTACCAGTACAGCCGCGTCAGGTTCAGCAGCGCGGCCTCGCCCAGATCATGCGCTTTCATGCCGCCGCGACCGTAGGCCTGCATGTAGTCGGCGAACAGCGGATTCATCAGCAGCGGCACGTGGCCGAACAGGTCGTGGAACAGGTCCGGCTCGGAGATGTAGTCGATCTGTTCGGGTTTGCGAATCCACCAGGTGACCGGGAATCGGCGGTTGGCCAGATGGTCGAAAAACACGGTTTCCGGCAGCAGGCCCTCGACCCCGAGCAGGGTCCAGCCGGTGGCCTTCTCCAGCACCTTGTTCAGTTCGTCGAAGCGCGGGATCGCATCCGGCGTCATGTGCAGGGCATCCTGGGCCTGGAGAAACTCGTCGCAGGCGCGGCCCGGCAGCACGGCGCGCTGGCGCTCGAACAGCTGCCGCCAGACATCGTGGTCGGTGGCGCTGTAACTGTCCCAGGGCTGCTCGACCACACCGGTGGCATACACCGGAATGGTGCCGCGATCGGTCTGCTGGTGTTCCACGCGTCGGGGAGTGTCCATGTCGATGCCGTTGATTTGAGCCAGTTGCCAGAATACGCGTCTGGACACGCAAGGTGCTTGCATCATTGCGTGAAATGGCTGTCCAATTGCAATAAAATTGCGTAATCGAAGTTTCAGAGCCAGAAATGACGGAAAACTCGCTCGATCGCACCGATTTGCGCATGATCGGCATTCTGCAGCGCGAAGGCCGCATCACCAATGCCGAGCTGGCCTCGCGGGTGAAACTGTCGGCCTCGGCCTGCCTGCGCCGCCTGCAACGGCTGGAATCCGATGGCGTGATTGCCGGTTACGCGGCCCAGGTCGATCCGGCCGCCGTGGGGCTGGGTTTGTCGGCATTCGTGCGCGTGCAGCTTGAACATCACGACAGCGAAAGCGTGGCGCGCTTCGTGGCCGCCGTCCGGGCCTGGGACGAGGTCGTGGCCTGCCATGCGCTGAGTGGCGACATGGACTATTTGCTGCATGTATTCGTGGCCGATCTGGATCACTTCTCGGCCTTCCTGCTGGACAAGCTGCTCAACGCCGAGGGTGTGGCCGACGTCAACTCCAGCGTGGTGCTGCGCACGGTCAAACGCAGCCGCAGTCTGCCGCTGCCCGCTTGAGTCGCGACCGTGCCAGCGGCTACAGTTCGTGCATTCATGAACCCGCTCCCTGACCCGTCCCGGCTCGCCTGATGCGCTTTGTCCGCTATCTGTGGCGCATCCCGCTGCTGCTGCTGCACCTGCTGCTGGCCATTCCGGTCGCCTTGCTGGTGCAAAGCGACTGGGCCAGTCGCAGGCGCCGCCGGGGCGAGGCGTTGAACCTGTATCTGGTGCGCTGGTGGACACGAACCATGCTGCGCATCATCGGCATTCGGCCGCACAGTGTCGGCCAGGCTCTGCCCGATCCGGTGATGTTCGTGGCCAACCATGTCTCGTGGCTGGACATCGAGCTGCTGCACAGCCAGCGTGCGGTGTGTTTCGTGGCCAAGGCCGAAATCGCGCGCTGGCCGGTGATCGGCTGGATGGCGCGCCACGCCGGCACCATTTTTCACAAGCGCGGCAGCAATGATTCCATGGCCCGCGTGATCGAGTGCATGGGCGAGCAGCTCAAACACGGCCGTGCCGTGGCCGCCTTTCCCGAGGGCGGCACCGGGCCGGTCGAGCGGGTGCGCACCTTTCATGCGCGCATCCTGCAGGCCGCGCTGCAAGCCGAAGTGCCCATCCAGCCCGTGGCGCTGCGCTACAGCCGCAATGGCGAGGCCTGGGCGGGCGTGGCCTTTGGCCCCGGCGAGAGTTTCTTCGCCAATGCCCTGCGCCTGATTGGTGAAGCGCCGATGCAGGCGCAGGTGCATTTTCTCGAACCGTTGGAGAACACCGGTCAGGGCCGCAAGGCGCTGGCCGGCGAGGCACGCCAGCGGGTGGCCGTGGCACTGGGCCTGGAATGAAGACGGATCTGCCGTTTGAGCCGCCGGCGCTGCTGCGCAACCGGCACCTGCAAACCATGCTCTCTTCCGGGCCGCTACGGCGCGCGCTGGTGCGGCGTTGGTCGCGCGAACTGCGCAACAGGGCGAGCGTACACACGCTCGATGCCCGCAATGGCGTCCGGCTGCAGGCTTTCCATACGCCACAGCGTGCGCTGAAAGAGGCGCGAGGCCTGCTGGTCTTGCTGCACGGCTGGGAAGGCAGCGCCGAGAGCAACTACGTGCTCGAGTCCGGCGCCCGGGCGCTGGCCGAAGGCTGGGACGTGCTGCGCTTCAACCTGCGCGATCACGGCAACAGCCACGCGCTCAACCGCGGCATTTTCCATTCCTGCCGCATCGACGAGGCGATCGGCGGCCTGGCCGACATCGCGCGCCGCTGGCCGACCCGGCCGCTGGCGCTGGCCGGGTTTTCGCTGGGCGGCAATTTCGCCCTGCGCATGGCTCTGCGCGCACCCGATGCCGGCATCGGCCTGGCGGCCGTGCTGGCCGTGTGCCCGGTGATCGACCCAACCCACAGCCTGCATGCGATCGAAGCCTCGAAGCACGTTTATGAGCGCTACTTCATGCTCAAGTGGCGCGGCTCGCTCAAGCTCAAGCAGCGCGCGTTTCCCGAGCCTGCGCTGTTCAGCCCTGCCGAACTGCAGCTCGGGCTGCGTGAACTGACGCGGGTCCTGGTGCTGCGACACACCGACTTCGGCTCGCTGGAAAACTATCTGGACGGGTACTCGATCGCCGGTGAACGACTGGCCGGACTGCAGGTTCCGGCGCGAATTCTCACCAGCGAAGACGACCCGGTGATTCCGGTCGCCGATTTCGAACCCCTGCAGGCCATCGGCGCCATCGATATCGACATCCGGCTCCACGGCGGTCACTGCGGCTTCATCGGCGGCTGGAACCTGCGCAGCTTCTGCCCCGAATACCTGCTGAACTGGCTGGGAACAATCGAGCGCAGAGCATTTGACGCGCGCCGGGCCAATGCCGAGACTGGCAAGGTTCCTGATCCGAGATCCCGCGCCGCACATGAGCCCTGACCCGAAGCGACTGATCCTGTTTGGCCAGCCGGTACGCCATTCGCTGTCGCCAAAAATCCAGCGGGCGTTCGCGGCGCAGTTTGGCCAGGCGATCGACTACACGCTCAAGGATGTGGCAGCGGACGGGTTCGCCTCGGCCGTGCGCGCGTTTTTTGGCAGCGGCGGCTGCGGCGCCAATGTCACGGTGCCGCACAAGCGGGCCGCCTTCGAACTGGCCGACGAGCCCAGCGAGGCCGCCATACGCGCCGGTGCCGCCAATGTGCTGCGCCGCGACGAGGCGGGCCGCCTGCTCGCCGACAACACCGATGGCAGCGGCCTGCTGGCCGATCTCGTGACCCGCCGCGGCCTGGATCTGGCCGCTTTGCATGTGCTGCTGCTCGGTGCCGGCGGCGCCGCGCGTGGCGTGATCGGGCCGCTGCTGGAGGCGGGCGTGGAGACGCTGCATATTGCCAACCGGACCCAGCAGCGGGCGCAGGAACTGGCTGCCGCGCTGGATGGGCGCGTCGATGCGGTGGCGCTGGAGGCACTGGGCGCGCTGGAACCGGTCGACCTGCTGATCCACGCCACCTCGGCCGGCCATCGCGGTCATGCACTGTCCCTGCCACCGGGCATCGTCAACGACAACAGTGTGTGTTGCGACCTGTCCTACGGTGCGGCCGCCGAACCCTTCCTGGCCTGGGCGCGGCAGAACGGAGTGACCCGCGCCTTCGACGGCCTCGGCATGCTGATCGAGACCGCGGCCGACAGCTACGAGCTGTGGTTCGGCCAGCGCCCCGACACCGAACCGGTTTACCACGCCCTGCAATTATAGAAGCGGCCGTGGCGGGAAGTGGATCGCGGGCGTGGCCTGGCCCTACGGGTCTTTTGCGAGGTAGCAATTCTTGAGACGCACATAGTGCGCGGCCGAATATTCGATCTGCTCGATTTCGCGCGCCGACAAGGCCCGCACCCGGCGCGCCGGGCTGCCCAGCCACAGCTCGCCCGCACCGGTTTCGGTGCCGGGCGTGAGCAGGGCGCCGGCGCCGATCAGGCAATGTCGTGACACCACGACATCATCCATCAGGGTTGCGCGCATGCCGATCAGGCAGGCATCGCCGACACTGCAGGCATGCACCACCGCGGCGTGGCCGACGGTGACATCGCGGCCAATGAAGCAGCCGCGTCCACCCGGCGTGTACGGGCCGTCGTGGGTGACGTGCACGATGCTGCCGTCCTGGATGTTGCTGCGCGCGCCGACCTCGATCCGTTCGACATCGCCGCGCAGAACCGCCATCGGCCATACCGACACATCATCGTTCAAACTCACATCGCCAATCACGCGGGCGGATTCGTCGATGTAGACATCCGGTCCCAGCGCGGGTGAGGCATCTTCAAAATTGCGCAGTTTGTTCATGCATGCAGTGTACCCGTGAGCAGCAAGCGGTGAGTGGTGAGCGGTGAGCGGGAAAGCAGGCGTGGCGTGACTGTCGTGGGGTGCCGGCCATGAAAGTTGGGTTTTGGCCGAAAAGTCACAGCACGCCCTGCTCACTGCTGCCCGCTGACGGCTCACGGCCGAGCACATCCATGCCATAGTGGTAGCCCAGCTCCTCGGCGCGGTCGAAGGCGCCGAAATCGAGCAGGGCGATGTCTTCCAGCGGCGGCGCCAGCACCCGGGTGGCCAGGGCGCGGCGCTGGTTGGCGGTGGCTTCGGCATTGACCATGGCCGAGCGGATCAGGATCGGGCCGATGCCGGGGCGCTGGCCGCGCTGTTGCCACTGCTGCACGATGCCCGGCGACCAGGCGCTCTCGATCTGCGTGTCGAGCACGCCTTCGGCGCGGATGTCGCAAGCCAGGATCGTGCCCACGCCGTGGTCGTACATCACGTCGACCGGCAGGTCGTTGATGATGCCACCGTCGACCAGCACGTGGCCGTTGTGGAATACGGGAGGCAGCACGCCGGGCACGGCACTGGCGGCGCGCAGCCCGCGCCACAGCGGGCCCTGGCGGTGGATGCGCGTGACGCCGTCGGTAAGATCGGCCGAAACGCAGAAAAGCGGCAGCGCCAGATCCTCGATGTCGACCGCGCCGAAATGCTGCATCAGCAATTGTGAAGTACGGCGCCCGCGGCTGATCGCAACCAGCGGCAGGGTCCAGTCCGACAGCGGCTTGCCGTCGACAAAGGCGCTGCGGTAGTGCTCGCGCATGGCCGCATCGTCCCATTCCATGGCGATGCCGCCGGCAATGATCGCGCCCATGCTGGTGCCGCCGACCCGATCAATGTCGTGGCCACACTCGCGCAGCGCGCGCACGATGCCGATGGCGGCAAAGCCGCGCGCGCCACCACCGGAGAGCACCAGACCGGTGGAGCGGCGCGCCAGAATGCGGCCGATGCGGGCCATGTCCTTCTTGCCGCGCACGTGATGGGCCTGGACCGTGCAGTCGAAGGCATCGCACCAGCGGCGAGCCGCGCCGGCGACGATTCGGCCCGCCGGATGCAGCAGCAGCAGGTGGCGCGGCCGTTCCAGATCGGCGTGTTCGTTGAGGTGCTTGAGGTCCGGCCAGGGTACGGCTTGCCGATCGCTTTGTGCCAGCGGCAACAGGGCATCGGCCTGACGGCGACAGAGCCTGCGCCATTCCGGGTCGCGGCCCTCATCGACATACAGCACGAAGCGGACCTCGTTCTCGCGCTCGGCGAACCAGGCCGGATCGCGACCGCGGCCCAGTGCGGCGTCGATCAGCAGGCAGTCGCCAAATGGCAGCAGGGCGTGGCGAAGCTGCTCGGCCGTATCCCGTGCCGGCACGTTTTCGTCAAACGGCAGCAGTGCAAAGGTGTGCGGCAGGATGCGCGGCTCGTCACCGCCGCGTGCCAGCAACCGTCGCAGCGCCACCCGTGCCGAGCCCAGCATGGCGCGCGGATGACGGTCGATCAGGCGCGTGTAATCGGTTTGCGACAGGCACAGCAGCTCCGAATCGCGCAGCGCACGCGCCGTGGTGGTGTGCGGCTGGTCCAGCAGCAGGCTGGTGACTCCAAGCGCCTCGCCACTGGCCAGGATGCCGGCCAGGTGCGCCGGACCACCGGCCTGCGGCGCGCGGAATACGCCAATGCTGCCCGAGCGCAGCAGAAACAGTTGCGTGGCCTCGTCACCGGCCTCGAACAGGGTCTGGCCGCCCATCACGGTGCGCGACTCGAGGTGCTGGGCGATGCTTTCCAGCGTGGCATCGTCCAGTTCGCCGAAGACGCGACTTCGGCGCAGCAGACTCAGACTGTCCAATGCAGGTGCGACCATGACTGCATGGTAGCGCCGGCTTGCAATTGTGTGCGACTGGCGCCACTTTGGGCGCATGGACCATTCAGCCACAATCGACACCGACGCGCCCGCCGAAGACCCGCATGCCAGCTTGCCGGACTTCAATCGCATTCGCCCCGAGCAGGTACTTCCTGCCATTCAGGAGGTGCTGGCCGGCTACCAGGCCGGACTCGACGAATTGGCTGAGTACCCCGGCGACGGCAACTTTGATGAGGTGATGCTGTCCTGGGAGCGCCTGCAGCAGCATCTGGATCGGGTCTGGGCACCGATTTCGCATCTGCATTCGGTGGCCGACACTCCGGAGTTGCGCAAGGCCCACAGCAAGGCCGAAGCCCTGATCAGCGACTTCGCCGCGCGCCTGGGCCAGAACCGGGTCCTGTTCAATGCGGTCGAGGCCGTGGCGTTCCGCAGCGAAGATCTGAGCCCGCAGCAACAGGCAGCGGTCGGACACGCACTGCGTGACTTCAAACTGTCGGGTGTGGCGCTGGATGAGCCGGCGCGCAGCCGCTTCCGCGAGATCGCCAACCGCCTGACCCAGCTTGGCACCGACTTCGCCAATGCCGTGCTCGATGCCACCGAAGCGTGGCAACACCACATCACCGACGAGCGCGATCTGGCCGGGTTGCCCGAATCGGCGCGCGACATCCTGCGCGCCTATGCTTCCGAAGCGGACCTGGAAGGCTATCTGGTCACCCTGCGTCAACCCTCGGTGCAGGCCGTGCTGACTTACGCCGACGACCGCGAACTGCGCGAGAAAGTCTACTGGGCGTACCAGACCCGCGCCTCGGACCAGGGACCGAACGCGGGTCGCTTCGACAATTCCGGGCGCATTGGCGAAATTCTCGCCTTGCGCCACGAGGCGGCACAACTGCTCGGCTTCGATACGGCTGCGCACGAATCGCTGGCCACCAAGATGGCCGAATCACCCAATCAGGTGCTGGCATTCGAAAGTGATCTGGCGGCTCGCGCCAGGCCCGTCGCCGAGCGCGAACTGGCCGCGCTGCGCCGCTTCGCGCGCGAGGAACTGGCGCTGGACACCCTGGAAGTGTGGGATGTCGCCTGGGCTTCGGAAAAGCTGCGCCAGCGCGAGTTCGATCTGGACGAGGAACAGCTCAAGCCCTACTTTCCGCTACCGGTGGTCAAGGCCGGCGTGTTCGCTTTGGCCGAGCGCCTGTACGGGATCCGGCTGCAGCATCGCGACGACGTGCCCACGTGGCATGTCGACGCCGACTACTGGGACGTACTGGATGCCGACGGTACAGTGATTGCCGGCGTCTATCTCGATCTGCTTGCCCGCAGCGGCAAGCGCGGCGGCGCCTGGATGGATGTGTGCCGCAACCGCTTCGTCGACGGCGATAGCACGCAGATTCCGGTCGCCTTCCTGACCTGCAACTTCGCGCCTGCCTCGGCCGACAAGCCCAGCCTGCTCAGCCACGACGACGTGCTGACCCTGTTGCATGAATTCGGCCACACCCTGCACCACATGCTGACCGAGATCGACCTGCCCTCGATCGGCGGCATCAACGGCGTGGAGTGGGACGCGGTCGAGC
>CBFGSA010000039.1:0-21727 GCA_965651365.1 uncultured Rhodanobacteraceae bacterium | reverse complement strand
GCCCAAAATTTTGCGCAGCAAAATCTTTGGGGATAGCCATGCGCAGCAGGGCTATTACACCTCAGGCGAGTCCGGCCTGCTTCATCACTTCGGCATGGAAGTCTTCTTCCTTCTTCTCCACACCTTCGCCCACGGCCAGACGCGCGACGGTCTCGATCGTGGCACCGGCGCTCTTGAGCGCCTGCTCGACCTTGATGTTGGTGTCGAGAACATAGGCCTGGCCGGTCAGGGTCATTTCCGAGACCACCTTGTTGATCTTGCCGCTGATGATTTTTTCCAGGATCTCGGCCGGCTTGGCCTTGTCCTTGTCGCTCATCTGGCCCTTGGCGATTTCCTTCTCCTTTTCGACGACCTCGGTCGGCACGTCGTCGGCTGTCACGTACTGCGGATTCATTGCGGCCACGTGCATGGCGATGCCCTTGGCCAGTTCCGCATTGCCGCCGGCGAGCGCGACCAGCACGCCGATGCGACCGCCGTGAATGTAGCTGGCGATGGTGCCGTCGCTTTCCACGCGAACCATGCGGCGCACCTGGATGTTCTCGCCGATCTTGGCGACCAGCGCCTTGGCGGTGTCCTCGACGCTGTTGCCGTCACCGAAATCGGCGGTCTTGAGCGCATCGACATCACCGATTCCCTGTTCCAGCGCCACCTTGGCAGCCTTGTCACTGAAGCCGACGAAGTTGTCGTCCTTGGCCACGAAATCGGTTTCGCAGTTGACTTCAACCAGTACCGCAGCCTTGTCGGACTGGGCCATGGCGATGCGGCCTTCGGCGGCCACGCGGTCGGATTTCTTGTCGGCCTTGGCCAGGCCCTGCTTGCGCAGCCACTCCATGGCCACTTCGATGTCACCCTGATTTTCGACCAGAGCCTTCTTGCATTCCATCATGCCGACACCGGAGCGCTCACGCAGCTCCTTGACCATCTGTGCGGTGATATCCATTGGTGTTTCCTCGCTTGTAGCTGTGATGCTGCAGGCCGCGCCCTGATGCGGGCGCGGCCCGGAATTGGGAAAAGTGGCAGGGCAGCGCAGGGCGCTGCCGCCGCAATCAAAGATGAAAAACGGGCGAAGCCGCTTACTTGGCTTCTTCGCCGGACTCGGTCTTGGCCTGGGCGTCTTCAACGGCCTGGGCCGCGGCTTCCGCTTCCGGTTGTTTGTCAGCTTCAGCCTGATCCGCGGCCTTGGCTGGCTCGTTGGCCTTGGTCTCGCTCTTTTCAGCAGAAGGTCTGGCCGACTTGGCCGCGCTCTTGCGCGGAGCGGCCTGCTTCTTTGTCGGCGTGTCGATCCTGGCGACCGGATTGCCGTCGGCATCCAGTTCCACGAAATCACCGCCGTCACCCTTGCCCTGGGCCGGCGCGGCGGCCTTGCCCTCAAGAATGGCGTCGGCGGCCGAGCGGGCATACAGCTGCACGGCGCGGATGGCATCGTCGTTGCCGGGAATGGCGTAATCGACCTGGTTGGGGTCGTAGTTGGTATCGACCACCGCAACCACCGGAATGCCCAGCTTGCGCGCTTCCAGCACGGCAATGTCTTCGTAGCCGATGTCGATGACGAACATGGCATCCGGCAGGCGGTTCATGTCCTTGATGCCGCCCAGCGAGCGCTCCAGCTTTTCGCGCTCGCGGCGCAGGGTCAGCACTTCGTGCTTGACCAGCTTTTCGAAGCTGCCGTCGGTTTCCATGGCTTCCAGCTCCTTGAGCCGGGCCACGGACTGCTTGACGGTGCGGAAGTTGGTCAGCATGCCACCGAGCCAGCGTGCGGTGACGTAGGGCATGCCGCAACGGGCAGCTTCTTCGGCCATGGCGTCGCGGGCCGAGCGCTTGGTGCCGACGAACAGCACGGTGCCGCGCTTTTGCGCGATCCCGGACAGGTAGTTCATGGCATCGCCGAACAGCGGCATGGTCTGTTCGAGATTGATGATGTGGATCTTGCCGCGGGCGCCGAAGATGTAGGGGGCCATCTTCGGGTTCCAGTAACGGGTCTGGTGGCCAAAATGAACGCCGGCCTCCAGCATCTGGCGCATGGTAACTTGGGGCATTGTATTGTCCTTTCGGGGTTGGGCCTCCACGCATCCCCGCGTTCGACCCCGAGTCGAAAGCCGACTCCGGGCACCCCGAACGTGGTGTCGATGCGTGTGCGGATTGTTTGGGTGTTGCGCCGCGTGGCGGTACAATCAACCACTTGCACAGTGCGTTGACGGCCATTGTCGGCCACTTTCGCCCTGCCAATCCGCACAATTCTAGCCGCAGTCAGGCGCGTGAACAAGCCCTGCCGTGCGGACCAGCCAGCGAGGAAGCCAATATCATGGGCGTGACCCCCAAGACCCCGGAAGAAATCGAGAAGATGCGCGTCGCCGGCCGCCTGGCGGCCGAGGTGCTGGCCGTTCTCAAGGAGCATGTGCAGCCGGGCGTGACCACCGAGGATCTGGACCGCATTGCCCACGACCACATCGTCAACAAGCAGAAGGCGATTCCGGCCAATGTCGGCTATCACGGTTTCCCCAAGACCCTGTGTACCTCGGTCAACCATGTGATCTGTCACGGCATTCCCAGCGCCAGCAAGGTGCTCAGGGACGGCGACATTCTCAACATGGACGTGACCGTGATCAAGGATGGCTGGCACGGCGACACCAGCCGGATGTATTACGTCGGCACGCCCAGCGTGCTGGGCAAGCGCCTGGCCGAGACCACCTTCGAGGCCATGATGGAGGGCATCCGTGCCGTGCGTCCGGGTGCCACCCTGGGTGATATCGGTCACGCCATCCAGACCCACGCCGAGGCTGCCGGTTTCAGTGTGGTGCGCGAATATTGCGGGCACGGCATCGGCAAGATCTACCATGACGCGCCGCAGATCCTGCACTACGGCAAGCCCGGCGAGGGCATGGAGCTGAAAGAGGGCATGACCTTCACGGTCGAGCCGATGATCAACGCGGGCAAGCGCGGCACGCGCCAGTTGCCCGACGGCTGGACCGTGGTCACCCGTGACCATTCCCTGTCCGCGCAGTGGGAGCACACCCTGGTGGTGACCGCCGATGGTTACGAAATCCTCACGCCCTGGCCGGATGCTGACTGAAGGCGTTGTTCCGGGCGGGGCCGGCACCGACCTGCCCGACATGCCTGCCTTGCCCGAGGCGATGCCCAAGGCCGGCATTTCAGAGCCGGCTCGCCTGTCGCTGCGCCAGTTGCTGGCGGATGCCGATCGCCGGCTTGCCGACAAGCTCTATCACGGCGTCGCCGTGGATGCGCTGTTGCGCTGGCGTGCGGATCTGGTGGACCAGGTTGTTTGCCATCTTGCACGAGCCTTTCTGGGTGCGGCGATCACTGCGCCGGACAGTGGCCTGGCGCTGTTTGCCGTGGGTGGCTACGGGCGCGGGGTGCTGTTCCCGCATTCGGACATCGATCTGCTGATGTTGTGCAGATCCGGTGCGGGCGGGGCGTTCGAGCGCAGCGCGCAGCGTGGCCTGGAGCAGTTCTTCTCCTGTTTGTGGGACATCGGACTCAAGCCGGGCCAGGCCGTGCGCACGGCCGATGAGTGCCGGCAACTGGCAGCGCAGGATGTGGCGGTGTACACCAGCCTGCTGGATGCGCGGCTGCTGTACGGTGATCGCGACCTGCAGCGATTGCTGACCGACATGCTGGACGATTCGAGCCTGTGGCCACCGGCGCAGTTCGTCACCGCCAAGCGCGCCGAGCAGGCCGAGCGGCATGCACGCTTCGACGGCACCGCGCACAACCTCGAGCCCAATATCAAGGAGGGTCCGGGCGGTCTGCGCACGCTGGATCTGCTGCGCTGGCTGGGCCGGCGCGTGATCGGTGCATTTGACCTGGACGGCCTGGAGCACGAGGGGCTGCTCGACCCTGCCGAACTCGACAAGCTGGAACAGGCCCAGGCCACGTTGCAGCGATACCGCTATGCCCTGCATCTGGAGGCGGGCCGTACCGAGGAGCGGCTGCTGTTCGACTATCAGCGCAGTCTGGCCGAGAAGCTGGGCTTTCGCGATTATCAGGATACACCTGCCGATCCCGAGCCGTGGCAGCCCGGGCATGCCGAGCCGCTGTTGGGCGTCGAACAGTTCATGCAGGGTTACTACCGCGCCGCCAGCCTGGTCGAGCGTCTGGGCGTGCAGCTTACCGAGCGCTTCGAGGAACTGCTGGAGCCGGATCCTGCACGCGAGCCCATTGATGCCGAGTTTGCGCGTTGCGGCAAGCGCCTGGAATGTCGCGATCCGGACTTGTTTCTGGACGATCCCTCGGCGCTGGTGCGTGCGTTTGTCGCACGCATTGATCATCCAGAACTGATCGGCTTCACCGCCGACACCATGCGCCGGATACAGCATGCGCTGGCCCACCGGCGGGATGAACTGGTCAACGAACCGGCCGTGCTGGAGTCGTTCCTGCAGCTGTTGCGCCGCGGCGCGCCGGCGGCCGAGGCCTTGTGGCGAATGAACCGCCACGGCGTGCTGGCTGCCATCCTGCCGCCGTTCGCGCGGGTCGTGGGCCGGATGCAATACGACCTGTTCCACGCCTACACCGTGGACGAACACACCTTGCGCGTGTTGCGCAACGTGGCCTGGTTCGACAACTCCGATGCCCGCAGCGAGTTTCCGGTGGCTTGCGAAGTGTTCTCCAATCTGGACAAGCCCGAATTGCTGCTGCTGGGTGCGCTGTTTCACGATATTGCAAAGGGCCGCGGCGGCGATCACTCCAGCCTGGGCGAAGACGAGGCACGGCGCTTCTGTTCGCGCCTGGGTCTGGACGAAGACGATACGGAACTGGTGGCATGGCTGGTGCGCTGGCATCTGCTGATGAGTACCACTGCCCAGCGCCAGGACATCACCGATCCGGAAGTGGTGCATCGCTTTGCGCGCAAGGTGGGCGACTGGGAGCGGCTGGACAATTTGTACCTGTTGACCATTGCCGACATTCGCGGCACCAGTCCGCGGCTGTGGAATGCCTGGAAAGATCGTCTGCTGGCCGACCTCTATGTCGCTGCGCGCTACGCGCTGCGTTCCGACCTGGCCCTGCCGCTGCGCGCGGATGCGCGCGTGCGCGCCTGCCGCGAGCGTGCCATGGGCCTGCTCAAGGCCGACGGACTGGAGCAGGCCGCGATTGAGCGGGTCTGGGCCGATTTCCCCGACGCCAGTTTTCTGCGCCACCGGGCCGAGCAGATTGCCTGGCAGACACGGGCCATCCTGGAGCATGGCGATCCACCGCTGGTTGCGGTCCACCCACTGTCCGTTCGCGGCACAACCGAACTGTTCGTCTGTGCGCCAGATCGCGACGGCCTTTTTGCCGCCATCACGGCCACGCTGGATCGCTTGCGTTTTTCCGTGGTGGAGGCACGCATCCTCAGTTCGCGCCGTGGCCTGGCGCTGGATACCTTTCTGCTGCTGGACAGCGAAACCATGAAGCCGGCCCAGCCCGAGCGTGCTGCTGCGCTGGCCGAAGCGCTGCGCGAGACCCTGGCACAGACACCGCATGTCAGCCGACCGGTGCAACGGGGACTGTCACGCCAACTGCGCCACTTCCAGATGACGCCGCGCACCGAGTATGTCGACGACCAGGCCAGCGGGCGCACCCAGCTCGCACTGGTGTGCACCGACCGGCCCGGCCTGCTGGCGGCCGTGGCGCAGGCTTTTGCCGACACCGGCATCAAGGTGCACGATGCGCGCATCGCCACCTTCGGCGAGCGCGTCGAGGACTTCTTCCAGCTCACCGACAACGACGACCAGCTTCTCGACTCAGGCCTGCGAGAACGCCTCGACCAGGCCCTGCAGCAGCACGTCGACACCAATCACGGTGAGGATTTATAGGAGTGCACCTTGTACACTGCGGGATCTTTCCAGACGGGCAGAACACAGGACACTTCATGGAGCAATTGGCGCAACGCATCGAGGCCGCATTCGAGCGGCGCGACTCACTGTCGCAGGCCGACATCGATGACGGGCTGCGCTCCGACGTCGAGTCCGCACTGGATCTTCTGCAGGATGGCCAGCAGCGTGTCGCCGAGCCCGGCGGTGAGGGTGGCTGGAAGGTCAACACCTGGCTGAAAAAGGCCGTGCTGCTGTATTTCCGGATCCAGTCCAACCAGGTTGTGGATGGCGGTCCGGCGCAGGCGTACGACAAGGTGCCGCTGCGCTTTGCGCATGGCGACGATGCCGAATTGCGCAATCTCGGCGCACGGGTTGTACCCGGCGCGCTGGTGCGCCGCGGCGCGCACATCGCACACGATGCGGTGCTGATGCCCAGCTACGTCAACATCGGCGCGCATGTCGGCGCCGGAACCATGGTCGACACCTGGGCCACGGTCGGCTCCTGCGCCCAGATCGGCGCGCATGTGCACCTGTCCGGTGGTGTCGGCATTGGCGGCGTGCTGGAGCCGCTGCAGGCCAATCCCACCATCATCGAGGACAACTGCTTCATCGGTGCCCGTTCGGAAGTGGTCGAGGGCGTGATCGTGGAAAAGGGCAGCGTCATCGGCATGGGCGTGTTCCTGGGCCAGTCAACCCGGATCTACAATCGCGCCACCGGCGAGACCAGTTATGGGCGCATTCCGGCCGGCAGCGTCGTGGTCGCGGGCAACCTGCCGGCCAAAGACGGCAGTCACAGCCTGTATGCTGCGGTCATCGTCAAGCAAGTCGACGAGAAGACCCGCGCCAAGACCGGCATCAACGAACTCCTGCGCAATCTGTAGGAGTGGCCCATGGCCGCGAAAATTTGAATGTTTCTGCAGGAGCGGGCCTGCCCGCGATGAATGCACCGAGCCACGACAAGCGTCCTATTCGCCATGACCCGAACTACCCTCTACGGCCTCAAGAACTGCGACACCTGCCGCAAGGTGCGCAGGTGGCTCGATGCGCACGACATTGACCACCGTTTCGTCGACTACCGTGACGATCCGGTGCCGGCAGCGACACTGAAGAGTTGGGCCGCTGGTGCCGGCGGCTGGGCTACGCTGATCAACCGGCGCTCGACGACCTGGCGGCAATTGTCCGAGGCGCAGCGCCAGACCAGCTCGGATTCGGGGTGGTTGAAATTGGCAGTGGCGCATCCGACCCTGGTGAAGCGACCTGTGCTGAGCGACGGCAAGACCGTCTTCATCGGCTACAACGAAGCAGACTGGCGCGAGTATTTCCGGATCTGACATGAGCGCAGACAAGGCCCGCCGCTATCGCAGAAACCTGCGCATCGAGCGCGACAATGCGGCGCTGTATTCGCGTCTGGCCGTCATTGCCCGCGACGAGGAGCAGGCGCGCGCCTACCAGCGCATCGCCGACATCGAGCAGGCCAATGCCGGCTTCTGGGCTCGGCGCCTGAAGCAGCATGGTGCTGCCGTCCCGCAAGCCCGCATCAGTCTGCGCGTGCGTGCGCTGACGCGGCTGGCAAACTGGTTCGGCATCGGTTTCGTGATGCCCACCGTGGTGCGCATGGAGCACGCCGACCATGCGCCAACCCCGGTTGACCGCATCGAACATCGTGATCATTTCTCGCGCGGCATCGACCGGGCCGCGACCGCCGGTCGGCATCGCGCGCGCGGTGGCAATACCCTGCGCGCTGCCGTGCTCGGTGCCAATGACGGCCTGGTATCCAATGTCTCGCTGGTGATGGGCATGGCCGGTGCGGCGACCAGCGATGCCGCCGTGCTGATGGCCGGTCTGGCCGGGCTGGTGGCCGGCGCCTGTTCGATGGCGATGGGCGAATGGCTGTCGGTCAACAGTTCCCGCGAGTTCTACCAGGCGCAGATCACCGAGCGCGCCGAGCGCCTGGCGGTGGCGCCGGAAGACGTGCGTCAGCGCATCCGCGGTGTCTATCTCGAAAAGGGCCTGGATGAATCGGAAGCCGAGGCCATGGCGGCGCGCTTGAGCGAAACGCCGCGAGCCATCCTGGATACGCTGGTGCTGGAAGACCTGGGCGTGGACCCGGATGAGCTGGGCGGATCGGCCTGGGGCGCGTCCATTTCCTCGTTCGTGCTGTTCGCCTTCGGCGCACTGTTTCCGGTGGCACCCTACTTCTGGCTGCATGGCACCGAAGCCGTCATCGGCAGCATCTGTGCCACCTTTTTGGGCCTGACCCTGATTGCGATGGGCAGCGCGCTGTTCACCGGCCGCGGCATCGCCTTTTCGGTCGCACGCCAGTTCATGATCACCTTCGCGGCGGCCGGGGTCACCTGGCTGGTCGGCTATCTGATCGGTGCGCAGGTGGCGGCGTGAGCGGCGTGTTCGACTTGAGCTGCGAGCTGATCCGGCGCCGCTCGGTGACGCCCGATGACGACGGTTGCCAGGCCCTGATCGGGCGTCGTCTGCAGGACGCGGGTTTCATGATCGAGAATCTGCGTTTTGGCGAGGTCGACAACCTGTGGGCCAGCCATGGTCCAGCCGATACGCCGACGCTGGTGTTTCTCGGCCATACCGATGTCGTACCCACCGGCCCGGAAGACGAGTGGGCTTCGCCCCCGTTCGAGCCCGAAGTGCGCGATGGCATGCTGTACGGCCGCGGCGCCGCCGACATGAAGGGCAGCGTCGCCGCCATGGTCATCGCGCTGGAGCGCTTCGTCGCCGAGCACCCGGAACACACCGGACGCGTCGCGCTGCTGCTGACCAGCGACGAGGAGGGCAATGCCATCGACGGCGTGCGCCGCGTTGCGCGCGAATTCGCCGAGCGTGACGAACGCATCGACTGGTGTCTGGTGGGCGAGCCGTCGGCCACCGAACATCTCGGCGACCTCATCCGCATCGGGCGACGCGGGTCGCTGACGGCGCAACTCACCGTGCGCGGCGTGCAGGGTCACGTGGCCTATCCGCACCAGGCGCGCAACCCGATCCACGAATTCGCCGCGGCGCTCACCGAGCTGACACAAACTGAATGGGACGCGGGCAACGACGCCTTCCCGCCCACTTCGCTGCAATTCGCCAACATCAACGCCGGCACCGGCGCCAGCAACGTCATTCCCGGCACGCTGAGCGCCCAGTTCAACTTCCGCTACTCGACCGAGAGCAGCGATGCCGGCCTGAAACAGCGAACCGCGGAAATTCTCGACCGTCACCAGCTCGACTGGCACATCGACTGGCACGATTCCGGCCAGCCCTTCCTGTCACCCGCCGACGGCAAGTTGCGCCAGGCCGTTCTCGCCGCCTGCCAGGAGCATTGCACCATCGAGCCGGAGCAAAGCACCGGCGGCGGGACTTCCGATGGCCGCTTCATCGCTCCGCTGGGTGCCGAAGTGATCGAGCTTGGCCCCGTCAACGCCAGCATCCACAAGATTGATGAATGCGTGGCACTTGCGGACCTGGAACAACTCCCCGAACTGTACCGCTTTGTACTGGGTCAAATGCTCGGCTGATTACGCTCAATCCGTGGCAGCGGGCAGGGGCTCCTTGCGGTAATTGCGGATTGCGCCGCTGCGCACGCGGGCAAGATAGCTGGCCAGTTCGCGCTTGACTACCGGCGCCAGCAGGTAAAGGCCGATCACGTTGGGCAGGGCCATCACGAAGATCATGGCGTCGGAGAAGTCCACGACGGCCGACAGGTTGCTGGCCGCGCCCACAACGATGAAGGCACAGAACACCAGCTTGTAGCCGATCGCCACGCGCTTCGATTCGCCGAACAGGTAGCAGGCAGACTTCTCGCCGTAGTAGGACCAGGCCAGCATGGTGGAGAAGGCGAAAAGGAATACGGCCGCTGTCAGCAGGTACGGGAACCACGGTAGAACCGAGGCATAAGCCATTGAGGTCAGTGCCACGCCATCGCCGACGCCCTCCTGCTGGTACATGCCGGTGATCACGATCACCAATGCAGTCATGGTACAGATCACCACGGTGTCGATGAACGGTTCCCACAGCGCCACCAGGCCTTCGGTGACGGGCTCGGTGGTACGAACGGCAGAATGCGCGATCGGTGCCGAGCCGACTCCGGCCTCGTTGGAAAACGCAGCGCGCCGAAAACCCTGAATCAGCACGCCGACAATGCCGCCATAGCCGGCTTCCGGCGTGAAGGCTCCGGCAATGATCGAGCCGAATGCCTGGCCGGCAAAGCCGAGGTCGGCCAGGATGATCCACAGGCTGCACAGCACGTACAGGATGGCCATGAATGGCACCAGTCTTGCGGTGACGCGGGCGATGGACTTGATGCCGCCCAGAATCACCAGCGCGACGAGCACGGCCGTGATGAGTCCGAACAGCCAGCCCTTGTCGGCCAGGATGCTGGCACTGCCACCGGTTACGGTCACCACCTGCTGAAAGCTCTGGTTGACTTGAAACATGTTGCCACCGCCCAGCGAGCCGCCGATGCAGCACACCGCGAACACAACCGCCAGTACGCGCCCCAGTGGCTGCAGATGCGGGTAATGCTCGGTAATGCCGCGGGTCAGATAGTGCATCGGACCGCCGGAGACGCTGCCGTCGGCATTGTGGCGGCGGTACTTGACGCCCAGTGTGCATTCGACGAACTTGGTGCTCATGCCGAGCAGTCCCGCCACGATCATCCAGAACGTGGCGCCGGGACCACCGATACTGATGGCTATGGCCACGCCGGCGATGTTGCCCAGGCCGACGGTACCCGACAAGGCCGTGGCCAGAGCCTGGAAGTGGGATACCTCACCGGCATCGTTCTTGTTCGAGTAGTCACCACGGACCAGGCGCAGCCCCTGGACGAAACCGCGCACGTTGATGAAGCGGAAATACAGCGTGAAAAACGATGCCGCCACGATCAGCCACAAGACCATGGCTGGCATCGTGTCGCCATTACCGACCGGAATTGGGTAGAACACCACAAACGATATCGCCTCGGCAACCGGTGCAAACAGGGCGTTGATTTTATCGTCAGGACTGGAGATTGCCTGTGCGCTGGCCAATGCCGGAACACAAAAAAGCCCCGTTGCGACAGCAACGAGGCGGCTGAGCCTTGCGAGAAGCTTGTGTGCGCTGGATTGGGTGAGTGCGTTTGCAGGCGGGGCCAGAACGGGCGGATGAGTCATGCGATGTCTCGATTGGGCGAAGCGGGATTCTGGCTTCGGAGAATCAGAGGGAAACGGGCTCAAGACGTTTCCGAAAGTCGCCCGTTCAGCCGGGCGCACAGCAACAACTTATCACGCATTTGGCCGCCTGCGGGAAAACGTGCAACCCTCAATCGTCGGGGTGCCGTCTGCCGACCCCGTACCCATACACCAGGCTGCCACCCAGCCAGGCGCCAATCAAGAGCGTGGCCAGACCGCAGACGCTCACGATGATCGCTGCCTTGCCGGGGGCAATGAAGTGCCCGGCCTCAACGCGCATCAGCAGGCTGGCGACGTACAGCGCAAAGGCCAGCATCATCACGCCCATGTGCAGGTAGGCGTCGCGCATGACTTTGGGCTCATCGGGTACCTGGATCAGTTCGATGATGCCGGTGACGATGGTCGGCAGGGCCATCACAACGCCAATGACAAGCAGCGTTGCCGCCAGACGCCAGGCGCCTTCGCTGTAGTGCGTAGCGGCAAGATCCACCACCGTTGCGATTGACCAGCAGGCCAGCGGGAAATGCACCAGCATTGGATGCAGCGGGTGACGCACGGTAACTTCCTCGGGATCGTGTTGAGGCAAACGTCGTGCATGCTACCACCGGCCGGAGGCCCACCACGGGCGCATCGGCAGTGGGTGTTCTACACTGGGGTACGACGCGTGTGAATTGGCCCATGAACTTCATGAAATCTCAGCACCACCTTCAAGCAAGATGGCGGCATGGCATGCGCAGTTCTGGTGCCGCCATTGGCTTGGGCTTGGCACTGTTGCTGCTGACGCTGCAGGTCTTTGCCGATCCCCGCGAGGGTGGCAAGCCGTTGGTCAAGGCGGCGCTGTGGCAGGCGTGGGGCGGTCACGCCGATTGGCGTTTCAATACCGATGTGTTGGCGGCCATGGGGCTGGCGCTCGATTCCGTTACGGCTGCCACGGCGGATGCACGGCCCGCCGCCGGTCACGCCTACCGGCGTTTGCGCTTTGCTTCGCGCAACACGGGTGCGCTGGACTTCCGGGCACACGGAGCCCGGCCGGATTCGCTCATGGATGGTCGTCTCGACTCCAGCGGCGGTTTCATCCTGCGCTGGACCAAAGGCCAGGCCGACCTGCGCGGCTTGGTGTTCAAGCCCTATGCCGGCGGCGCCGACGAGCCTTTCATGTTGCAGGTGATTGACAGTCAGGGGCGGGTGGCCTTCCTGGTCGATCATGCCCATTATTCCATGGCGAGTGCGCGCAATCGCCTGTTTCTGCGCGACATGAACGTGCGCTTGGCACCGCAACTGGCACGCCGCATGGGCCGCCCGGAATGGGCCGGCCGCACGCTCGGCAGTTTGGACCTGGAGACCGTGGTGGCACGGCGCGAGAGCCTGCACTCGGCCACGGCCGAAGAGTGCAGCGCACCCTGGCCAACCGAGGCGGCACCGGGGCAGGTGACCAATATCGCGCTGTACCAGAAGGGCACTGACCGGATTCAGATGATGCGCTGCCATCTCGCCAACGGGGGGCAGCCGGAATTGGGAGCCGATTGTCCCGTCACGGGCAGTGACGGCCTGGTCGTCATTGCGCCGGATTCAAGCCTGATTAACGTCGGCGACACCGCCGTACCCTGGTATCGCAAGTTCAACGCCAATCAGGTCAACCAGGACGGCGAGCCGCAGCCGCCCTACGACAACGACCAGCATCCCTTCCTCGTGTGGAACCTGTACCGCATCGATGCCGATGGCGGCATCACGCAGATCGGCCGCTCCGGCGTCAAGCATGCCTTCTGGGCCGCCAACCACGGCTGCAGTTGCACCACCACCAATTACCACGTGATCTTTCCGCAGTGCCGGGACACGTACTCGGTCAGCAACAACGATGACAGCCTGCAGCTCGCCCCGCGCAGCGAAATGATTCCCGCCCAAGGTATCTGGGGGCGTTGCGGTTCGGTCTATGATCGCGATTGTGACGGGCACTGGGATCATGATGCCAACGACCATCCGGTGCCGGGTGCCGCCAATGACTTCGACCTGCGCCTGGTGGCCAGCGAAGCCGACCTGCTGCCGGTGCTGAATCCCGGTGCACGCTATTTTTTCGAGTATTGGTATCTGGTGCGTGATGACGAAGACATCCACGACACCATGGGGTACCGGGAAGTGTCACCGGGCAGGACCGCTGGTGGCGACGGCCTGGCCGATTGGAGTTTTCCGGCCCAGCCCTTGCAGCCTGGACCGGCAATCAATGCCTGGGTTGACCCCGCGGCGTCGGTCAGCAACGCGGCCAGTGAAGAGCTTGACACGGACGAAGGTCACGTGCGGGTGGCGCTTCGGGTGGAACCCTTGCCCGACGGCCGCTGGCGTTATCGCTATGCGGTGATGAATCTCGATTTCGCCCGCGCCGTGATCGATCCGACGCATGCCAGCGAGCCCAACCTGAAGGTCTTGTCCAATGCCGGTTTCGACGGGTTTGCGGTTCCTTTGCCCGCGGATGTCGCTGCGGCGGACACCGATTTTGCCGATGCCGACCGCGATGCGGGCAATGCCTGGACACAAGCGACGTCCGGTAGCCAGGTGGCCTGGCAGGCGCCGATCGGCAACACGTTGGACTGGGGGAATCTGTATGCCTTCAGTTTCGTGGCCACCACCCCGCCGGGGCCGGCCAGTGTCGAGCTGCATGTCGCCAACAGCCAGAACGGATTGCCAGCGAGCTACGCGGTCGACTTGCTTGCGCCACGCAGCGATGCCCTGTTCGCCGACGGCTTCGAACTTCTGCCCTGATCCACTCATGCCTTACACACCTATTGTTGCCACCCTTGGCTATGTCCTGTCCCCCGACCGGCGGAAGGTGTTGATGATTCACCGCAATGCGCGCGAGAACGATCACCACCTGGGCAAATACAACGGCCTGGGCGGCAAGCTGGAAGCGGACGAGGACATTGCTGCGTGCATGCGCCGCGAAATTCGCGAGGAGGCCGGTATCGAATGTCTCGACATGCGCTTGCGCGGTACGATCAGTTGGCCGGGCTTCGGCAAGCATGGCGAGGATTGGCTGGGCTTCGTCTTCGTCATCGACAGCTTCGACGGCGAATCGCACGGCGGCAATCACGAAGGCACGCTGGAATGGGTCGACCGCGAGCGCCTGCTGGAACTGCCGCTGTGGGAAGGCGACCGCCACTTCCTGCCACTGGTGTTCGACGCCGACCCGCGGCCCTTCCACGGCGTCATGCCCTACCGCGACGGCCGTTTGGTGAGCTGGAACTACACGCGGCTGTAGGCGCCGGCGGGCTGGTGAAGCGCCGGCTGCGACCGGCTCAATCGCTGTCGCGCGCGTCGCCTGCCTGATCCGTTGGCGCGACTACCGGCTCCACCCCGGCCACGCCTTCCTTGCGGTCGCGCGCCAGCGCCGCGCGCACCAGCAGCATCAGGCTGATGGGGGCGGTGACGACCACGCAGGCGCCGATCAACAGCACGTGGGGCACGGCAAGGCCCGGACCGAAATGGAAGAACGCCAGCGTGGCCGCCAGCATCAGATAGGTGCCGAAGGTGGTGCCGAGGGTGGGCGCGTGGACGCGCTTGTAGAAGCTGCCCAGGCGCAGCAGGCCGAGTGCGCCAACCAACACCAGCACGGCGCTCGCCAGCGCCAGCGCGCCGACCAGTGCGGCCGCCCACGGCGGCAGGCTGTCGAGGAAATTCATTCGATCACCTCGCCACGCATCAGGAACTTGGCAAATGCGGCGGTGCCGACGAAGCCAAGCAGGGCGATGATCAACCCGGCTTCGATGTAATGGGTGCTGCCGGCGCGGATGCCGAGCGTCAAGAGCAGCAACATGGCGTCCAGATACAGGGCATCCAGGGCCAGCACGCGGTCTTGCGCGCGCGGGCCACGCGCCAGCCGCACGATGGCCACGCCCATGGCCAGCAACAGCAGGATTTGTGCGGCCGCGACGGCCGCGGCGGCCAGCGTATGGATCACCGGAAAATCTCCAGCAAAGGTTGTTCGTAGCGCTGCTTGATGGTTCGAATCCAGCTGGCCTCGTCGATCAGGTCGAGCACGTGGATCACCAGCACGCGCTGCGTCGAATCGTGGCTGACCCAGATGGTGCCGGGGGTCGCGGTGATGATGCAGGCCAGCATGGCCAGCGCATACGGGTCGGTGAGCTGCAGCGGAATGCGCACGAACCCGGACGACACCGGGCGCCGGTTCAGCACGATGATGGCCGCCACGGCCAGGTTGGAGCGGGCGATGTCGAGCAGCACGCGCCCGCCGAGGCGCAGCAGCGTGCCGGGCCGGCGCACGCGCACCGCCGACGCGCCGAGACGGTCGAATGCGAGCGCCAGGCCCGTGCCCAGAATCAACCCGGTGACGACATCGGCCGGTGCCACGCTGCGCTGCAACAGCAGCCATGCCAGGGCCAGGAAAGCGCTCATCAGCGGATGCGGAAACCAGCGCCTCATCGACCGCGCTCCGCGCCGGCGGGCAGCACCGCGTGGATGTACCGGGTCGGGCTGTGCGCCTGGCGCGCGGTGGCGTCCAGGTAGCGCCACGGCGCGGCCACCACGAAGGTGAATACCAGGCACAGGCCGAGCAGGGCGATGACCGAGGCGGTTTCGCTGGCGCGCACCGGCGGAAAGGCCCAATCCCGATCGGCCCAGAAGATCTGGATGCCGGCGCGGCCCATGGCGATGACCGTACCCAGGCCGGCCACGATCACCAGCGCGAACAGGAGCCGCGCGCCGGGCCCGGCGTCCAGCATCGGCGCCAGCAGCGCGAACTTGGCAACAAACCCGGACAGCGGCGGCAGGCCGGCCAGCAGCAGGCCGCAGGCGAGAAAGCACGCGGCCAGGATGGTGATGGGTGCCGGCCGTTCGACGCGGGTTTCATCCTCCTCGGTGAACAAGGCGTCGCCCACCGGATCGTACGGCTCCAGCTGTTCCACGTCCTCATCCTCCTCGCGTGGCGCCACCAGGCCGTCGAGCAGGAACAGCGCGGCGATGCCGAGTACCGAAATCACGAGGTACGCCAGCGCGCCGGCGGTGACGGCCGGTTGCTGCAGGGCGATGGCGCCCAGCAGCGTGCCCGAGGATACCAAGACGCTGTAGCCGGCCAGGCGGCCGAGTTCGCGAGCGCCAAGCAGGCCGACCGTGCCGCTGACGAGGGTGATGATGCCGGCCCACAGCAGCACCGTGGAGCCGAAGTGTGCCGAAGCGGCGCCGGCACCGGCGCCAAACCACAGAAGGCTCAGGCGCAACACCACGTAAATGCCCAGCTTGGTCATCATCGCGAACAGCGCGGCCACCGGTGGGGTGACCGCGGCATAGGTGCGCGGCAGCCAGAAGCCCAGCGGCCAGATCGCCGCCTTGACCAGAAACGCCATCCCCAGCAGCGCCGCGCCGGCGTGCAGCAAGGCGCGGGTACTGCCCTCAAGCTGCGGGATCTTGTCCGCCAAAACCGCCATGTTGAGGCTGCCGGTCACCCCGTAGATCAAGGCCACGCCGATCAGGAACAGCATCGAGGCCAACAGGTTGACGACGATGTAATGCAGGCTGGCGCTGACCCGGCGCAGCCCCGATCCGTGCAGGGCCAGTCCGTAGGACGAGGCCAGCAGCACCTCGAAAAACACGAACAGGTTGAACAGGTCGCCGGTGAGAAACGCGCCGTTGAAGCCAAGCAGCAGGCACTGCACGAGCGGCTGGAAAAACACGCCCTGGTATTTCCAGCGCCCCAGCGCGAAGGGCATCACGGCCAGCGCCAGCACCGAGGTCAGCAGCAGCATCAATGCCGAAAGTCGATCGACCACCAGCACGATGGCGAAGTGGGTCGGCCAGTTGCCGAGATTGTAGACCAGCATGCCGGCGCCCGAATCCTGGCCGGATACGCCGATCACGAGCGCCACGGCGACGGCCACCAGCGCGACGCACGAGAGCACGCTCAGCAGCGCCTGGAGCCGGCGCCGGCGGGTGCCCGCGAGCAGCTGCAGGGCGGCAATCAACAGCGGAATGAGGATCGGCGCGATGGCCAGATGCGCCGTCATGGCGTGCTGTCCTCGCCGTCCACGTGGTCGTTGCCGGTCAATCCGCGCGAGGTCAGCAACACCACCAGAAACAGCGCGGTGGTGGCAAAGCCGATGACGATCGCGGTCAGCACCAGCGCCTGCGGCACCGAATCGGTGTAGTGCGCGGCATCGGTCAATCCCTGTTGCAGGATCGGATCGGCGCCGGTGCGCAGGCCGCCGACCGCGAAAATGAACAGGTTGACGGCGTAGGAAATCAGCGTCAGGCCGAGAATTACCTGGAAGCTGCGCGGCCGCAACACCAGCCACACGCCCGAGCCGATGAGTACACCGATGGCGAGCGCGAGGGTCAGTTCCATGTCTTGCCCCGGCCTGCGTCGGTGGGCGCGCCGACCGCGACGCTCGGGCGCCGCAGCCCCTGGTGGGCCAGCACGATGAGGATCAGCGAGCTGGCACCAATCACCACCGCGAACACGCCAAGGTCAAAGAGCATGGCGCTGTGCAGCGCCAGCGGGCCCCACAGCGGTACCTCCACATGCGCGTTGT
Source organism: uncultured Rhodanobacteraceae bacterium (assembly GCA_965651365.1). Taxonomy (GTDB): domain Bacteria; phylum Pseudomonadota; class Gammaproteobacteria; order Xanthomonadales; family Rhodanobacteraceae; genus DASSBG01. The sequence continues at coordinate 4,207 of CBFGSA010000039.1, read as the reverse complement.
GCGAGGTCAGGAACGGATGTCCGGTGGCCATGGCCCCGAGGCCGGTTGCCAGCGCCAGCAGCAGGCCAAAGGCGATCCAGCGCACCGGCGCCACCCGCAAGCGGCTTTCCACCCAGCGTGCGCCGCCGGCCATGTACAGCACGATCATCGCCAGGGTCAAGGTGATGCCGGCCACGAAGCCGCCGCCGGGGAGGTCGTGGCCGCGCAAAAACAGATGCAGCCCGAACAGCGCGATCACCGGCGCCATCAGGGTGATGATCAGGCTGGGAATGGCGAGATAGTCGGGTACCGCTTCGGGCTTGGCGGCTTGTGCCGCCACGGATTGCTGAAAATGGCGCTGCTGGCTGGGCATGCCGATGCTCTCGGCGGCCGGGCGAAAGCGTCGCAGCAGGGCGAATACCGTCAAGGCGACGACCGCCAGCACGGTAATTTCGCCGAGCGTATCGAGCGCGCGAAAGTCCACCAGAATCACGTTCACCACGTTGCGCCCGCCCGCGCCGGGCACCGCCTGGGCGAGAAAAAAGCGCGCCACCGAGTCGGAGACCGGGTGCAACATCACCGACCAGGCCAACCACGCCACGCCGGCCCCGGTGCCCCCGGCGATCAGCAGATCACGGCGGCGCCGATAGCGTACCCGGCGGCTGGCCGGGGCGGGTTGCTCGATACGCTTGGGTAGCCAGCGCAGACCCAACAGGATGAGCACCGTGGTCACCGACTCGACCAAGAGCTGGGTGGCGGCGAGATCCGGCGCCGACAGCCACAAAAAGCTGATGCACAGCACCAGGCCCGCCCCACCGGTCAGGACCAGCGCCGCCAAGCGGTGAAACTTGGCCTGCACGGCCGCGCCCACCGCGCACGCGCCGCCGAGCAGCCACAAAAGGGCAAACGCGGGGTCCACGCGACTGGGCGCCATGCTGCCGGCGCTGCCGCCGGCCTGGAACACGGCCAGCGTCACGAGCGCGCCGGCGGCCAGCACGATCAACAGCAGCTGCACCTGCAGCCTGCGCGCGGGAAACACCCGGCGCTGCCAGGCGGGCAAAGTGGCGGTCATCAAAACCAGCGCGCGCTCGAACACGCCCTTCGCGCTCACCCATCCCAGCACCGGCGTGCCGGGATGCCGATTGAACTGCTTGCGGTGCCACACGTAGAACGCGCAACCGATGGCAAACGCCAGCACGCTCATCACGAGCGGCGTACTCGGCCCGTGCCAGATTTGCAGGCTGTAATCGGGCATTTGCGGGCCCAGCACGGCGCGCGCCGCGGCGTGCAGCGCGGCACCGATCGAGCGCGCGGGGATAATGCCCACCGCTAGACACGCCAACGCCAGGAAGCCGATCGGAAAGCGCATCCAGCGCGGCGGCTCGTGCGGCTGGCGCGGATAATCGTGTCGGGCCGGGCCGAAGAAGGCCCCGCCCACGAGACGCAGGGAGTAGGTGACGCCGAGGGCCGCGGCCAGCACCGCCAGCGCGACGGTGGCGATATCCAGCACCAGGTTCTGGTGCGAGCCGAGGGCGACGGCGAAAAACATCTCCTTGGAGAGGAAGCCGTTGAGGAGCGGCACGCCGGCCATGGCCGCGCCGGAGATGACCGCCAGCGTGGCGGTAATCGGCATTACCCGGCGCAAGCCGCCCAGCTGGCGCAGGTCACGGGTGCCGGTTTCGTTGTCCACCGCGCCGACCGCCATGAACAGCGAGGCCTTGAAGGTGGCGTGATTGACGGTGTGGAAAATCGCGGCCACCGCGCCCAGCGTACTACCCAGGCCAAGCATCATGGTGATCAGGCCCAGATGGCTGATGGTGGAGTAGGCCAGCACCGCCTTCAGGTCCTTCTGGAAGGTGGCCGCCCAGGCGCCCAGCAGCAGCGATGCCGCGCCCGCCCCGCCCACGATCCAGAACCAGGCGTCGGTACCGGCCAGCACCGGCCACAGGCGCAGCAACAGGAAAATGCCGGCCTTGACCATGGTCGCCGAATGCAGATACGCCGACACCGGGGTGGGCGCTGACATCGCCTGCGGCAGCCAGAAGTGGAACGGAAACTGCGCGCTCTTGGTGAACGCGCCGAGCAGGATCAGCGCCAGCGTCGGCAGATACCAGGGGCTGTGGCGGATCAGATCGCCGGACGCCAAGATCACGTCCAGCTCGTAGCTGCCAACGATGCGGCCCAGCAGCAGGACGCCCGCCAGCAGGCACAAGCCGCCGGCGGTGGTAATGATCAACGCGGTGCGCGCCGCGTCACGCGCCGATTCACCCTGGTGCCAGTACCCGATCAAGAGAAACGAGAACAGGCTGGTGAACTCCCAGAAGAACACCATCTGGACGAGGTTGCCGGACACCACGATGCCCAGCATGGAGCCCATGAACGCCAGCAGCAGCGAATAAAACCGCACCAGCGGATAGTCGCGCGGCATGTAGTAATTGGCGTAAATGCCTACCAGCGCGCCGATGCCGGTGATCAGCACCAGGAATAGCCAGCTCAGGCCGTCGATGCGGATGCTGAAGTCCAGCCCCAGCATCGGCGCCCAGGCGAACGATTGGCCCACGATGGCGCCGGCGCTGATGGCCGGCCACAGCAGGATCGTCAGCATCAGCGCGACGCCGGCCGTGCCGGTCATCATCCACACGCTGCGGGCGCGGTGGCCGCCGGCGAGGAGCGGCGTCAGCAGGCTGGCCACAAACGGCAGGCACAGGATCGCGATGGCAATCAGGGAGTCGGACATCAAGACAGAAAACCGTCGGCAGTGCGGCCCTCGTCGCCAATCGGGCTGCGGGGGCGGGTGGTGAGAGTGTACAGGGCCGCCGCCATCGGGCGGCGAAAAGCGTCTGGCAATGCAGCTTCAGGGTGACACTTGCGAGCCCCATGCCGCAGCCGTGGCCGCGCGGCAGCGCCGCTGATGATGATGGGCGTTCGGCTTGCGCTTCCCGCGGCATCTTGAGATACTCGGTCGGGTATCGGTCGAGGCGGAGGTTCGCGTGCGTGAATCGGATTCGGGCGTGCAGACACCGCGCAAAATCCTGTTGGCAACCGATCTTGACAGCCGCTCGGATCGCGCCCTGGATCGCGCGCTGCAGCTGGCCGTGCAGTGGCAGGCCGTGCTGCATGTCGTGCACGCGATACGCCCGGACCACGCCGACGCGTGGTGGCCCGCCGCGGGGTACGCCGAGAGCGTCGAGAAGGCCGATGCCGAGCTCGTGGAGCGCCAGATCCGGTGTGACCTGCGCGCTTCACCGGATGATTTGGTGGTGCACGTGGCGGCGGGGGAGCCGGCGGCCGTCATCGAGCAGACGGCAACGCGGGAAGGCTGCGACCTCATCATCACCGGCTCGCGCGGGGCCGCCCATGTCGGCCCCATCAACACCACCACCGCGCAGCTGCTGCGCCGCGCGCCGCAGTCGTTGCTGGTGGTCAAGGCGCGCCCGCACGGCGCCTACCGCAAGGTGCTTGTCGGTACCGACTTCACCCGCGAGTCGCGTCTCGGATTGGAGGCGGCGGCCACCTGGTTTGGCGGTGCCGACCTCGCGCTGATGCACGCGCTCGACATCCCCTATCAGTCGCTGTTGATGGCGGACGGGCGCGAGCACGGCCTGGCGCGCATGGAACGCGAGGCGATGGCGAGCCTGCTGGCGGAGGCAGACATCAGCCCCGCGCTGCGCGAGCAGATCCATACCCACGTGGAGTTCGGCCATCCGGAGCTGATGCTGCGCAACCACGGGCTGGCCAATGACGTCGATCTGGTGGTGATCGGTGCCCTCAGCCGCGGGCTGGCATTTCACATGCTGGTGGGCGGCAACGCCGGGCGCATCATGCACAGCGCGGCGGGCGATGTGCTGATGGTGCGCGCCGCGCGGGCGCGCTGAGGCGGCGCGCCGCCGGCGCGGTTCCCGCCGGAGTCAGTTGCCGGCTTCGATGGCATCCACGTTGCGCAAGCCGCGTGGCAGCAGGCCGCCGCGCGCCGCGCGGTTGCCGCCAAATTGGACCAGATCGGCCCATTTCAGCGTCATCTTGCGCTTGCCGGCACGCACCGTGACGGCGCCCTCGCCTTCAGTCACCACCATCACGCCCACCAGCCGCTCCTCACCGCTGTCGCGCTTCTTCTTCGGGATCTCGATCAGCTTATTGCCCTTGCCGCGTTCGAGTTCGGGCAGGTCGGCGACTGAAAACATCAGCAGGTGTCCGGCGGTGGTCACCACCACGATCCGGTCGCGGGCCG
>CBFGSA010000038.1:0-21997 GCA_965651365.1 uncultured Rhodanobacteraceae bacterium | reverse complement strand
CCCGGGTCCCGGGTCCCGGCTCCTCAAAACCACCGCCGTTGCTCCGGCGCGTCGCCGATGTTGCCGATGCAGCGGCCGCACAGCTCCGGGTGTTCGGCGTGGCTGCCGACATCGGCACGGCGGTGCCAGCAGCGCACGCACTTGGCGTGGTCCGTGGCGCGGGCCGCAACCCAGGCTTGGCCATCGGCCAACTCGATGCGCTCGGCGTCCCCGGATTTTTGTGCCAGCGGCTGGAGTTTCAGCTCCGAGGTGATGAAGGCAAAGCGCAGCTCGCCGGCCGCATCCTGGTAGCGCTGCAACAGACCGTCATCAAGGTACAGTGTCACTTCCGCTTCCAGCGCCGAACCCAGGCCACCGTTCTGGCGCATCGCTTCCAGCACCCGCGCAGTGCCGCTGCGCAGGGACAGCAGATCACTCCACCACTGACGCTGTGCGGAACTGCCCTGCTCGGCCGCCAGACCCTCGTACCAGGTCTCGAACAGCACGCTGTCGCCGCGCTGGCCCGGCATCAACTGCCAGATTTCCTCGGCCGTGAAGGCAAGAATCGGAGCCATCCAGCGCACCATGGCCTCGCAGATGCGGTACATCGCGCTCTGCGCGCTGCGCCGGCCATGACTGTCGGCGGGCATGGTGTAGAGCCGGTCCTTGATGATGTCCAGATACAACGCGCCCATCTCGGTGCTGCAGAAGTTCTGGATGCGCTGCGCCACCTCGGAAAAATCATTGCGCGCGTAGGCTGCAGTCACGGCCTGCTGCACGTCGTGCGCCACCTGTACCGCCCACTGGTCCAGCGGCAGGCAGTCGGCCACCGGCTTGAGGTGCTGCTGCGGATCGAATCCGTGCAGGTTGCCGAGCAGGAACTTGCCGGTGTTGCGGATGCGGCGGTAGCTGTCGGACACGCGCTTGAGAATGGTGTCGGAGACCGACATCTCGTTGCGGTAGTCGGCCGCGGCCACCCACAGGCGCAGCACGTCGGCGCCCAGGGTGTCCATCACCTGTTGCGGCGCCACCACGTTGCCCTGCGACTTGGACATCTTGCGCCCGTCGGCATCGACCACGAAGCCATGCGTCAGCACGGCCTGATACGGCGCACGCTCGTGCATCGCAACCGAAGTCAGCAAGGACGACTGGAACCAGCCGCGGTGCTGGTCCGAGCCTTCCAGGTACATGACGCTGCGACTTTGGGCATCGCCCTGCTGCAGCGCCGGGCGCTGGTCGAGCACGGCGAAATGGGTCACGCCCGAGTCGAACCACACGTCCAGCACATCGCTGACCTTGTCGTAGTCGGCCGCCTCGGCACCCAGCAGTTCGGCCGGGTCCAGCGTCTCCCATGCTTCGATGCCGTCCCTGGCCACGCGATCGGCGACCTGGCCCAGCAGCTCGACACTGCGCGGGTGCGGCTCGTGCGTGGCCTTGTGCACAAACAGCGCAATCGGCACACCCCACACACGCTGGCGGCTGATGCACCAGTCCGGGCGGCCTTCGACCATGCCGGCGATCCGCTCGCGGCCCCAGGACGGCACCCATTCGACCTGGTGGATGGCCTCGAGCGCGTGCTGGCGCAGCTTGCCCTTCTCCATGCCGATGAACCACTGCGGCGTGGCCCGGAACGCGACCGGCGTCTTGTGCCGCCAGCAATGTGGATAGCTGTGCTCGATGTCCGCGTGTGCCAGCAGGTGGCCGTTGTCGCGCAGCATCTCGATAATGCTGGCGTTGGCCTTCCAGATGTGCTGGCCGGCCACCAGCGGCGTGCCATCCAGATACACGCCGCGCGCATCGACCGGATTGAGGACATTGGCCGGGTACTTGTCGATGAGACCGTATTCGCGGCCGACCTCAAAGTCCTCGGCGCCATGGCCGGGCGCGGTGTGCACGTTGCCCGTGCCGTCCTCGGCCGACACATGCGCGCCCAGGATCACCGGCAGGCGGCGATCGGCATACAGCGGGTGCACAAGCTCCAGGTTTTCCAGCGCGGTGCCGCGGGCCTGGCCCAGGATTTTCGCCTCCGGCGCGCCATAACGTGCCGCAACATCCTCGGCCAGCGCCACCGCCACCACCAGCAACAGACGCTGGCTGTCGCGTGGCGGACCTTCGATCAGAACATATTCCAGTTCGGGCCCGACCGACACCGCCAGGCTGGCCGGCAAGGTCCAGGGCGTGGTGGTCCAGATCGGCATCGCCACGATTGCATCGCCGGCATCGACACCGAAAACCTGCGCCATCGCGGCGCTGTCGACGGCGTCGTAGGCCACGTCGATCGCCGGCGAGTGCTTGTCGCGGTATTCGATTTCGGCCTCGGCCAGCGCCGAGCCGCAGTCGAAGCACCAGTGCACCGGCTTGAATCCGCGGCTGACATGGCCATTGGCCATGATCTGCGCCAGCGCCCGCAGCATGTCGGCCTCGTAGCCGGCATCGAGAGTCTGGTAGGGGTGTTCCCAGTCGCCCAGCACGCCCAGGCGCTTGAAGTCGCGGCGCTGGGTGTCAATCTGCTCCAATGCGTACTCGCGGCACCTGGCGCGAAACGCTGCGCGGTCCAGTTTGTCGCCGGCCTTGCCGTGCTTTTTCTCCACCGCGATCTCGATCGGCAGGCCGTGGCAATCCCAACCCGGGACATACGGCGCGCGATAGCCGTCCAGCAGGCGCGACTTGACCACGATGTCCTTGAGAATCTTGTTGACGGCGTGGCCGATGTGGATGGCTCCATTGGCATACGGCGGGCCGTCGTGCAGCACGAACATGCGCTCGCGAGCTGCCACGTGCTGCTGGATCTGCTGGTAGCGTCCGGCCTTTTCCCACTCGGCCAGCCACGCAGGCTCGCGCCTGGGCAGATTGCCGCGCATCGGAAAGTCGGTCTGCGGCAGGTTGATGGTGTCTTTGTAGTCTTGGCCCATGGGCTGCTTTGCGTGTCGGTGATTTGGGTCAGGACGGTTGCCCGTCCAGGATTTTTCGTGCGGCTGCGGCATCGCGATCCATTTGCGCGACCAGCAGGTCAATGTCGTCGTACTTTTCCTCATCGCGCAGATGGGCGAGGAATTCTACGCGAATGCGGCGGCCGTAGATGTCGCGGTCGAAATCGAACAGGTGCGCTTCCAGCAGCGGCTCGACCACCTCGTTGACGGTCGGGCGCTTGCCGAGGCTGGCCACGCCCGGATGACTGCCGGGTTCACCCTCGATCTGCACCCGTACCGCGAAGATCCCCAGCACCGGACTGACCCGCCGGCCCAGCCACAGGTTGGCGGTCGGATAGCCCAGCTTGCGGCCCAGTTTGTTGCCGTGCGCCACATGGCCACTGATCGAGAACGGTCGGCCCAGCAATCGCGCCGCGTTGTCGAACTCAGCCTTGGCCAGACTGGTGCGGATGGCCGACGAGGATACCCGTTCGTCATCGAGCAAGACCGGCGGCATCTTCACCGCCTCGAACCCCAGCTCGGCACCCATCCGTTCCAGCAGCGCGAAATCGCCCGCGCGCTTGTGCCCGAAGCGGAAACCCGCACCGACATGAAGCTCGCGCACCGCCAGCCGCTCGACCAGCACCCGGCGCACAAAGTCCTCGGCGCTCATCGCCGCCAGCGCATGATTGAAGCGCAGCAGCAGCACGCGCTGCATCCCGGCATCCAGCAAGCCCTCGATCTTCTCGCGCCGCGAGGCCAGCCGCGGCAGCTCGTGGCGGGCAAAAAAGGCCCGCGGCAGCGGCTCGAAGCTCACTGCCAGTGGCACACAATCAAGTTCGCGCGCACGCCCGCGCACACGATCGAGCAACGCCCGGTGCCCCAGGTGCAATCCATCAAACGCACCCACGGTCACAACACTGCCCGACGGCGCCATGCAGGGCCCGTCGATATCGCGAAAAAGCATCATCGCGGCAGTATAACGGCTGCGCTGCGGCGCACAACGAAACTCTGCGGTGGGCAATGGAGCGACGGCATCCGTCGAATCACCCGGTCGCAGGCAGATCGCCGGCACACGGTACCCGGGCGATTCGCGCGCACCTGAGCCGTCCGAAGGACGAACCGGCCCCTTCCGTTCCAGATCCGATTTCAAGCCGAACCAAGGGCCGGGTAATCATGGCATGGCGGAGGTGGGCAGGGTGGCACGCAGCGGCTCAAGTTGATCTGCGTAGCGTCGCCATTCCCCCAACGCGCGATCATGAATACCTTCGCGTACCTGGGCAGTACTGAGCGTCATGACCGGCGCGCTGTTGCGGCGAATGTCCAAGCATGCATCTTCAAACGGCAGGCCACAGAAATCCAGTACACGACGTACCGCAGGCTCGAGCGTCTCGACAAGTTCGCGGTAATTGACACCCAGCATCGCATCCGGCAGCACGGTGTGCCAATGCAGCATCATTCGATGATGCTCATGATGAAAAGCAGCCAGGTTTTCAAGATCGTAACTGTATGCGAATGCATCGCCAAACAATGCCTTGTAGTTGGACCAGCACACATCCATCCGCGAGCGTCTCATGTGCAAAATGGATGCCTGCGGCAACGCACGGTGAATCAGTCCCACCAGGTGACTGTTGGCCGGCAATTTATCGACATAAAACGGCTTGCCTTGTGCTCGCCAGCGCGTTTGCGCCAGATACCGGCGACCGAGTTCGGCATAATCCACGCAATCGCAGCGAGCCAGCGTCTCCGGTGTCACAATGTCGTCGCTTTGGAGATCGACCATCCAATGCAGTTGCTTTGAAAAATCATCGAGCTCGCCGGCCGATGCGACCAGAGAGTGACTGGTGAGAATACGTTCAAGCAAAGTGGTCCCGGACCGTGGCAAGCCGACGATGAATATCGGCAGCGGGCCATCGTCTCTGCATCCTCCAGCATGAACAAACTCGTGGCTGCAGACACGAATGATGGCATCCATTCCACGCTGCACTTCACCACGGTCATAGTGCAACCTTGCAGCCATGATTGCATTGCCGGTTTGCAGCGCCGACCAGGCTTCATCCAGGCGATCCAGTGCATCGAGAATCGCAAAGTGCGCAAAGTGGGCAGCCGCCTGCTCGACCGTGCCAGGCTTGGCCCGCGCCAACGCTGTCACGACGAGATCCAGATCATTATCCCGTGCCGTTTGCCGCCGTGAACGCACCAACGACAGGCATGCACGACCAAACCCGGGACTGCGCTTGAGGCATGAACACCATAAATCACGCGCCTCGGACACGCGCCCCAGCGCCATCAAGTCGAGTCCGCGCACATAATCCTGATCTGGCGCCGCGCAACCCAGGCTGGCCGCCTGCTCCAACCGATCAACGGCCCGTGCCGGCACACCCAACTGGTGCCACATTGCTCCCATCGCAGCCAAACCACCCGCAACACGCGGATTCGCATCCACGGGTTGCAACAATGCCCTGCGCGCTCCATTCGTCTCACCCACGGCATGCAAGTAACGAACCAGTTGCGAGACCTGGCCCGGATCACGCGACAAGCCGTCGATGCAGGCCAGCAGACGCTGTGTTGCCGCCCTCAGATGACCCTGCCCCATCAATATCCCGGCAAGCATCATGCCAAGCTCGGCATCTGCCGGATGCCTTGCAATCAGTTCTTCCAGTGCTGCGCGCGCAGTTGGCAGGTCATCAGCAAGCATCGCCTGCTGCGCACGAGCAAAGACCTGGCGATCATTCGCGCTTGGTCTCATGCCCTGGCTCGTCGAGAGGGTCTCATGTCAAGGCAATCCAGTGGCACAATAAACGCCACAGACTCAGGCAGATACGGGTTCGCTGACAATCCCGCCACCTACGGCGCAGCCTGGGCTTTCTCGCCATGCCCGATGTATTTGTCGAGAAAGGCATCCATCGTCTCGAGCATCTCGGCACGATTGGCCTCACTGTAGAAACCATGCAATTCTTTTGGTTTCAGCAACCATTCAAACGGCTTGCCTGCCTTCTTCAAGGCATCGCGCAACTTGTAGGCATTTTGTACCGGCACGCGCGGATCATCCTCACCGTGCACGATGAGCACCGGCACCTTGAACTTGTCCATGTGATGGATCGGGGAAATGGCCTCCACGTTCGCTCGGCTGGTACCGATGGCATGCTCGAAGTAGTAACGCCCGCCCGCATAACGGCGTGTGTCGCTGCGGTCAAATTCGACGGTCAGGTCCGACACGCCGGCATAGTCGATCGCACACTTGAACAGGTCCGGAGCGCGGATCGGGTCCATCAGCGAGGAGTAGCCGCCAAAGCTGCCACCGTAGACACAGATCCGGTTCTTGTCGGCATAGCCCTTGTCGATGGCCCAGCGCACACCGTCAATCTGGTCATTGATGATGCCGGTACCGAACTGCCCCCAACCGGCGCGCTGGAAGTTGAAGCCGCGCCCGCCCGAACCGCGGAAGTTGACCTGCAGCACCGCATAGCCGCGACTGGCAAGGAACTGGGTATCCGGATTGTAGAACCAGGAGTCGCGCGGGCCCATGGGCCCGCCGTGCGGATACATCACCATCGGCAAAGCTTTCTGGCCTGTGCCTCGCGGCAGGGTCAGATAACCATCCAGCATCAATCCATCACGATTCTTGAAGCGAATCGGCGTCGTGCTCGCCATGTGTTGCGTGTTGATCCACGGCAGTACGCGGTACAGCGGCGTCAGATTCATCTTGCCGGTGTCGAGCAAGGCCACCGAACCCGGGTCGCGGTCGCTGTGGGCAAAGACAAGAACCTCATTGTCGTCACGGCTGGCACCGGCAAAATCAATGAACTCGTCCGGGAACTTTTCGCTCAAGACCCTGTGCAACTTGGCAAACTTGTAGTCGGGGTCGATGTACTCCACATGCGGGCGACCCACATCATAGACCACTGCATACGGCTTCAGGTCGGGCGGCCGGGTCCAGTACACACCGGAGACCGCGGCAAAATCGTCGCTGGCAAGCACCTTGCGATCCGAACCGTCCGGCTTGCTGGAGATCAGCTTGGTCGGCTCGCCATGTTCGCTGTACAGCGAGTACAGGGTCTTGCCGTCCCGACTGATGTGCAGCGGCTGCATCAATTTTCCGGTGACCAATTCGGGAAGCTGTTTCCAGTCGGTTTCCTTGTCATCCGAACTGCGAATGAACACGACGTGGTCAAGCTCGTCGTCCTGTCCATAGGCCAGCCTGGCCTGGCCGTCATGTTGCACAAAACTCATGCCGGCCCGATAGATCTTGCCAATTTCCTTGGCTCGTCCCGACACCGAGTCGACATCGAACAGCAGACTGTCGCCATCCTTCCAACTGCCACTGGTCGCCGTACCACGATTCTTGAACGGGGTCACCGAAATGAAAATGTGACCATCCAGCTCATCCGGCAGGCCTTCGATGCTGCTGTAACCCAGCGGCATGTTCAGATGCATCATCGAACGGATACTGCTGCGTCCGTGTGAGTGCGGCGTATACAAGGTACGCTTGCGCTCGCCGTTGTAATCGACGGCAACCACCTCGCCGGTTGCGCTGGGCGCTTCCAGGGTTCCGGTATTGCGTCCCACATTCATGACAAGACGCGTATTGCTGACCCAGACCACACCCAGCGGCTGGGTGCGCGGAGCCATGTTGAGGCGGCTCACCACCTTGAGTTCGGGCAAGCGAAACACGGCAAGCTGCCAGTCCGCACCTTTTTCATCCATCTTTTCGTTATGCACCGATAGCGCCAGGTATTTCCCATCCGGAGAAATGACCGGTGATTGCAGCGTTGCACGCCGGGCAAAGTCCATATACGTCGGAGCCACACCCTTGGCGTGCGTGTCCGACGATGCCGCCAGCACCGTGCCACAGCACGCCATGGCCAACAAAAGAGTCAAAGATATCTGAGCAGTGAGACGATTCATCGAATTATCCGCAGTAAAAAGAGTATGCGTCGCGCGACCTACACCAACCAATGGAAAAGGGGCCGGTACTGGCCCGGCCCCTTGAGAGCAAACTACAGCAGATGGCTTAGTTGCCGAAATTCATGTCGAACTCGACAAAAATTGCCCGGCCATACACATTGTAGGCATGCGTCTCATAGTACGGCCAACTTGTGAAAGTCGTGTCCCTGGGAGGCATCTTGTTGAACACGTTGTTCGCTGTCACGGCAATCGACGCATTGCTCGGCAAATCATACTTCACGCGCAGATTGTACAACGTCCATGACGGGTTCTTCTTCGCACCCTCGGTGTCGTAGCTATACGGATTCACGTAGCTGGCCATGTAGTTGGGCCAGTGGCCGTAACGACGGCCATACAGGGTGGTGCTCCAGTTCCCCACACCCCAAGTCACGTCGCCGGCCAGGATCGACTTGTACTCGTCCTTGTAGCGCGGATCGTTCAGCAGATCCTCATACGGGTCGCCCGCATACTGCTGTTTCTCGTGCTTCAACACGTTGTTGTACTGCAAGCCGAAGGTCAATGATCCCGCCTTGCCAATATCCCAGCGGTAATTGGCACCGGCCGTAATCGCCTGCGTCCGCTCCTTGGAGATGTTGATCGGGCTCAGCGTGATTTCCTCGACAAGATTCCTCGGGCCACCACGCTGCACCCGGTTGAAAGCATCGACACAGGTTGGCGAATTCGGATCGAGCACGCCATTCTGGCAATCAGCCTCATTGCGCATCAATGCTGTGACACTCATGTCATTCACTTCCTTGTCCACCTTGATATCCACGTAATCAATTCGTGCATTGAAATCGTTGGTCGGCGACCAGACGATACCCGCACCCCACGACTTTGCTTCAATATCCTTCAAGTCGGGGTTGGCCGTATTGTTGACAAACGACTGCACGCCATCGGCCACGAAGGTGCAATCCGCATATGGATCGCCCGGCTGGTTCTGATCACACCCGTAGTAATCCGGCACGAAGCTGTAAGCGCCCGACGGCCCAAGGAAAATGCGGGACATGTCCGGAGCCCGGAATGCGGTGGCGTAGTTGGCCCGGAACAGCAATGTGTCGATCGGACGAATTTCCACACCCAGCTTGTAGGTGGCTTTGGCATCACTGCGACCGGCAAACTTGTAGTCGTCGTAGCGCACCGAGCCGTCCACCGTCAGCCACTTCCAGATCGGCAGGTTCATTTCCACCGCGGCCGCATAGTTTTCACGCTTGCCAAACCCGGATGTGGCGGTCGTGCCCCAGACATCGCCGGCCAGCAACTTGGCATTGGGGTGGTTGCTCCAATGCTGGTTGCCCACCTGCACCAGGGCTGCCAAACCGGCGGAACCACCCGGCAGGCTGAACAGGTCGACATTGGTCACCTGCAGGTTCAGGTTCTGCACCCAGGACTGGTTGCGGCTCTCAAGCACTTCGGTAAAACTGCGATAGTCCTGCGGCGTGATTGCGGTATAGAAATTGTCCCAATTGGGGCGGTACACCGGATAACCAATCAGGGTGCCGTACTGTGGGCCAAGGAAGCGATCCTGGAAAAAGGCATCGATCTTGGATGCAATGCGCTGGCGATCCTCGCTCTTCAACCATTGCTGCGAACGCGAATAATACGCGTCGTAGGCCCAGTCGCTGTCACCGACATTGCCGCGCACACCGAGGGTACTGCTCAATGTGTCCACATTCAGGGTGTCGGCGACACTGTCGTAGCCACCGACTTCTTCCGGCGAGAAACCCCACTGGGTCAGGAACAACTGACCCGTGCGATCATCAATAAGATAGCCATAGTCCGCGCCAGTGCCCCACCACGTGTAATTGGCACCCACACCGTACTGAACCTTCTGGTGGTTGTACAGGAAGTCGCCGTAGGCTTGGGCGTTCTCACCCAATGGCAAGCTCATGTGCAGGTAGCCGGCAGTATCCTGCTGCTTGTTTTTCAACGTGGCGTAACCCACGCCGATCTCGGTGCCGCAGGCCGGACCACGCGCATCGGCGTCGTTGTACCGCATCGTGCCGTTCCACAGGTTGGAGATGCCGTCGCAGGCATGTTCGCCGAGCGGGCCGAAGAACTCCAGTGACGGATTGTCCTTGGTCAGGTCGTAACCATAAATCAGGCGATCCAGGCTGGTGCGGCCGTTGTTCTGGCCATCCGGGCGGCTTTCACGTGATTTGGTCCAGTCACGCTGATAGGCCCAGATCGGGTCGTTGTGATTGTACTGCATGCCGTATACGACATTCAGGTTGCCAAACTGATGCCCGCCAGTAAACGAGATGCGCTGGTTGGCGCCGCCACCTTCGGAGTAGCCGCCCACGCGCACGTTGACGTTGAAGCCCTCGGCATGATCCTTCAGCACGATGTTGATGACGCCGGCGATCGCGGAAGAGCCGTAGATGGCGGACTGGTTTCCGGGCACGATATCAATGTGATCCACCATCGACATCGGGATGGATGAAAGGTCGACAAAGTTCGAGGAACCGTTATAGAGCAACGGATATTCGGCCATCGGGTGGCCATTGATCAGTGTCAGGGTGAAATTGGGATCGAGCCCGAACAGACTCAGGGTTTCGGCGCCTTGGGTAAAGCTGGCACCGTCCTGCGCACCCTGCACGCCACCCGTGGCAAAAGGCGAAGACTTCAGTGCTTCATACACGCTCTGGAAGCCCTGTGCCTTGATGTCTTCAGCCGTGATCTGCACCGTCGGGGTCGACGTTTCGATCTGCGCACGCGGGATCAGCGAGCCGGTCACCGTCATCTGCTGCAGTTCGGTGGCCTTTTTCTTCTGTTGTTCTTCCTGATCTTGCGAGGATGAGGATTCCTGTTGATCCTGCGGCGATTGCCCTTGGGCCAGCGTCCCGCGCGCAGCACCCGCAGCGGGCAGACTCAGATCAAGCGCACCGCCACTGCCGGCATGCGCATTTCCCGTCCAGGCAGACATGGCCAGCGTGGCGCACACTGCGGTGGTAAGCAACTTGACTTTCATTTTTGTTCCCCTGACTGGGCACGATGAATTCACCAAACACCAAACCCGGCACGCACATCGACACTAATGCGTACCCGACACTCTGTGTTTGTTCTCGCATCCTGTAGACGCGCAACCCAACTTTAACGCAAAGATCACAAACCGGCAACAATACGCAAGCAGGATTGTGCTTCGGGTACTGCAGTTCAATCTGTGCGTATGTGGCGCAGCCGGAATCCGGTGGCCAACAGTACGCCAAGATAGGTGACCGCCCCAGCGACCACCAGCACGGTCAGGTGCCAGATGCGGGTCCAGGGTGGCACGCCGGTCCAGTCCGGCCACCACTGCAGGCCCAGCCACAGCACGAATATCATCGCCACGCAGGCCACGGTCAAACGGCCCAGATGGCGCAGCCATCCCGGCTGGACCTGGTACACGCGATCACGCTTCAGCCAGTGCCACAGCAGGCCGGCATTGATGTAGCTGGAGACGGCGCCGGCGATGGCCATGCCCATGTGCAGACCCGGCACCCGGGCGATCGCCTCCAACACGGGAAGCTGGCGCACGGCCGGCGGCGCCCACCACCAGAACAGCAACCCGATGAACAGCAGCGTCAGGATCACGTTGGCCACCAGGGCCGTGACACCGGCGCGCACCGGCGTGCGCGTGTCCTGGCGTGAATAAAATGCCGGCAGCAGAACCTTGACCAGGGCATAGCCCGGCAAGCCGCACACGAAAGCCAGCACCGACAAGGTGGCCATGTGGGTGTCGAAGGCGGTGAACTGGCCATGCTGGAACAAGGTGGCGACCAGTGGTTTGGCCAGCAGCAGCAGCGCCAGCATCGCCGGCACCGCGATCAGCAGGGTAATGCGAAAGCCCCAGTCCAGGGAACGTGAAAATCCGGCCCTGTCGGTACCCACGTGATGACGCGACAAGGCGGGCAGAATGACGGTGCCCAGCGCCACGCCGAACACGCCCAGCGGCAGCTCCAGGAAGCGCGTCGACTGCGACAGCCAGGTCTGTGAGCCGGTGATCAGCATCGAGGCGAATACCGTGTCCAGCAGCAGGTTGATCTGCGCCACCGAGGAGCCGAACAGCGTCGGACCCATCAGGCGCATGATCTTGCGCACATCCGCATGTCGCCAGCCCCAGCGCGGCAGCGCCAGCAGATCGAGCCTGGCCAGCGCCGGCAACAGAAACAGCAGTTGCAGCACGCCCGCCAGCAGAATCGCCCAGCCCAGGGCCAGGATCGGCGTACCCAGCCGCGGCGCCAGCCACAGCGAACCGGCAATCAGGCAGATATTGAGGATCACCGGCACCAGCGCCGGCAAGGCAAAACGATCGCAGGCATTGAGCGCACCGCCGGCCAGCGCGGTCAGCGAAACGAACAGCAGAAACGGAAAGGTCAGCCGCAGCAGATCCACGGTCAAGTCCAGCTTGTGCGGCTGATCCAGCGAGCCCGGCGCGAACACCGCCACCACTTGCGGTGCAAAGAGCACGCCCAGCGCCGTGACCACCATCAGCACGCCGCCCAGGGTGGCGCCAACCCGCGACATCAGCTCCTTCAGATCGGCATGTGACCGCGTCTCGCGCACCTCGGTGAATACCGGCACAAAGGCCGTCGAGAACGAACCTTCGGCAAACAGGCGCCGCATGAAATTGGGAATCCGGAACGCGACCCAGAACGCATCCGTCGCCGCCGAGGCACCGAAGCTGGTGTTGATCGCGATATCCCGCACCAGGCCCAATACCCTTGAGAGCATCGTCACCGAGCTGAATGACAGCAGGCCGCGCAGCAGCGAAGGACGGCGGGTCACGCGGCGGTCTCCGGTTGCCGCTGTGGCTGGCATGCGGAGATTCGCGCTGCATGACGGCCACGGTTCGGGACTCGGGACTCGGGACTCGGGATGGTGAAGCCGGGACTCGGGACTCGGGACTCGGGACTCGAAGATGCCAAAGCCTCGCCAGCCCGGAAAACATTCCGCAACGTCCAGCCGGAAACTGCAATTCCCCGAGCACGTTCGATCTCGCCACTCCCCGAGTCCCGAGTCCCGAGTTCAGAGTCCCGCGATGGAGCGAATGCATTGACGAAGCCGCGAAACCCCGTCATAATTGCAGGCTTGCCAATACTTGAATCACCCGGAGCTTTCCCTTGGCCAACATCAAATCCGCAAAGAAGCGTGCCCGTCAGTCCGAGCACAACCGTCGGCGCAATGCCAGCGCCCGTTCGATGGTGCGCACTTCGCTGAAGAAGGTCGTTGCCGCGATCGACGCCGGCGACAAGGCCGCTGCCGAGAGCGCTTACGCCGCCGCCGTGCCGCTGATGGATCGCTACGCCGCGCGTGGCCTGATCCACCGCAACAAGGCCGCGCGCCACAAGAGCCGTCTCAACGCACAGATCAAGGCGCTCTCTTGATTGCCCTGCACTGAGCGAATCAGAAAAGCCGGCGCCTGCCGGCTTTTTTGTTGCCCGCACGTCAGGGCACTTCCGGCGCATCAGCCTCGGTGTCCTCACGCTGAGCCTCGAACAACTGCTGCACCCGTTGGCAAACTGCGCGCGTGCCCTCGCCTGACAAGGCCGAGATCGGGAACCAGGACGCCTGCCACTCCAGCCGCGTGACAATGTCGGTCGCGACCAGGTCGCGCTCATCGGCCGGCAGCAAATCCAGCTTGTTCAGCAACAGCCAGCGCGGCCGCTCCAGCAGCTCCGGATCATGCTGCTGCAATTCCTTTTCGATGGCCCGCACCTGCTCCACCGGGTCGGAACCGTCCATCGGTGCGGCATCGACCAGATGCAACAGGAGCCGTGTGCGCGCCACATGCCGCAGGAATTGCATGCCCAGACCGGCCCCCTCGGCCGCGCCCTCGATCAGGCCCGGAATGTCGGCAATCACGAAACTCTGGCCGCTGCCGACCGAGACCACGCCAAGGTTGGGGTGCAGGGTCGTGAACGGGTAGTCGGCCACGCGCGGCGTGGCCGCCGACACGGCGCGGATGAAGGTCGACTTGCCGGCATTGGGGAAACCCAACAGGCCCACGTCGGCCAGCACCTTCAGCTCCAGCTTCAGCTCGCGCTGCTCGCCCGGCGTACCGGGCGTGGACTGGCGTGGCGTCCGGTTGACCGAACTCTTGAAGTGCATGTTGCCCAGACCGCCCTTGCCGCCCTGGGCCACTTTCAGGCGCTGGCCGTCGCGGGTGATGTCACCGATCACTTCATCGGTGGCGACGTTGATGACAATGGTGCCAATGGGCACCTGCACCTCGATATCCTCGCCGCCACGACCGTATTTCTGCCGGCCCATGCCGTCCTGGCCACGCGCGGCCCGAAACAGGCGCTGATGACGGAAATCGACCAGGGTGTTGAGACCTTCGTCCCCGACCAGCCACACCGAACCGCCATTCCCGCCGTCGCCACCGTCCGGCCCACCGCGCGGAATGTACTTCTCGCGCCGGAAGCTGACACAGCCATTGCCGCCATTGCCGGCCTGGACTTCGATTTTGGCTTCGTCGACGAATTTCATGGCTGGACAGCTGGGAATCGGGAATAGGGAATAGGGAATCGGAAAAGCAAAGAGCGAAGAAGCCTGGACATTGGCAATTTCAGAGTGACGAGGAAGCTACAGGATACGGGATTGCCTGAAACGATTCCCGATTCCCGATTCCCCATTCCCGTACATAGACAAAACCCCGCACATGGCGGGGTTGTGTCAGGTCACAGGCAAATTGTGGCTCAGTCGGCGACCACGTCCACGAACTTGCGGTTCTTGGGGCCGCGGGTCTTGAACTCGACCTTGCCGTCGGTC
This sequence comes from uncultured Rhodanobacteraceae bacterium, assembly GCA_965651365.1. Classification (GTDB taxonomy): domain Bacteria; phylum Pseudomonadota; class Gammaproteobacteria; order Xanthomonadales; family Rhodanobacteraceae; genus DASSBG01. The sequence continues at coordinate 7,409 of CBFGSA010000038.1, read as the reverse complement.
AGCGCGAACAGGGTGTGGTCGCGGCCGAGACCGACACCGGTGCCCGGATGGAAACGTGTGCCACGCTGACGCACGATGATGTTGCCGGCCTCGACAGCCTGGCCGCCGTAGATCTTGACGCCGAGGTACTTCGGATTGGAATCGCGGCCGTTGCGGGTGGAACCGCCTGCTTTTTTGTGTGCCATGGCTGTTGTCCTCGCTTATTTGCCACCGGCGATGCCGGTGATCTCGATTTCGGTGTAGTGCTGACGGTGGCCCATCTGCTTCATGTGGTGCTTGCGGCGACGGAACTTGATGATCCGCACCTTCTTGTGGCGACCGTGCGACAGCACCTTGGCGCTGACCTTGGCGCCCTTCACCAGGGGCGCACCGACGGTGACGTTTTCACCCTCGCCGTGCATCAGCACCTGGTCGAAATCGATTGAACTGTCCACTTCGGCGTCCAGCTTTTCCACGCGAAGGCGCTCGCCTTCCATCACGCGGTACTGGCGGCCACCTGTCTTGATGACTGCGTACATGATATTGCCCTTTGGGTAGTTATTCTTGGGGTTTCGCACGTGGCGAACAGGCGATTATAGCGATTCCCGGCTGCCGAAGGCAAGCATCGGGGCAGATGAATCTGCGCCCGCGAAACGCAGCATTGACGCGTCCGACAGGCATTATCGTGTAGCATGTGCGGCCAGATCTCCGGGACACACCCATGCATCACGCCAGCGATATTCTGCTGACACTCTTTATCGTCTTTTTCGCCGCCAAGGTCGGCGCCGAAATCGCCCAGCGCATCAAGATGCCTGGTGTGGTCGGCGAGATCGCCGCCGGCGCGATTATCGGCCCATCTGTCCTGGGACTGATTTCCCCGGAGCAGATCCTGTCCGGCACGCCGCTGGACGTGCTGGCCGAGATCGGCGTGGTGCTGCTGCTGTTTTCCGTTGGTCTGGAAACGCGGCTGGATGATTTGAAAAAGGTCGGCAAAAGCGCCGTCCTGGTCGGCGTGCTGGGCGTGATCTTTCCGTTCGTTATCGGCGCGATCTGGGCCCACGGCCAGGGCTTTGCCTGGATCAAGTCGATGTTCGTGGCCGCAGCCTTTGTCGCCACCTCGGCCGGCATCACGGCGCGGGTGCTGCAGGAACTGGGTGTGCTGCGCCATATCGAAAGCCGGGTGATCCTGGGCGCGGCGGTGATCGATGACATCCTGGCCATGCTGCTGCTGGGTGTGGTGTCCTCGCTGCAGGGCGGTGGCGAATTCGAGATCGAGTCGCTGCTGGTCACCCTGGTCAGCGCGATCGGCTTCCTGGCGGTGATCGGCTGGGGCGGCGCGGAAGTCATGCGCCGCCGTTCGGACTGGCTGGACAAGCCCTCCGGCCCGCACTCGCCGCTGACCCTGGTGCTGGCGCTGTGTCTGGGACTGGCTTTCCTGTCGACCCGCTTCGGACTGGCCGCCATCATCGGCGCCTTCCTGGCCGGCATGATTGCCTCCGAGACCCGCCAGCGCGAACAACTGGAGCACAAGACCATGCCGCTGCTGGTGCTGTTGACGCCATTTTTCTTTGTTGTTACCGGCGCCAAGATCAACATGGGCGAACTGGCCAACTGGAGCACCCTGTGGATGTTGCTGGTGGTGACGCTGATGGCCATCGTGACCAAACTGGCCGGCGGCTGGCTGGGCGCGCTGTCGCTGGGCAAACGCGGTGCCACGATTGTCGGTTTCGGCATGGTTCCGCGCGGCGAGGTAGGTGTGGTGATTGCGGCACTGGGCCTCAGCGCCGGCATTTTCACCGAGCAGGTGTACGCGGTGATCGTGGCCATGTCGCTGCTGACCTCGATGGTGACACCGCCGATTCTGGCCCTGCTGCTGCGCAAGCAACGCCTGGGCGAGGAAGGCGACGCCGCAGGCTGACATCACACTGTCGTCCGAGGTGCGCGCAGCCGCACCAGCCAATGGTGTTGGCGCAGCGGTGACAGCCGGATACTTTTGCTTTTTTTCGACCCTCTGACTGCGGCGCGATTGCAGAGAAGATCAAAATGGATCCCGGGTTCTGCGCTGCGCGCAGCCCCAGGATGACGACCATTCCGATCCCCGGGGTTCGCCGCAGAGTGTCGTCCTGGGGCCCGCCGCAGGCGGGAACCCGGGACCCATTGTGTTTGTGCCAGGTACGAAAGACCGGCACCGCCTTGCGCCAGGCGCCACCGGGCTGCCCGGCAACTGCCACAAATTCGCCAGACCAATCCGGCTAGACTGACGCTGTCTGCAATCGCCCGCGCAAGGAATCAGGCCATGAATCACGTCCGAATCTCCGCCGCCCTCATTCTCCTGCTGCTGCTCGCTGCGTGCAGCGGAAAGCCCGGCCACGAGTCAAGTGTTCCGGCCGTCCAGGGCAGCGCCCCGGCGCCGGCGGCCAGCAGCCAGCAGCCGCAGAACGCCAAACTGACACTCGATTCGGCGCAATCGAAGATGGCCCACGGCCGGCTGGCGCTGGAACTGTCCTTTGACCGCCGCCTGGCCGGCGCCCAGGATTTCGACACGCTGCTGCGGCTGACCGACGACAAGGGTACCGAAGTCAAGGGCGGATGGGCTCTCGATGAAGATGGCAAGATGCTGCGCTTCACTCCGGTCGAGGCCAACCGCAACTATGCGGTCCATGTCGATGCCGGCCTCACCGCAGCCGACGGCAGCGCACTGGCCAGCGCCATCGACAAGGATGTGTACACCGGGCCGATGCAGCCCTCGGTCGGCTTTGCCTCGCGCGGCAGCGTGCTGCCGGCGCGCGGCACCCGTGGCCTGCCGGTGATCGCGGTCAACACGCCGCAGGTCGATGTTGAATTCTTCCGCGTGCACGACGATTCGCTGTCCGACTTCTTCGCCGCCTACACCCATAACGGTCTGCGCGAAAGCTGGGATCTGGATCCGCGCTGGGGCTGGGGCGGACGCAAGGGCGCACCGGTTACGCAGATCGCCGATTCGGTCTACAGCCACCGTTTCACGCTGGATTGCCAGGCCAACGAGCGCTGCATCAACTACCTGCCGATCCAGGACATCAGGCAACTGGCCAAACCCGGCGCCTATTTCGCCGTGATGCGCCGTGCCGGCAACTTGCGCGACAGTTACGCCACCAGCGTGTTCTACGTCAGCAACATCGGCCTGCACACGCGCGCCTACCAAAATCGCCTGTTTGTTCACGCGGCGGGATTGGCCGACGGCAAGCCGCTGCCGGGGGTGCAACTTGAAATCATGGACGCCAATGGCAAAGGCAAGGTCGCCGGTCACACCGATGACAACGGCAATGCCCTGCTCGCCTACACCCTCGATTCGGCCGACGTGCTGACGGGCAAGCTGGGCGGCGACGTGTCGATGCTGCCGTTCAACCAGCCGGCGCTGGATCTGTCCAGTTTTGACGTCGTCGGCCGCCACCAGGCCGATTTCGACGTGTTCGCCTGGTCCAGCCGCGACCTCTACCGTCCCGGCGAAACCCTGCGCCTGTCGGCCCTGCTGCGCGACTTCGACGGCCACATGATGCAGGCACAGCCGCTGTTCGTGACCCTGAAGCAGCCCGATGGCCGCGCCTTCGTCACCAGCCGTCTGAAGTCTGCCGAACTCGGTTACTACGATTTCCAGCAGACCATCCCCGAGGATGCCCCCACCGGCAACTGGCAGGTCGAGTTCCGGCTCGATCCGGCCAGCACGCAGTCGGTCAGCTCGATGAAGTTCCACGTCGAGGATTTCCTGCCCGAGCGCCTGAAGCTGGATCTGTCCAGCGCCCATGACACGGTCAGCGGCAGTCAGCCGCTGCATCTTGGAGTTCAGTCCGACTATCTCTACGGCGCGCCCGCCGCCGGCAACCGTTTCACCGCCAGCCTGACCCTGGCCGTCGACCGCCACCCGGTGGAAAAACTCAAAGACTACTGGTTCGGCGATCCGACCGTCGAGGTGCCGAAAAAAACCCGCGACGTGCTCGATGCCAAGCTGGACAAGAACGGCAAGCTGGAACAGGACATCGATCTGTTCGAGGGCACGCCGCCCGCCACGCCGGTGGCCGCCTTTGTCAGCGGCAGCGTCTACGAAACCGGCGGGCGCACCGTCACCCGCACCATCAAGCGTACCGTGTGGCCGGTCGATGCCCTTGTCGGCGTGCATCCGATGTTCGACCCCGATGAGGGCGCCACCGCCAATGCACGCGCCGGCTTCGAGCTGATCCGCAGCGACCGTGCGGGCGAGTTGCTGGCGGGCAAGGACCTGAAGGTTTCGCTGATCCGCGAACACCGCCGCTACCACTGGACCTGGAGCGATTCCAGTGGCTGGGACTATGACTGGAGCAGTTATTTCGAGGATCTGCAAACGCAAACCGTCAACCTCGTTGCAGGCCAGCCGCTGAAAATCGACTTCCCGGTCGAATACGGCAACTACCGGCTTGACGTCACCGACCCCGCCACCGGCCTGACCATGCGCTATCCGTTCTACGCCGGCTGGAGCTGGAACGACGACAACCGCGGCAGCGAGGCGCGACCCGACAAGGTCAAACTGGCGCTGGACAAGACCGGCTACAAGGCCGGCGACACGCTCAAGGTCACGGTGACGCCGCCCAAGGCCGGTGCGGGTGTGCTGCTGGTCGAGTCGGACCATCTGCTGTACAGCCGTGACATCGACGCCGAGCCTGGCGCCACGTTCGAGATACCGGTAACCAAAGACTGGATGCGCCATGATGTCTATGTCACGGCCCTGGTGTTCCGCGGCGGCTCGGCCAGCGAACAGTCCACCCCCGCCCGCGCCGTGGGTGAGGTGCATGTGCCGATCGACCGTGCCGCGCGCAAGATCGATCTCAAGATCAGCGCACCGGACAAGATGCGCCCGGGCCAGGATCTCAAGGTCGGCGTCGATGCGCCGCAACTGGCCGGCAAGACCGCCGAAGTCACTGTCTCGGCGGTCGATGTGGGCGTACTCAACATCACCCGCTTCAAGCTGCCCGATCCGTTCGGCTGGTTCTTCAGCCAACGCGCCCTGGGCGTGGACGCCTATGACCTGTACGGCCGTATCATCGAGGCCTTCAAAGGTGGCACGGCGCGTCTGGCCTACGGCGGCGACATGGCGCTCAAGGCCCTGCCACAGGCGCGCCGGCCCACCGCCGAGCACAAGACCGTCGACCTGTTTGCCGGCCCGGTCCGCTTCAACGCCCAGGGCCACGCCGAAGCCGCGATGCCGATGCCCGAATTCAACGGCACCGTGCGCGTCACGGCCGTCGCCTTCAGCAAGGACAGCTACGGCAGTGCCGACACCGAAACCCTGGTGCGCGCGCCGCTGGTGCTGGAGGCCTCCACGCCCAAGGTGATGGCACCGGGTGATACCAGCGTACTGACCATCGATGTCACCAATTTCACCGGCGCCAGGGCCGACATCGAACTGAAGGCCAGCGCCGATGACGGGCTGCACGTCGATCAGGCCAGCCGCAAGTTCACCCTGGCCGACGGTGCCAAGACCACGCTGCAGATGCCGTTGAAGGCACGCAGCCGATTCGGCCAGGCGCATATCGACATCCAGGCCACCGCGGGCAAGTTCAAGGTGCACACCGGTCGCAACATGATCGTGCGCGCCGCGTGGCCGCAAGTCACGCGCTCGGAAACCCGTGTGCTCGACAAACTGGCACCCGTGCATTTTGCCGCGTCGCTGACCCGTGGCCTGATTCCGCAATCCATGCAGGCCCGCATGACCCTGACCCGGTTGCCGCCGCTGCCGTTTGCAGTCGCGCTGCGGCGGCTGCTGGACTATCCCTACCGCTGCCTGGAGCAGACCACCAGCACCGGCTATGCCGCGCTGGAAATGACGCCGAAGCTGGCCAGCGCCCTGCACGTCGATCCACTCACCGAGTCCGATCGCCGCCAGCGCGTGGAAAGTGCACTGGGCCGGCTGGCCTCGCTGCAGATCGCCAATGGCCACTTTTCGATGTGGGGCGGTGACAGCAGTGCCGCCACCTTCCTCACGCCCTACGCGGTCGACTTCATGCTCGATGCGCGCGATGCCGGTTTCGCAATCAACAACCAGGTGTTGCAGAAGGCCATGGAACGACTCAAGGACGATCTGTTGTCCGGTGGTGATCGCTATTACCGCTACGAGCATTCCGATGCGCTGCGTTTTGCCAACCAGGCGTACTCGGCCTACGTGCTGGCCCGCGTCAACCGTGCGCCGCTCGGCACCCTGCGCAACCTGTACGACCACAAGCGCGACGACGCGCTGACCGCCCTGCCCCTGGTGCATCTGGGCATCGCGCTGAAGCTGATGGGCGATCAGTCGCGCGCCGACAAGGCACTCGGGCAAGCCTTCACGATGAAAGTCAAGCGCCCGTGGTATCTGGGCGACTACGGCTCGGATCTGCGCGACCTGGCGCTGATGGTGACCCTGACCCACAAGCACGGCCTGGCCCACCCGGACTGGGATGCGAAGCTGGTCGACCTGGCTCGTGAGCAAGCCAGCGAGCAGCACGAAGCCGACCGCCACGGCAGCCATCGGATCTGGTATTCAACCCAGGAGGAAGCAGCGCTGGCCCGGCTGGCACAGCAGTTGCTCGCACAGATCGACAACACCGTGCAAGGTACCTGGCAGGTTGGCAAGACCAGCCACGATATCCAGCCGGATGTGCTGTGGAGCCGGTTGTTTGATGCCAGTGACCTGAGTCAGGGCATCACCGTCACGCCCGAAGGCAAGCCGCCGGTCTACGTCATCAGCGACGCCGCCGGCGTGCCGGACAAGGCGCCCGCACCCGATGACAGCATGATCGCCATCCAGCGCGACTGGTTCACGGTCGACGGCAAGCCGTGGAAGGGCGATCAGCCGCTGACCGAAGGTACCGCGCTGATCGTGCGCCTGAAACTCGAGGCCCGCAAGGCCGTGCCCGACGCCCTGCTGACCGACCTGCTGCCGGGTGGCCTGGAAGTGGAAAACTTCAACCTCACCGATGCCGAGCAATGGGCCGGCGTGGTGATCGATGGCATCCGCATCAGCAACCGCGGCCAGGCCGCCGACGTGCTGCACGAGGCATTCCGCGACGACCGCTACGTCGCCGCGCTGGACCTCGGCAAGGGCCAGAAGGCGCAGGTTTTCTACCTCGTCCGCGCCGTCTCTCCGGGCCGCTTCGTGGTACCACCGCCACGGGTGGCCGACATGTACCGCCCGGAGCTTCAGGGTGTGGGCGCCAGCACGCCGGCGCACATCACCGTGGTCGAACCCGGCGACCAGTGATGGCCGCCGCCCGGCCCCGCTGCCGCTCTGCCAAGCGTTGCCCGGCTATTCTCCGGCACGAGACGGCAGCATCCATCGACATCCTGCGCATGGGTGCGCCTGATCGATTTTTATCAAAAAAGCAAAAGCGTTTCGCGGCTTTCAGCCGCGAGTTCATTTCTCTTGCATGCCCAAGAGAAACAGA
>CBFGSA010000037.1:0-22182 GCA_965651365.1 uncultured Rhodanobacteraceae bacterium | reverse complement strand
ATCCGCGCTGCGAGCGAAATGTTGCGGACTTGCGCGACGCGCAGTCCGGTTCGGGTTCTGTCATCCAGCGGGGGCTGAGCCCGAACGGATCGGGAACCTTCAGCGGAGAGGGAAATGCGACGCACAGAACCACGAAGCAGCGCGCAGCTTACAGCAAGATCTCGCGCCAAGCCACTGTTATTCGCATGAGCCAGCCGAGATCAGCGCCGGACTGCATCCGGGGCTGAAGGCGATGAAATCGACGGACAGCCGGCGCGACTCTTGCTCGCGAGTCTCGGCCTGTGAGACTGGCTTGCCCTAACAGTGGACCGGCTTCTGGTTTGACGACGATCTGCGCCTGGAAGCCGCAAAACGGTTTCAACGTACTCGTCTGAAGTGAACCTGTCCCGACTGACGACAGACCAGGAGATTGACCGTGGCACTGAGCAAACAGCAACGCAAGGCCGTGGCGGAAATTACGCTCAAGCGGATCAAAGCGGGCAAACCACCGCTGGTGCCCAAGCGCAAGGGTTCGCACTTGAAGGCCAAGACGTCCGGGGAAACGCCCCGCAAAGCGTAACTCCAAGCCAGCAAAGCCTGATTCCCGAGGCGACCGCCAGCGAACGCGTGCGCGGCGCGCAAACCGGCCCCGGCCGACAATCTGGACGCTGGCGAGGAACTGTGGGCGAACCGGCGCAACAGCAGCGGCCAGGACCTGGGCTGGAGTGACGTTGCAGACCTGAACGATACGCTCAAGGCGAAGGAGACAACCAAGACCAAGGTCTGGCCGCGGCCCGACTACAAGGCGTTTGATACCTTGATCGGTGAGGTGAAGAAGCGCGAGGACGAGCAGGGCAATGTGGCGCTGTTCCAGCGCAGGGCCGCCGGTTCAGTCGTCGCGCCGCGCCGGAGGTTCAGCAAAGCGGAGCTGGACGCCATCATCAAGATAACCACGGGTGCCTGGCGTTCCGCCCCGCCCATCGTGCCGGTAAACGATTTTGCGGCGCTGCCGCCGAAACTTCAGCAGGATGCGTTTGAGCAGGGCAGCGATGGATCGGACATTATGGCGGCGTGGCATGAAGGGACCGCGTGTCTGGTGCGCTCGCACAAGTCGCTGTGGACGCGCAGGGGCGTGGAAGAAGCGCTGTTCCATGAAATCTGGGGCCATTATGGCCTGCGCGCGCTGTTTGGCAAGGATACGCGGCGCGCCTTGACCCGCATGGCAAAGGCCATGGGCGGCACCCCCGGCATCCGGCGCTACGCAAGGGGGGAGTTGCCGAACCAAGACACTCTTGTCTCCGATAGCGCACACCCCGCGCGCCAAGCCTCCGAGTTTCTCAACGCGCACGGTATTCCCGGCCTGCGCTACCTGGATGGCGACAGCCGAAGCAAGGGCGAGGGTACGCACAACTACGTCATCTGGGACGAGAACCTGTTGACGCCGGAGAAGGCGCAGATCCAGACATATTTCCAGCGCAAGCCGGGTGGTGAAGCGAACCCCAAATGGCACCGCACGGTAGAGAAGCTGGCCAATGGAGTGCGCGCGCGCTGGAACGCGGACACACGGCCCAAGCTGAGGGTGTTTGCCAGCCCGGCCGAGTTTGCCGAGGCCTTCCCGCAGGTGGCGCGCGACAACCCGCGCTACGTGCATGCGCACGGATTTTACGATGGCCAGGGCGTGTACCTGATTGCCAGCAACCTGAACACCAGGGCGGAAGTGCTCAAGACGCTGGCACACGAGTCCATTGGCCACTATGGCGTGGAGCGTGTGGTGCATGCGGCCTACGGCGCCGGGGCGTGGGACAAGATTGTGGCTTCGATCCTGCGCCTGGAGCGTGAGGGCAGGGGTGGAGCGCGCATGCAGGCGGTCCTGAAAGAGGTTCGCCGACGGTACAGACACAAGATCAGCGACAAGCTGTTTGCCGAGGAAACGTTGGCCGTCATGGCCGAGAAAGGCGTGCGCAATGGCCTGCTGGATCGCGTGGTGACGGCTATCCGGCGGTTCCTGCGCCAGATCATGCCGGACTTGAAGCTGTCCCGCCACGAGCTGGCACAGCTTCTGGTGCGCTCGGAGCGCTACTTGCGCGAGGGCGAGACCTATCAGCAGCGCGTGGCCATGCGCCGGGCCCTGGCGTTCTCACAAGCCGACCCGGTGCAGTCGGACAACTTCAAGCGCTGGTTCGGCGATTGGACTTTGCCGGGAAATAGTCCCACGTCCCGCGTGGTGGATGCTGCCGGCCGGCCCAAGGTGGTGCACCACGGCACCGCAGACGGTTTCTACACGTTCGACGATCAGCGCCTGGGCAGCAATACCAGCCACATGACCACGCCGTTGGGCCATTTCTTTGCCGAGGACCGGACCAAGGCCCAGCGCTACGCCGAGAACGCGAGCCAGGGCGTGCCGGCCGACGAGCGGGTGATTGATGCCTACCTGAACATTCGCAAGCCCAAGACCATGAGCGTGGATGACTTCCTGAAGATCGACAGTCAGGACGAGGCCCGCGCGCTGCGCAAGCGTCTGGAGTCCGAAGGCTACGACGGCATCCACATGCCGGCCGTGGGCCAATGGATCGCGTTCAAGAACACCCAGATCAAGAGCGCCAGCGAGAACACGGGCGAATTCAGCGCTGAGAACCCGGATATCCGTTTTTCGCTACCTGAAGTCAACAGGCGCGGCCGCGAAGCGCGCTTTGAAGCCTCTCCAGAGCTGTATCAATGGTTGGGCGTGGACGAAGTGCCTATCTATGCCGATGTGGTGAACCTTCGTGCCAAGCATCCTGAGCATTTCGACAGTGACCAAGCAGTGATTGATCACCTGTCCAAGGTGCTCGGAAATACGCAATACGCACTTCCTGCCACAAAGGGGAGCTATATACTGCTGGCTACTCCGGCTGATCAAGCATCACACAAGGCAGCTGTAGTTGAACTGATCAAGCGAGGCGGGAAATACCGTGTCCGCAGCGCCATCAACATGCAGGAATCGCAGTTGCAAAGAAAGATCGCAGCGGCAGAACGGCAGGGGTTGGAGGTGCGCCGCCGTGCCGGATCGGAACCCGGCGTCCCTGGCGCGAAGGAGCCCAATGGGCCACGCATTGCATCCAGGAGCCCGACCGCGCCTTCCAACGCGGTTCCGGCGACGCCCAGCGAAAGTATCCCATCACAGGGTGCCAATGGCAACCAAGGCAATTTCAGCCTGCCCGAAGACCAGGACAAAATTCACACCAGCCCTGGCGCAGTTGTGGAAAGCCTCAAGAAATTGACCACAGAACCAGGCGAGGGGCTTTTGGCACGTCTGAAAGGCAAGGTCGAGGATTGGCGACCTCACTGGTTGAATGGGCTGACCCTTGACCAATTGGCCGAGCTGACAGAAAAGTACCTTCCAGAAGTGAAGCGGTTTGCGCGGTCAGTGGATGACATGGGCGCGTTTCGAAACGAACTGCTCACAGAAGCCGGGGTTGAGGCAGACCAAATCAAGCGGTGGGTGCGTAAAAACTCACGCGAGGCCGATGACCTGTCCAATCTGGCCCACGACGCCACTATTGCCGGAACCGACCCGGCCGAACCCTACCGGGAACTGACGATTGACGTGGGCCGCCAGAAACTGGCGGCGAACCGGAAGAACGTCAAGCATGCCATTGAGGTAGTGAGGGAACAGATGCTCGGGCGATCGGGCGACGACAAGCGCAACATGATGGACAAGATCAAGGATCTTCGTGGCATGCCTGCACGGGAAAAGGCGCGCAAGGCGGCCTATCCGTTCACGTGTTGCCGAGTGGTCGCCGGGCCAGGATCTGGTAGCTGTTGTAGGGGGTGCGGCCCCACAGTGGTTGGATGCTGATGTCGAGGCCGTGTTGTTGCAGGGGTTCGACGATCTCGGCGCGGGTGGGGTAGTGCTGTGCACCGACCTGCATCCAGCGACTCCATTTCAGGAATTGTTCCTCGATGACCGTGGCCCAGTAGCGCCAGCTCGAATCCTTGAGGCAGTTGCGCACCATCAGTACGCCACCGGGCGCGACGCGTTCGGCCGCTGCCGCGAGAACGCGCTGCTGCAGTTCGGTCGGCATGTAGTGCAGTGCGTCCAGCAGGGCGACGTCGCCGCTGAAATCGGGCAGAGTGTCGGCGTCGGTGTGCAGGAACCGGAGGTGTGGATGACCATCGGTGGCGAATGCCAGTGCGCCTTCAATCTTGCGTGGGTCGCTGTCGATGCCCAGATAGTCCGGTTCGTGGCCATGGGCGGCCAGATACATGCCCAGCAGCCCCATGCCGCAACCGATGTCGAGCAGTGGGCGGGGTGAGCCGGCAAACACGGGCACCGCGCCCTGGTAGACCGGATCGATCAGCAGCTTGATGCGCACGTAGCGACGCTTGTTGCGGTCGCGAAACTTGCTGAAGATGCTGCGCCGCAGTCGCGCACGGCTGGCAAGTGTCTGATTCATTCGGTGACTTCAAGTTGTTCGACAATGCGCTCAAGCGTAGCTGCAATGGTCTCGAAGCGCTCGCTTATGACGGCCAGGCCGCTCTCGTCTCCAGTGTCGGCGAGCTGCTTGCGAAGCTGCTGCACGCAGGCATGAATCCGGTTTTTGTGCGGCGATGGCGCGGACTCGCCATCCAGACGTTCAGCAAGCCACCGGGCCTGCTCCGACAGCCCGTCCAGCAGGCTGGACAGCGCGGGCAGGGTACGCAAACCGGGGCGATCCAGCAGCAGGGCATCGAGGGCGATCGCGGCCCGGGCCAGGCGGTTTCCGGTGATGAAGAACTCCTCGCCGGCGGCCAGCAGACCGGCACCGGTACGCGGTTCCTGGCGCAGGCGTTCCAGTGAGGCCTGGGCGTTGCTGCGTGCCGCCCGGGCTGCGCTGCGTGCATCGCTGTGCGCGGTTTCGTCGGTCAGCTTGAGGCTTGCCAGATAGTCCGACCAGGCCCGCAACATTCCGGCCAGCGCGACGCGGACACGGCTGCGCTCCCAACTCGGCCAGGCCAGATAGGCCGCCAGGCCGAGCAGGCAGCCGGCCACGGTTGCTGTGGCGCGCGCCTCCACCAGCGGCATCGCCGGTTCACCGGCCAGTGCCAGCAGAAGCACCAGCATGCCGCTGAGTGCGGCCACGCCGAGCCCATAATGGCGCGGCGCCATTTCACGAAACACGAAACAGGCCGCCGCCAGTGCGATCAGGCGCAGCACCGGCGACACGAGGAACCATTGCAGCAGCAGGCTCGCCACAAACAGCCCGGCCAGGGTGCCGAGCATGCGCAGGATGCCGTAGGTCGCCGTGGCGCCGAAGTCGGGTTTGAGCACGATGGCTGCGGTCATCGGCAGCCAGTAACCGTGATCCAGCTGCAGGGCATGAACCAGGACGAATCCGGCCGTGACCACGATCGCGCTGCGCAGGGCATGGCGAAAAGCTACCGAGTGCCAGCGCAGGTTGGCGCGCAGTGTGTCCAATGGCCGACCGGGCTGCAGTATCCGGGGCAGGTGACGCATGGCCTGCGTTGCCACTTGCACTTTTGCCTCCTCCGAGCTGACACAATTGCGTGCAACCACACGGACGTGTCGCGCCAGCTTGTCGGCCTGGGCCAGCCATTGTGACCACACGGCTGGCGCCAGCGGCAGACCGGGATGCCCGCGCAAGTCTTCCAGGCCATGGTTCATGGTTTGCAGAGGCTGTTGCAGGCTGTCATGCCCGGCTTCGTGACGTATGATCGCCGCAGCCTGGTCCAGCACATCGGCAACGTGGTTCATCCAGGCCTGAAGCGGCCCGGCAGCGCTGGCCTCCAGACCGATGATTGCGCCGTCCAGGGTAACCAGTCCCAGCCGGAGCTGATCGTACTCGTGCACCAGGATGCAGAAGCGTTCCTGGGCCAGGCTGCGCTGGCTGGTTTGCCCCAGCAGGGCCGATTGCAGTTCGTTGATGGTGGCCGACTCGGGGGGCGGTGCGGCCTCGTCCGGTGCGGCGCGCAGGCTTGTCGCCAAGGACTTGAAGGCATCAGCCAGCATGTGCCGCTGCGGGCGGTTGCGATCCAGCGGCCACAGCGCAACGGCCAGAACAGCCTGCAGCAGACCGCCGCCGAAAATCAGCGCCGCCGCCGGAAGCGCAGCCCCCGGATCGGCCCGTGACGAGGTGATCAGCAACACGATGATGCTGGTCAGGCCAACCCGTGTCGGCGCCGGCCCCAACGCAACCAGCATGCCGGCGGCAAAGGCCCACAGCCCGGTCAGCGGCAAAATCCAAATCGGTTCGTTGCCCAGTGTGAAGCCGACCAGTGCGGCCAGGGCGCCACCGCTGCTGGCCAGCAGCAGGCGCCGGAAGCGCAGTGCGTACGTACCCGGCTGATCGGAGAACATCACTGTCAGGGCACCGGTTGCCATGCCGAGGCCAGCACCCGGTTTGCCGAGCACCATGGCAACTGCCAGCGGCAGCACCACGCCGATCGTGTTGCGCAGCGCCACCGTCCAGGGCACCTGTCGCGGCTTGATTGTCAGCAAGCCGTCCAGCAGGCGACTGTGCCAGCGCGCAATGGCGCTCATGTCATCGTTTGCCGATACGGGTGCGTTGTCGGCACACAACCGGAATCATTGGCCGGACGCCGGATTCAGGTGGTCGCAGACATCGCAGGTGCGCGCCTCACGCGACTGGTAGAAGCGCTCGAAAACAGGCGGGAAGTCCTGTTCGATGCTCTCCAGAGTGAAGTACTCCTCGTACAGCTTGTGGTTGCAGCGCTCGCAGTACCACATCAGGCCGTCGCGTTCGCTGGCAAGGCGCTTGCGCTCGATTACCAGCCCGACCGATTCGGCCATGCGCTGTGGCGAGTGTGGCACCCGCGGCGGCAGGTAGAACATCTCGCCGGCGTGGATCGGGATGTCGCATGCCTCGCCCTGGTCCTGAACCTTGAGCACCATCTCGCCCTCGATCTGGTAGAAAAACTCCGGGCCTTCATCGTAGTGGTAGTCGCTGCGCACGTTCGGCCCACCCACCACCATGATGATGAAATCGCCATCGACGATGCACTTGTTGCCGACCGGTGGTTTGAGCAGGTGGCGGTTGTCCTCGATCCATGCATTGATCTTGAAGGGTGCGGAAAGTGTCATGGCAATCTTCGAAGCGGTGGTATGAGGACACTTTAGCGCCAGCGGCATGCGGCAGAAACCCCGGCGGTATCGGGCTTGCGGGCGTCGTCGATCGTTCAGACCTTGAGCATGGCCAGATCGCCTTTTTCCTCCAGCCAGGCGCGGCGGTCGGCAGAGCGCTTGCGGGCCAGCAGCATGTCCATCAGCTTGTGTGTGGCCTGGTCGTTCTGGACCGTCAGCTGGACCAGACGCCGGGTGTCGGGGTGGATGGTGGACTCGCGCAGTTGCGCCGCGCTCATTTCGCCCAGACCCTTGAAGCGGGTGGTGCTGACGGCGCCCTTGATCTTCTCGCGTTCGATGCGCTCCATCAGGATGCGCTTTTCCTCTTCGTCCAGGCAGTAGAACACCTGCTTGCCGACATCGACCCGGAACAGGGGCGGCATGGCCACGAACACGTGGCCCTGCTTGACCAGGGCCGGGAAGTGGCGCAGAAACAGGGCCGACAGCAAGGTGGCGATGTGCAGACCGTCCGAGTCGGCATCGGCCAGGATGATGACCTTGCCGTAGCGCAGCCCGGACAGGTCGTCCCTGCCCGGATCGCAGCCGATGGCGATGGCCAGGTTGTGCACTTCCTCCGAGGACAGCACCGAGCCGGACTCGACCTCCCAGGTGTTCAGGATCTTGCCGCGCAACGGCAAGATGGCCTGATAGTCCTTGTCGCGGGCCTGCTTGGCGCTGCCGCCGGCCGAGTCGCCTTCGACCAGGAACAGTTCGGTCTGCTCCAGATCCTGACTGGCGCAATCGGCCAGCTTGCCGGGCAGGGCGGGGCCCTGGGTGATCTTCTTGCGCTTGACCTGCCTGGCCTTCTTGAGCCGGGCGCTGGCGTGGTCGATGGCCAGTTGCGCGATCTGCTCGCCCAGTTTCACATGCTGGTTGAGCCACAGACTGAAGGCGTCGTGGATGGTGCTTTCGACCAGCGCGGCGGCTGGCCGTGAAGACAGGCGCTCCTTGGTCTGGCCGGCAAACTGCGGATCGCGCAGGCGCACGCTGAGCACGAACGACAACCGCTCCCACACATCATCCGGCGCCAGCTTGATGCCGCGCGGCAGCAGGTTGCGGATGTCGCAGAACTCGCGCACGGCGCTGATCAGGCCGCTGCGCAGGCCGTTGACGTGGGTACCGCCCTGGGCGGTGGGGATCAGGTTGACGTAGCTTTCCTGTACCAGTTCGCCCTCGGGTACCCAGGTCAGAGCCACGTCCAGGCCTTCGCTGTCGCGTTCGCTGTGGCGCACGAACAGCTCGGCCGGCAGGCATTCAAGTCCCTCCAGCGCCCCGCCGAGGTAGTCGGTGAGGCCGTCCTCGTAACGCCAGGTTTCCTGCTCGCCGGTGTTTTCATCCGTCAGGCTCAGCTCCAGCCCGGCACACAGCACGGCCTTGGCCCGCAGCAGATGTTTCAGTCGCGGCAGGGAGAGCTTGACCGAGTCGAAATACTGCGCATCGGGCCAGAAGCGCAGCGTCGTGCCGGTGCGGCGTTTGGCCACACTGCCGGTTTCGGCCAGTGGCGCGGCCACTTCGCCGCCGGCAAAGGCCATGCGATATTCCTTGCCTTCGCGCTGAATCGTGACTTCCAGTTTTTCCGACAGCGCATTGACCACCGACACGCCCACGCCGTGCAGGCCGCCGGAGAAGGCGTAGTTGCGGTGACTGAACTTGCCGCCCGCGTGCAGGCGGGTCATGATCAGCTCGACCCCGGGAATGCCTTCCTCGGGGTGGATGTCGACCGGCATGCCGCGACCATCGTCGCTGACTTCGATCGAGCCGTCCTTGTGCAGGGCGACCTCGATCTTCTTTGCGTGACCGGCCAGCGCCTCGTCCACCGAATTGTCCACCACTTCCTGAACCATGTGGTTGGGTCGGCTGGTGTCGGTGTACATGCCGGGACGGCGGCGCACCGGATCCAGGCCGGAGAGAACTTCGATGTCGGCAGCGTTGTAGCGGTTGGCCATGCGGGTGTCGGGTGTGGGCAAGGGCGGAAGTTTAGCGCGCAAGGAGTTTTTGTGTAGGAGCGCGCCATGTGCGCGAAGCAAGGGCGAAAAGCAATACAGTCCGCAAAGAACGCAAAGGAACGCAAATAGAGCAAAAGCAGTCCATGGCTTTCTTCGCGTCCTTGGCGTTCTTCGCGGACAAAAAGCTCTTGATCCTGGCGCAAGCGCCATTCGCGCGCATCGCGCGCTCCTACAGAGATTTACTAGCAAACATCAAACCGGCTTGCAGCGCTCGTGCAACCAGATGCGATCATTTTCATCCAGCAGCGGCGCCAGCTCGACTTCGACTCGGGCATGATAGGTGTTGAGCCAGTCGCGCTCGTGCTGGGCGAGCAGCGCGATGTCCAGGGCACGGGTATCGATCGGACACAGGCTCAGGGTGTCGAAGGCAAGAAAGCGGCCGAACTCGGTTTCTTCGCTTTCCACCACCACCGCGAGATTCTCGTGGCGTACCCCGTGGCGGCCTGGCTTGTACACGCCGGGCTCGATGGATGTGATCATGCCCGGCTCCAGCGGGACCAGTTGCGCGCCGGATGCAGGCGGTCGGATGCCGTGCGGGCCCTCATGCACGTTGAGGAAATAGCCCACGCCATGCCCGGTGCCGTGGCCGAAGTCCAGGCCGGCCTGCCACAGCGGCGCACGCGCCAGGGCGTCGAGCTGCGGGCCGCTGGCACCGGCTGGAAAGCGGGCACGGCCGAGGCCGATCATGCCCTTCAGCACCAGGGCGCAATCACGCCGCTGTTCGTCGGTAGTTGCGCCGAACGCCCACATGCGCGTGATGTCGGTGGTGCCGCCCAGGTACTGGCCACCGGAATCGACCAGCAGCAGGCCGTCCAGACCGAGCTCGGCGTGTGCATCGGCCGTGGCCTGGTAATGGGGCAGGGCGCCGTTGGCCATGTAGCCGGCGATGGTGGCGAAACTCTCGCCGACAAAACCGGGGCGCGCCGCACGCGCTTCGTGCAGCCACGAGCCCACATCCAGCTCGGTCACGACATCGCCGTTGCGCAGTGCCGTTTCGATGCGGTGAAAAGCCTGCACCAGTGCCGCGCCATCCTCGCGCATCGTGGTGCGGATATGCGCCAGTTCGCCCTCGCTCTTGACGGCCTTCATGCGGGTCAGCGGGCCGGGCTGCTCGATGCGCTTCACCGTGGCGGGAAGCGTGTTCACCAGTGCCACCACCACATGCGCCGGGTCCAGCAGCAAACCGGCTTCCGCGGGCAGGTCGGCCAGGCGCTGTATCACCGAGTCGTAATCGGCCAGGCGGAACCCGTCTTCAGCCAGTTGCGCCGCCAGTTCCGCAGGCACCTTGCCTGATCCGACAAACAGGGTGGCATGCGTGGCATCGACCAGCAGATGGGCCAGAAAAACCGGATTGCATTCGACATCCGAGCCGCGCAGATGGCTCAGCCAGGCAATCTCGTCCAGCGCGCTGACCAGGTGATGTGTGGCGCCGGCCTGTGCCATGCGGCGGCGCAATTCGGCCAGCGTGTCGCGACGGCTGCGAATGGCGTATTCCGGCGGCTGTTCGTAGACAGCTTCTGTCGGCAGATCGGGACGCCCACTCCAGATCAACCCGGGCAGATCCAGATCGGTACGAACTTGTGAGCCGCCTTCTGCCAGCGCTGCGTGCAGCCGCCGTTGTGCCGCCAGCGACAGACAGGCGCCATCCACGGCCAGCGTGTCGCCCGTGCCCAGATGCTCGCCCAGCCAGTCCAGATGCTCGGGCTGGTGCGGGATCCGGAGCCGCATCAGTTCAACGCCGCTGCCGGCCAGTTGCCGCTGCGCCTGCTCGAAATAGCGCGAGTCGGTCCACAGTCCGGCAAAATCCTGCGTCACAATCAGCGTTCCGGCCGAGCCGGTAAAGCCGCTGAGCCAGGCCCGGGCCTGCCAGCGCGCGGGCAGGTACTCGGAAAGGTGGGGATCGGCGCTGGGGACCAGGCAGGCAGTTACGTCGTTTTCGCGCATCGCCGCGCGCAGGGCAGCGATGCGTTCGGGTGTCTTGTGCTCGGTCATCCGGCCATCGTAGCAGCCAGCCCGGCCACACTGGAAGCAGGCTCGTGCGGGGCACACACTGTGGCTGCAGAAACCGTTTTCATTGCCGGTCAGGCTGAATACCGGGTGGAGGCTGGTCGGGAACTTGACCCGGACGATTACTGAACCCTTCAGTTGAAATTAACCTTGCGCCGGCATACTGGAGACTGCCCTCATCGCGAATTTCTGAAATGAAAATCCTTTCCCTCGACCCCATGCGGCAAGCTCTGCCTGGACTGGTCGCCGTTGTAATGATGGCGGTCGTTTCGCCGGCTGCACTGGCCGGCGGCCATGGTCGGCATGACGGCCACACCCGATATGCATTCGCAGGCTACGGCCATTACGGTGATCGCCATGCGCGCAGCAACTACGGCTATTCGCGCCACTATCGCTACCAGCCCTCGCGCAGATACTACAGCTACCGTCGTCACCCCGGCCATTGGGGGCCGGGTGAAGTGCTCGGTGCCGTGGTAGCCGGCGCCATCATCACCCATGTGATTGCCGACGCCTTCCAGCCGCGCACCACGGTGATCGAGCGGCGCGTGTACCGCAGCGACGACCCGGTATATTCCGATGGCTATGACCAGCGCGATCGCTACAACACCCGCTATGTGGGCCGCGACGACAGCTACTACCAGCGCGGGCGCTGAAGTTCGTGCTGCACCTCGACAAGACCCGGCTTCGGCCGGGTTTTTTGTATCTGTACGCATCAGTCCGTGGCATCATGTCATGCTCACCAAAAAGGAATGCCCGTGATCACGACCCTGATCATCATCGCCGCGACCTGCATCGTGTCCTTCATGGCCTTCAACAACCGGCAACTGCTGGATTCACTGATCCTGTGGCCACCGGCGGTGCAGCGCGGCCAGTACTATCGGCTGCTGAGCTATGGCCTGATCCATGCCGACGGAACCCATCTGCTGTTCAACATGTTCACGCTGTTCTTTTTTGGTCGCGCCATGGAGCCGCTGTACACGGGGCTGATGGGGCCGCTCGGATTTGCCGTGTTCTACCTGCTGGGTCTGCTGGTGTCGATCCTGCCGACCTGGCTGGCCAACCGCGACAACGCGGGCTACCGTTCGCTGGGTGCATCGGGCGCCGTGTCGGCGGTGCTGTTCGCCTATATCCTGATGGCGCCCTGGAGCCTGATCTACCTGTACTTCATACCGGTGCCGGCGATTCTGTTTGCCGTGGCCTACATCGGCTACTCGATCTACATGGATCGCAAGGGCGGAGGCAACATCAACCACAGCGCACACTTGTGGGGCGCCGCCTACGGCATCGTGTTCACCATCATCATGGAACCGCGGGTACTGGCGCTGTTTGTGGAGCGCCTGTTGCACCCGTCATTCGCATGATCCACCATAACCACTGATTCGGCACTGCACACCTGAGGAAACCGCATGGCCACGTCCCGATCTGCCAAGCCCAAGCGCGCACAGACTGCCGTGAAGAAATCCGCCGCCACAGCTGCAGGAAAGAAAAAATCGACAAAAAAGACCAGCGCCAGCCGCGCCAAGCCGGCGAAGAAGACCACGGCGCGCAAGCGTACGGCAGCAAGCAAGACCGTGCGCAAGGCTGCCGCCGCCAAGAGCAGGAGCCCCGCACGCAAGCCAGCGGTGAAGAAGGCCAGAACCGCCAGCAAGAGTATGGTCCGGAAGTCAGCCAAGGCCACAATAAAAAAGTCCGCAGCCAAGGCGCCGGCACGCAAGAAGGCTGCAACCGAATCCACGGTCAGGAAAGCGGCTGCAAAAACGAAGGCCGCGCCGCGCAAGGCACCTGCCAGGAAGTCAGCCGCGAAAAGCGCTGTTGCGAAAAGGCCTGTTGCAAAAAAGACAGCAATGAAAAAGCCTGCCAGCAAGAAGACCGCATCCAAAAAGCGCAGTGCTCGCAAGAAGGCCGTCAAGGCCATGTCCAAGGCGTTGCTCAACATGAAGCCTGGCAAGAGCGCCCGCCAGCTAGCCGCCGAGCGCCGAGCCGCTGTCAACAAGCAGGTGCTGGATCGCGAGCAGGCGGCCGCCGACTTTGTGGCCAAGGTTCGCGCCAAGCATCGTACACGTCGGTCCCGGCGTGTATGGCCCGTCAATACGCGGCACGCCGATGCGCTGGCAACGGCTGGTACGCGCCACGACACGGTGGATGCGGCCGAGAGCGCGGCACGCAAGTCTGCCAAGACGGGCAAGTAGTTTCTTTGCACAACTGCCAGATTGCGCGATGACCGCACTGCCGCCCTTCACCGTGGCGATCCCCGCCCGCCACGATGCCACACGCCTGCCCGGCAAACCCTTGCGCCCGCTGGGTGGCGAAGCCCTGATCCGGCATGTGGTTCGGCGTGCGCAGGCCAGCGGCGCCGCAGTCGTCGTGGTCGCCAGTGACCATCAGGCGGTGCTGGACGCCGTGGCGGACATGGATGTTGTGCCCTGCATGACCTCGGCCCACTGCGCCAGCGGCAGCGATCGTCTGGCCGAATGCGCCCGAATGCTCGGCTGGAGCGACGACGAGCCGGTCATCAACCTGCAAGGCGATGAGCCGTTTGCGCCGGCCGAAGGCATACGCCATGCCGTGACCGCCCTGGTCGAGGACGACGCCCCGATGGCGACGCTGGCCACGCCGGTGTCCGATCTTGCCACGCTGCGCTCGACCGACTGCGTCAAGGTGGTGCTGGATCGGTGCGGTCGCGCGCTGTATTTCAGCCGCGCGCCGGTGCCCTGGGCCAGGGACGCCTTCCGGGCGCAACCGGACCGGCTGCCGCGAGGCGTTCCCATGCTGCGTCATGTCGGCCTGTATGCCTATCGGGCCGGGTTTCTGAACACCTTTGCCCGGCTGCCGGTCGGCACACTGGAGCAGGTCGAGTCACTGGAGCAACTGCGCGCGCTGGAGCACGGCTACCCGATCGCGGTGCGTATCGTGGACAAGCCTTTCCCCCCGGGAATCGACAGTCCTGAGGATCTCGAACGTGCGGAGCGATACTTGAGGGAGATGCCGCATGAATGAGCACGGCAGGGGCGTCTTGTTCGTGTGCCTGGGCAACATCTGCCGTTCCCCGCTGGCTGAAGCGATCGCGCGACGCAAGTTTTGCGAAGCGGGCCTGAGTGTACCGGTGGCCTCGGCCGGTACCGGCAACTGGCATGTGGGCGAAGGCGCGGATGCACGGGCATGCGCCGTCGCACGGGCTCACGGCTACGATCTGGAGCGACACAGCGCGCGTCAGGTGATGGCCCGTGATTTCGACCGCTACGACTGGATCATGGCGATGGACCGCAGCAACCTGGCCGGCCTGAAAGAACTGCAGCCAGAGAGCGGCCACGCGCGCCTGGTCCTGTTTCTGTCGCAAGCCGGAATAGACGACACCGTTGAGGTGCCTGATCCCTATTTTGGCGGCGACGACGGCTTCAGGACGGTGTTGCGTCTGCTGGAGCGCGCCATGGATCGCCTGCTGCCACAATTCAGCCTGTAGGAGCGGCCCATGGCCGCGATCAAGAGCCCATGACCACGATCAGCCCGGAGCAGGGCACTCCAATACAATAGGGCAATGGCCAATACGTTCGACGGCAAGGCATTCACGCGCACCTTGAGCAATTCGCCGGGCGTGTACCGCTATTTCGACAAGAACGACGAACTGCTGTATGTCGGCAAGGCAGCCAACCTGAAAAAGCGCGTCGGCAGTTATTTCCTGCGCCCGAACATGCAGCCGCGGATCGCCGCCATGGTCGCGCGCATTGCCCGCGTCCAGGTCACCGTGACACGCACAGCGAGTGAAGCGCTGCTGCTGGAATCGCAGCTGATCAAGTCGCTCAAGCCGCGCTACAACATCATGTTGCGCGACGACAAGAGCTATCCCTGGATTCATCTTTCCGGGGACCACGAGTATCCGCGTCTTGCCATGCATCGGGGGCCGCAGACCAAACCGGGCGAATACTTCGGGCCGTATCCCAGCGCCCGGGCCGTGCGCCAGAGCCTGGATCTGATGCACAAGCTGTTCAAGGTGCGCCAGTGTGAAGACAGCTTTTTTGCCAATCGTTCCAGGCCGTGCCTGCAGTATCAGATCGGGCGCTGCAGCGCGCCGTGCGTCGGCTTCATCTCTGCCGAGGATTACCGCCGCGACGTGCGCCACCTGCGCATGTTCCTGAGAGGGCAGAGCAGCGAGATCATCGACGAGCTTGGTGAGGTCATGGCCCGCGCCAGTGCGGATCTCGAGTTCGAGAAGGCGGCCCGTCTGCGTGACCAGATTGCGGCGCTGCGCACGCTGTATGCCGAACAGCATGTGCGCGGCGAAGGCCGGAGCATGGACGTGCTGGCCTGCCATGTGCAGGGCGGCATGGCCTGCATCAGCATGTTGTCGCTGCGCAACGGCATCAACCTCGGTTCGCGCGACTTTTTCCCGCGCCTGGCCCTGGATGACGAGCCCGGCCAGGTGCTGGAGCAGTTCATAGCCCAGTACTATCTGGACCAGCCGCCGCCCGGGGAAATTGTCTGCGCCCTGCCAAAACCAACAGCCGAACTGCTGGGCACGGCCCTCAGCGAGCATCGCGGCAAGCCGGTCGCGGTCAAGACCGGGGTGCGCAGCCAGCGCGCCCGCTTTCTGGCCATGGCTGAACGCAACGCGGCCGCAGCGCTGGACGCCCGCATGGCATCGCGCCAGTCGCGCGAGAAGCGCTGGATCGATCTGGCCAGAACGCTGGAGATGCAGGATTTGCCCAGACGCATCGAGTGCTTTGATATCAGCCATACCCGCGGCGAGGCCACCGTGGCCTCGTGCGTGGTGTTCGGTCCCGACGGCGCTCTGAAATCACACTACCGGCGCTTCAACATCGAAGGTATTACACCGGGCGACGATTACGCAGCCATGCATGCGGCGCTGATGCGCCGTTTCCGCAAGGTGGCCGAAGGTGAAGGGGAGTGCCCGGACATTCTCCTGATCGACGGCGGCAAGGGGCAGGTCGCGCAAGCCCGCGGGGTACTCGATGAGCTCGGTATCGACAGCGTTCGAATCGTGGGTGTGGCCAAGGGACCGGCCCGGCGTTCCGGCCAGGAGTCGCTGGTGCTGGCCACCAGCGGTCGCAGCATCCAGCCCGGCCCGCATTCCCCGGCGCTGCATCTGGTCGACGAGATTCGCGATGAGTCACACCGATTCGCCATCACCGGACACCGCCGCCGGCGTGCCGCCAGCCGCCAGCGCAGTGCGCTGGAGGACATTCCCGGCATTGGCCACCAGCGGCGTGTTACCTTGTTGCGTGCCTTCGGTGGCCTGGATGGCCTGAGTGCTGCCGGCGTGGAGGAACTGTCCACCGTCAAGGGCATCAGTCGTACCCTGGCCGAGCGCATCTACCAGCATCTGCACAACTGAAATCCGCTATTCCCTGGCTGCCATGAAAACCCGCCTCAGTCTCCCGACCTGGTTGACCCTGTTCCGCATCCTGCTGTTGCCGGTGATGGTGCTGGTCTACTATTCACATGCGGTGGTTGAGGCCATACCGCTGCGCTTTTCCAACCTCGGCGCGGCGCTCATCTTTGTTCTTGCAGCCTTTACCGACTGGCTGGACGGCTATCTTGCGCGGCGCTGGAACCAGACCTCGGATTTCGGCGCCTTCCTCGATCCGGTCGCCGACAAGCTGATGGTCGCCGTGACCCTGTTTCTGCTGGTGCAAAGCCACCCGACCGAGTTGCTGGCCATTACTGCTGCGGTCATCGTGGGCCGCGAAATCGGCATTTCGGCGCTGCGCGAATGGATGGCCGAAATGGGCCAGCGCACCAAGGTCAGCGTGGCCATGCTGGGCAAGTTGAAAACCGCGATGCAGAGCGTGGCCATCGTGGTACTGCTGCTGGAGCACGACAAGGAAGCCGAGCTGCTGCGCTACTGGCGAGTCGGCGAAACCTTGCTGGTGATCGCCGCCATCCTCACCATCTGGTCGGGTTTGCTGTACCTGAAAGCGGCATGGCCGACCCTCAACAGCGGCGGTCTGGCCAGCACTGATGCATCGTCACGCCGGCTTGCCGATGCACCATCGACAGAAGATGTCGACAAGGCTTGACACAATTCACGGAGGCGGTAATATACGCTGCTTCGCGGGCGGGAATAGCTCAGTTGGTAGAGCGCAACCTTGCCAAGGTTGAGGTCGCGAGTTCGAGCCTCGTTTCCCGCTCCAGAGATTCGGGCTTTCAGCAGTCCTGTGCAAAACCCCGGTTCGCCGGGGTTTTGTTGTTTTGGCCCGATGCAGCTAAGCTTGGTTACGCCGCAACGCACGTGCGTTCACGCAGCGGGTCAAGGCAACAGACACCTGTGGCCAGGTGGCAGAGTGGTTATGCAGCGGCCTGCAAAGCCGTGTACGCCGGTTCGATTCCGACCCTGGCCTCCATTTGTCTTCATATCCTGCAGGCACCACGGCAGAAATTCGTCCCGTGACGCATGATCCCCACCGCCCGGGTGGCGGAACTGGTAGACGCAAGGGACTTAAAATCCCTCGGATTTCATCCATGCGGGTTCGATTCCCGCCCCGGGCACCAGATCGGCGTGTTGTGCCCGACGATTTCATTGCGAGAGGCCCGCTTTGTCCCGACCGATGCGGAGCAAGGCGCAGTGCGGTGTGTCCTGTTATGATCGACCCGTGGGGCTGCTGTTCGGGAGCCCGTATCCGGTTTGGATCAGACTGCATGATCGGGGTGGGGGATGGTTGATGTCGTAATCGTGGATGACCACGAGCTGGTACGTGCGGGCTTTCGCATGATCCTGGAAGGCGAGGGCGGCTTTCATGTCATTGGCGAGGCCGGCGATGCCGAGTCCGGGCTGCGCCAGATTCGCGAGCTCAAGCCCGACGTGGCGCTTGTGGATGTGCATCTGCCCGGCAGCAGCGGTCTGGATCTGACCAAACGGCTGAATCAGGCCGACACGCGCACCCGTGTGGTGGTGCTGACCGCAATCGAGAACTCGCGTCTGCCGCGGCGCCTGCTGGAGGCCGGCGCACTGGGTTACCTGACCAAGGGCTGCCCGGCCAGCGAGCTGCTGATTGCCGTGCGCAAGGCCGCCCAAGGGCAATCCTACCTGGCGCCGGCCGTGGCGCAGCAACTGGCGCTGGACAGCGTCAACGGCAGCGCCTCGCCGTTCGACAAGGTCACGGCCCGCGAGCTGGAAGTCGGCTTGATGCTGGTGCGCGGCATCATGGTCAAGGAAATCGGCAGCCGGCTCAATCTGAGCCCCAAGACCGTGTCAACCTACAAGCAGCGCCTGTTCGAGAAACTGGAAATCGACAACGCGATTGCCCTGGCGCATCTGATCAATGCCTACGGCCTTGGCGAGCCCGAGCAGGCCCCACCACACGACCAATCCTGAATCCGCATCAATCATCCACAGCATTTCCGCCGATGCTTGGCGGGAATGCTGTGGACCGTGTCCCTTCTCAAACGCCGGACGTCTGATGGCTGGAGTCGGATGGCGTTGCCACCTGTGCCTGTGGCTTTTCTTCACTCCGGCTTGCGACGGGTTGGGTCGAAGCAGTGGCCGGTGCCTTGTTCTCGACAGGCGGCTTGTCGGCACGTGTGGAAGGCGGAACGGTATCCGGTTTCGACGTGGTCGCATCTGCTGCAGGCCTGGCAGCTGTCTGGCTGGCGTCCGGGCCTGACCTGGGCACGGGTGCCGGTGCTTGCGCAGGTTTCTCGGCCGGTGGCGGTGCTGCGGTGCTGTCGGCACTCACTGCAGGCTTGGGTGCCGCAGGCTGACCTGATTTCGCGGTGGATTGCTCATTGGCAGCCTTGTTCTGCCGGCTCGGGCTTGCAGGTTTCTTCGGCTCGGCGCCGCTTGGCGCCTTGTCGCCCGCCGGATTGGTGGACGCGCTCGGCTGCGAATCGGCTTTGTCGCCACTGGTGGCAGGCACCGATCGAGAGCCGTCGCTGTCGGCATTGTTGGCCTGCGACTCCTGGACTTCGCCCCAGGGCGCGCGGATGCGGGTCTCCTTGCCGCCGTCATCGTCCTGATAGTCGCTGACGGCCTGCTCGGTTGGTGCCGTACCAGTCTGGCTGCTGCCCTTGCTGCCACCGCGGCGGCGACGGCGGCCACCACGACGACCGCGACGACGCGAACGACCGCTCTTGTTGCTGTCGCCGCCGCCTTCGGTATTGCCGGAACTGCCGGTGCCCTGTGCGCTCGCGTTCTCGTTGCTGCCCGCCGCAGCCTGGTCATTCGCAGGCGTCTGCGTCACATCATCCGGCTTCGCGGTGGATGCTGCGGGTGCTGACTTGGTTGCCGGAGCAGGGGACTTGGCCGTGTCCGTGCCGTCAGATGCCGCGGGTGCCGCAGTCGGCGCATTGCCGCGCTGCGTATTCTTGTCGTTTTCGTTGCTGGCGGGTGCTCCCTGCTTGTCTGTGCCGGAGGCGCGCCCGGAAGATTTGCGTGCCTGGCTGCGCCCGCCGGACCTGGCGCTGCCGGAGCGTTTCTCGCCGCTGCCTGACTTGCGCTTGTCCTGCGACTTGCCGGAGCCACCACCGGATCGGCTCTTGCTGCCACGACCATCCTGACGCGAGCTGCTGCGCCGCTGGCCAGTGCGCGACGTGTCGCCGCGCCCGCCGCGACTGCCGGAACGCGACTGGCCGCCGGACTTGTTGCGGCTGCCAGTCGAGCGCGATGTCTTGCGCTCGTCCGTGTTCCTGTCCGCCGCATCCTTGCCGCTCAGCCAGCCGACCAGCCGGGCCAGCAGGCCACTGCCGGAGACCTTGGCTGCAGGGACAAGCTCGTCGACTGGTGTGGGCTCGACATGCAGCGGGGCCGGCTGGGCCGGGGTGATGCGGCTGACTGCCGCCTCTTCATGCGAGCCGGCCTCGATGCCCATCTTGCGCACCGGCGTGGGCTCGGGTGCGATCAGGCGCTCGTAGCTGGGCTTGCTGTGCTCGCCCAACTCGGAGCTGCGCAGGCGCGAGATTTCCATGTGCGGCGTGACCAGCTTGTCATCGGCAACCACCACCACGTGGGTCTGGTGGCGCATCTCGATTTCAACCACGGCGGCGCGCTTCTCATTGAGCAGGAAGTTGGCCACGCTGGGCGGCACCTGCACCAGCACCTGACCGGTCGAGTCCTTCATGGCATGCTCTTCGACCACGCGCAGAATCGACAGCGACAGCGATTCGATGCTGCGGATGCTGCCGTGACCGTCGCAACGCGGGCACACAATCTGGGTCGATTCACCAAGGCTGGCACGCAGTCGCTGACGTGACATCTCCAGCAGGCCGAAGCGCGATATCCGCCCGATCTGCACGCGGGCACGATCGAGCTGCAGCGCATCACGCAAGCGATCTTCCACGGCGCGCTGGTGCTTGCCGGCGTCCATGTCGATGAAGTCGATCACGATCAGACCGCCCAGGTCGCGAATGCGCAACTGACGGCCGATTTCCTCGGCGGCTTCGAGGTTGGTGTTGAATGCCGTTTCCTCGATGTCACTGCCCTTGGTGGCACGGGCCGAGTTGATGTCGATCGAGGTCAGCGCTTCGGTATGGTCGATCACCATCGAGCCGCCGGAAGGCAGGCGCACGACGCGGCCGTAGGCCTGGTCGATCTGCGATTCGATCTGGTAACGCGAGAACAGCGGCGTGGTGTCCTGGTACAGCTTCAGCTTGCGCAGGCTGTTGGGCATGACCTGCTGCATGAAGTCGTGCGCTTCGTTGTAGAGGGTTTCCTCGTCGATCAGGATTTCACCGATGTCGTTGCGCAGGTAGTCGCGCAGGGCGCGGATGAACAACTTCGATTCCTGGTAGATCAGGAACGGCGCCTTGCGCTCGCTGGCAGCCTTGTCGATGGCCTTCCACAATTGCAGCAGATAATCCAGATCCCACTGCAGTTCCTCGGCGTTGCGTCCAAGGCCCGCGGTGCGCACAATCAAACCCATGTCGTCGGGCACGGTGACGTGCGACATGGCGGCTTTCAGTGCCTGACGGTCTTCGCCCTCGATGCGGCGCGACACGCCACCGGCTTTGGGGTTCAGCGGCATCAGCACCATGTAGCGGCCGGCCAGGCTGATGTAGGTCGTCAGCGCCGCCCCCTTGTTGCCGCGTTCCTCCTTTTCCACCTGCACGATCAGGGACGTGCCTTCCTTGATCAGCTCGCGGATGCCGGCCTTGTGGTGGTCGATGCCGTCGGTGAAGTACTTGTGCGAGATTTCCTTCAGCGGCAGAAAGCCGTGGCGATCGGCGCCGTATTCGACGAAGCAGGCTTCCAGCGAGGGCTCGACGCGGGTGATGCGGCCCTTGTAGATATTGGCTTTCTTCTGCTCGCGTGAAGGGATTTCGACGTCAAGGTCGTACAGGGTCTGGCCATCGACGATGGCGACACGCAACTCTTCACGCTGAGTCGCGTTGATCAACATGCGTTTCATTGTTATTCCTCGGCCATCCCGGAGGGCCGCGCGCCGCGGCGGCGCACTCAAGCGCCCGGCCGGGGATCGCGCCACACCGAGGTGGCAATGACCGCGCAGCGTGTCGAGGCTGCCACGGTGTGATTGTTGGGATTGCACGCTGCAGCAGCGCGCCGGTTGTGCCGGAAGCTGCTGCCCTGCCAAGGCCAGCGGACATGTGGATGACGCGATCGGTACAATGACCGGGTGATCCGCCCGGATGAACCGGGGCAGGGCGCCGACGCCGGTACTGAAAACCAGCTCGGCATAACGCCAGCGAAGTGTAACAAGAACCGAACCCCATGCCAATCAAAACAAGCACTCCCGCGCCTGCCCCAGGCGGCGTCCAACACATTGACATCGGCCGGGACCGGGACGGGCAACGCCTCGACAACTGCCTCCACGCCTTGCTCAAGGGTGTGCCGCGCAGCCTGGTCTACCGGCTGTGCCGTTCCGGTCAGGTGCGGGTCAATGGCGGTCGCGCCAAGCCCAGCCGGCGTCTGGCTGCGGGCGACGTATTGCGCATTCCTCCCGTGCGCCAGTCGGCACCGGAGGGCAGTCAGCGCCCACCGGACGAAGCATTGCAAAACATCGAACAGGCCATCATCCACGAAGACCGCAATTTTCTGGTCGTGGACAAGCCGTCCGGCCTGGCCAGCCACGGCGGCAGCGGCATCAGCCACGGCGTGATCGA